>NZ_JALIQP010000001.1:0-327312 GCF_023566055.1 Halosolutus amylolyticus | reverse complement strand
GACTCGGCGGCGGGCAGGCGTCCGAGACCGAAACGGCTCGCTCCACCGGATCGGTGGCGAGCGGGGACGCGTCGGACGCCGACAGTCGCGCCGACGGCGGACGCGATGACGGTGACTGCGACGACGACGATACCGACGGCGCGAGAAACGCCGACGGTGACACTGACGACGCCACCGGAGGTGAACGCGCGTGAGTTCCTCGCCGTCGCTGTACGTCGATCGCGACACGTTCCTCCACCGCCTGAACGCGCGTTCGAAGATGGGACTGCTCCTGGGCGTGTTCGTGGCGGCCTACGCCTTCGGCGACCCGCTGTGGGTGTTCGTCCCGCTCGCGGCCTCGTTCGTCGCGCTCGTCGCGGTCGGCGGCTGGCCGAACTTCAAACGCCTCTCGTTCATCGTGGTCGCGCTGTTCCTCGTCGGCTTCGCCGTCTGGCCGGCGTTCACCGACCCCGGCGGGGACGTGTTGCTCTCGACGCCGCTCGGGTCGATCACCGAACGGGAGGTGCTGTTCGCGCTCGGCCGATCCCAACGGATCGCGGCGTTCATCGTGGGCGGGCTGCTGTTCGTGACCACGACCTCAAACGAGGAGATCGTCGCGGGGATGCGATCGATCGGCATCCCGTACGCGTTCTGTTTCGCCGTCGGCACCGCCTTACGGCTGTTCCCGACGTTCCTTGGGTCGGCCAACACGGTGCGACAGGCCCAGGCCGCACGCGGCCACGAGGTCGGCGGACGTAACCCGATCACCCTGCTCCGGAGCTACGTCCCGCTCCTGATCCCGGTGTTCATGACCGCGATCCGGAACGTCCAGACGCAGGCGATGGCGCTCGAGGCGCGCGGCTTCGACACCCGCGGCGAGCGATCGTTCTACAACAGGCAGCCGTTCGGGACGGCCGACTGGCTGGTCGTCGTCCTCGGTCTCGCGGTCGCGGCCGCGTCGGTTTGGCTCCGACTGCAGGGGTACGGGACCGTCTGAGTGTCTCGCCTCGTCGGCGTGCCCTCGGTCGATCGTGCTGACCGTCAGCGGGATTTATGATGGTGCAACGACGTTGACCACGGTATGTCAGACCAGACCGACCCGCTCGCCTGGACGCGCGACTACACGCCCATCCTGCGATCGCTCGCCGACGAGTACGGCGAGGAACAGCCGCTCTCGGGGTACAGCGTCGCGCTGGCCTCCCACCTCGAGCAGAAGACGGGCGTGCTAATCGAGACTCTGCGCGACGCGGGGGCCGAGGTTCTCGTCACCGGGAGCGAACCCTACAGCACCAAGGGCGAGGTGGTGGACGCCCTTCGCGACCAGGACGGCGTCGAGACGTTCGTCGAAGCCGGCATGACCGAGGAGGAGTGGGCCGACGGCCAGCACCGACTGCTGGAGGCCGAACCCGACTTCATCCTCGACGACGGCTGCGAGCTGATCGCGAAGGTCCACGCGGACCACCCAGACGTCGCCCGGCAGGTGATCGGCGGCGGCGAGCAGACCACGGCCGGGATCACCCGCCTCGAGGCTATGGAAGACGAGGACGTCCTCGAGTTCCCGGTCTACGGCGTCAACGACACGCCGATGAAACACTTCTTCGACAACGTCCACGGCACCGGCGAGTCCTCGCTGTCGAACGTGATGATCACGACCAACACGATGCTCTCGGGCAAGACCGTCGTCGTCGGCGGCTACGGCTACTGTGGCCGCGGCATCGCACGTAAGGCCCGCGGGATGGGCGCGCAGACGATCGTCACAGAGGTCGACCCGCGGAAGGCCCTCGAAGCGCACATGGACGGCCACCGGATCGCCAGCATGGCCGAGGCCGCCTCGGAGGCCGACTACGTCATCACGTCGACGGGGAACCGCGACGTCGTCCGCGAGGACCACTTCGACGAACTCCAGGACGGCGTCATCCTCGCGAACGCCGGCCACTTCGACGTCGAGATCGCCGTCGCGGCCCTCGAGGACGCCGCCGATCGCGTCACCGAACCTCGCGACGGCGTCACTCGCTACCACATGGCCGACGGGCGCCGGATCAACCTGCTCGCGGAGGGGCGACTCGTCAACCTTACCGGGCCGCACAGCAGCGGCCATCCCGCCGAAGTGATGGACACGACGTTCGCGATGATGTTCGAAGCCGCGCGCGACATGCTCGCAGAGGGCCGCGGCGAGAAACTCGCGCCGGGCCTGTACGCGATGCCCGATCGTCTCGATCGCGCGGTCGCCAACCGGAAACTCGAGACGTTAGACGTCGACGTCGACGACCTCACCGATCGCCAGCGCGAGTACTACGAGGAGTGGGAGCACCCGGACAGCGCGTTCTGATCGAGCGGCCGGACGAGGTGGTCGATCGGCCAGCGCGCTCGTATCGACGGGCGAGCGGCCTCCCCGATCCGTTGCACACGCTACGAAACACGTATTCCTCGATCGACCAATAGGCGAACATGGTCGATATCACGGCGGAAATCGTCCTGTTCGACGGCTTCGACGAACTCGACGCGATCGGTCCCTACGAGGTGCTCGAGAACGGCGCCCACGCCGGCGCGTCGATCGACGTCCGACTGGTCACGCTCGAGGAGACCGACCTGGTGACGGCGAGCCACCAGCTACGGGTGGAACCCGACGGCACGCTCGGGGACCCGGACCTGCTGATCGTGCCGGGCGGCGGATGGACGACCGCGAACGAGGGCGTCCGGGCCGTCGTCGAGGACGGCGTCCTGCCGGACGCAGTCGACGAGCGCTACGCGAACGGGGCGACGATCGCGTCGGTCTGTACCGGCGCGATGATCCTCGCCGAGGCGGGCCTGCTGGAGGGTCGGCCGGCGACGACGCACCAGGTCGCTCTCGACGATCTCGAGGCGTACGCGGCGAACGTGGTCGAGGAACGCGTCGTCGACGGGGCGGCTACCGCCGCCAGTCCAGCGCGTGCCAGCGGGCACGCGGACGACAGCGATGTGCTCACGGCCGGCGGCGTCACCGCCGGGATCGATCTGGCGCTGTGGCTGCTCGAACGGGAGTTCGGCGACGACATCGCCTCGGCAGTCGAGACGGAGATGGAACACGAGCGCCGTGGCGGGGTCTTCGGATAAGTCGGGTCGACAATCGACCGCCCGGAGGGCCAAACGGCTATCCGATCGGGGCGAATAGTCCGCACCACATGACTGCCGTGTTGTTCGATATGGACGGCGTGCTCGTCGACAGCGAGGACTACTGGGTCGAGTTCGAACGCGAGGAACTGCTCCCGGTCGCGGTTCCGGACGCGGACGTCGACCTCGCGGAGGTGAGCGGGATGAACTTCCGCGAAATTTACGACTACCTCGACGAGGAGTACGAGACGGCGATCACGCGCGAGGAGTGGATCGATCGGTTCGAAGCCTTCGCGGAGACGCTCTACACCGAGCACGTCGACTCCCTCGACGGCCTCCACGACCTGCTCGCGGAACTGGACGATCGGGACGTTCCCACGGCGCTGGTCTCCTCCTCGCCCCACGACTGGATCGGCCTGGTGCTCGATCGGTTCGATCTCGCAGGCGCGTTCGACGAGGTCATCAGCGCCGACGAGATCGAGGCCGCGAGCAAACCCGCGCCCGACGTCTTCGAGTACGCCGCGAGCGAGGTCGGGATCCCGACCGAGGAGTGCGTCGTCGTCGAAGACTCCGAAAACGGGATCGAGGCGGCCGCGCGAGCGGGAACGATCGTCGTCGCCTACCGGATCGACGCCCACGGCGACATCGATCTCTCGCCGGCCGACGTGGTCGTCGACGACGCGGCGGAACTCCGCGAGGAAGTGCTTCGGCTGGCCGGCTGATACGGATTGCTGTACCGAGGTACCGGCGCAACCGCAGACGGGTCGCGGTTGCGTCGGAACTGATGTACAGCAGTCCGTATGTGTTCTCGGTCGCTCACGGCCGGCCGCTTTATTTTTCGGTCGTGTCGATCCCGGCGGCCTCGTTGATCGGACACTTCTGGGTCGTCCCGGTCGCGAGGAGGATCACCCCGATCGCGAGCGCCAGCGCGCCCCCGACGAGTCCGACGGTCCAGTAGCCCGCGAGCGCGGCGAGTCCGGCGATCGTAGCCAGTGCACCGACGATGATCCGCCCCTGACGGTCGATACCGCCGACGTTTCGGTCCATAGTAGCACCCAGGCGAACGTAGGAGGGCCGTCGTCAAAACGGTTCGTGGCCGGACCAATCGCGCGGTGAGGTTCGATCGCGCGGTGGATACTCACTCGACCCGGACCGTCCGCGTCTCCGCGATCGGGACGAGCGGTTCCTCGGGGAAGGCGACGTTCACGGTGAACTCGAGTACGTCCGCGTCCGCCCCGAAGACGCCGACCGGGACGGTCTCGGTGTCGCGGAGGTAGGTGTTCGTGCTCGTCATCTCGACGCCGTTGACTGTCACCCGGATCCCGGCGCGGGCGGCTTCGCCGACGTTCTTGACGGTGACCTCGCGGACCTCGTTCTCACCGGTCTCGATCGCGTCGGGGAACTGCCCCCACTCGAGGTCGATCGCGGGGAGCGACTGGGCGCTCTCGCAGACGCCTTCGGCGACGCCGTCCGAGAGGCCGGCGTCGACGAGGCCCTCGACGCCCGCCGCCACGACGTCGCCGGGGGTCGACAGCCCCTCTTTCGAGAGTTTGCTCGCCCGGCCGGCGGCGACGCCGTCGATCGCGACCAGTCCGACCGCGTCTTCGGCGACGCCGTTCTCGATGCGGGCCTCGACCCGCCGGGCGAGGTTCGCCGCGTGCGGGCCCGCGAACCGATCGAGGAACGCGCCGAGCGCCGAGACGAGTCGCGTCGCGTTCCGGCGGATCACCCACGCGTCGCTTCGCAGTTCCGGGGGGACCGAGCCGTTGGCCCCGCTCCGGAGGATCGCAAGCACCTTCCGATCGCCCGCGTCGAGGTCGCCGGTGTCGTGGCCGACCAGCACCGCGTCGATCGCGTCGCGTTCGGACTGGCGGGCGGAGACGGAGTCGAACTCCTGGGCGGTCGCGACCGCTTCGAGGATGTCTCCCGTCTCGAGTGTCGCCCCGTCTTCTCCAACCCGATCGCAGAGGTCCGCGAACCGCGCGGCCGTCTCGAGACGCAGGTAGTACTTCGAGGTCAGCATCCCTCGCGCCGTGGCCTCGATCGAAAGGTCGGCGTCGTCCATCTCGACGAAGCCGCGATCGACGAGGTCCTCGAGACAGTCGCGGACGCGCCCGCGGAGGTTCGGGAAGTCGTACTCCTCGGGCCTGGACTGGCCTCGCACGTAGTAGAAGGTCGTCTCGAGCCAGTCCATCACGTCCTCCAGGTCGGTAATGGTCCCCATCGCGATTTCGGCGTTGAGGTGGGTCTCGAGGCTCTCCGCGAGGCGGGACTCGATCTCCTTGCCGTCCCGGAGGAGGCGGCGGTACTTGTCGGCCTCCGCTGTGTCGCAGACGACCCAGCCGTAGCCGACGTCGTCGTAGCCCGGCCGGCCCGCGCGTCCGAGCATCTGGAGCACGTCCAGCGGGCTCATGTCGACCTCGCCCTCGAGCGGGTCGTGGAGTTTCGTGTCCCGGATCACGACGCAGCGCGCCGGGAGGTTGACGCCCCACGCGAGCGTCGAGGTCGAGAACAGGAGTTCGATCCGTCCCTCTTTGAACCACTCCTCGACGAGGTCGCGATCGTTCTTCGAGAGGCCCGCGTGGTGAAACGCGACGCCGTCGAGGACGGACTTCCGGAGCGTGTCGTTCTCGAGTTTGTCCTTGGACTCGGCGTGGAAGTCGTAATCGCCGCGCGGGCCGATCTCGAGGTCGCGTTCGGCGATCTCGTCCCTGGCCTTCTTGGCGGCCTGCACGGTGTCCTGTCGGGAGGAGACGAACACGAGCGTCTGGCCGTCCTCCCGGAGGTGTGGCTCAGCGAGGTCTAACGCCCGGTAGAGCCGGCGGTACTTGTCGGCGAAGGTGTTCTCGCCGTGCGTGTAGGTCTTGACGCCCGCGTTGAGGTCGACGGGCCGGTACTCCTCGCCGAACTCGAAGGTCGTCTCCGCGGGAGCGTCGAGCCACGCCGCCACGTCGTCCACGTTCGGCATCGTCGCCGACAGCGCCACGATGCGGGGATCACAGAGCCGTCGCAGGCGGGAAATCGTCACCTCGAGCACCGACCCGCGCCGATCGGCGTCGAGCAGGTGCACCTCGTCGATGACGCAGACGTCGACGTCGGTGACGAAGTCGTACCGGCGCGAATCGTGCTTGCGCGTCGCCGAGTCGAGTTTCTCGGGGGTCATCACGAGGATGTCCGCGTGACGCGCGCGCCGCGGGTTCAGATCCCGTTCGCCGGTGACGACGTAGACCGAGTAGTCCAGGTCCTCGAAGCGGTCCCAGTCGTCTTCCTTCTCGTTGGTCAGGGCTCGCAACGGCGCGATAAAGAGCGCGGTGCCGCCGTCGGCGAGCGCCTTGCAGATCGCCAGTTCCGCGAGCGCGGTCTTGCCCGAGGCGGTCGGGGCGCTCGCGACCACGTTCTCGTCCGATTCGAGCAAGGCCGGCAGGGCCTCGCGTTGCATCCGGTTGAACTCCTCGAAGGCGAAGGCGTCGGCGAACTCGGGGAGAACCTCGGCGACCTCCATCGTACGGACACGGGAAGCGACCGGTCAAAGGCGTTTCCTTCGAGTCGTGGGTCGGGAGGTCCTCGTAACTCGATCACCGCGATCGGACGATCGCCACCAGGACTGCCCCCGCGGTCGCGAACACGAGCGGGTAGAGAATTCCGGCCAGCACGATCGCGGGCACGAGGTCGGGCGCGATCGACCCGCTCGCCTCGATGCCGAAGAAGGTTCGCTCGGCGCTCGACTCGGCCACGATCGCGCCGAGACCCGCGACCACGGCGTAGCCGATCGCGACCGGCGCGCCGGCGACGACGGCCGCGCCGAGGTCGCGAACGTCCCACTGGTAGGCGAGGATCGCTCCGACGCCGACGAGCACGAGCGGCGGCACGAGGTACAGCACCGTGGCGCTCGTACTGCTCGACTGGGCGATGAAGTCGACGGTGTCCGTCCCGCCGAGGCCCCCGATCGCACCGCTGGCCTCGACGTCGACCATGTGCGCGTTGTAGAAGTACCAGGCGACGGCTTTCCACTCGGCGATGCCGTCGCCGAACTCCTCGGCGACCTCGCCGGCGATCAGGACGTACGTGAGGAGGTAGCCGATCGCGGCGGCGAGGACGCCGGTCCCGGCACTGGCCGCGACGCTCGCGGTGTTCGATCGCGCGCGACCCGTCGTCGACAGTGACTGTTGTGCCATCGTGTCGGAGACGGACCACACTCCCCGTAATGGGCCTTGTCATTCACACCGGAATCGGGACGCGATCACGTACCGGGATCGAGTTCGGACGCTGAAAATCGGAGTCGGGCAGTGTCGGATCGGCGTCGGATCCCGGGACTCGGCGTCAGACGGTCGTCTGGTCCCTGTTCGCGGACGATCGGCCGAGTTGCTCGTTGAGGTGGCTCGCGGCCCGATCGGGATTCGGGACCCGCTCGAACGTCAGTTCCGGTTCGCCGGAGCCGGCGGTGTAGACCGTCAGGTCGCCGTAGCCCAGCAGGCGGCCGAGCGGGGGCTGTTGCAGGCTGGTGTTCTGGACCCGGTCGAGGCGAAACTGGGTGACGTCGCGCGAGACGACGCCGCGTTTCTTGTACAGTTCGTCGGACGTGATGACGTAGCGCGTGTTCGTCCAGACGACGTAGCGGGCGAGGACCAGCGCGGTACCGGCGAACGCGACGAGGATTCCGGCCAGCGTCAGGAGGTCGATCCCCGCGATCGCGCCCCAGCCGGCCAGGAGAACGCCGAGCACCGCGAGTCCGATCCCGATCGGGAGGCCGCTCCCCATCGCGATCGGGTGCGGGCGACGCTCCCAGACGATCGCCTCGTCGTCCGAGAGGTGGAGCCAGTCCGCGGTCGTCGAGGCCATGGGCCCCTGCTATTCCGTTCGTCGCCGTAAAACTGTTGCAGCGCGTCAGTTGTCGACGATCGGGCGGAACGAGTGGACGAGCGGGGACGCACGCGAAGACGATGCCGCGGGTCGGCTCAGTCCGCGGCCTCGGCACCCTCCGCGGCGGCGGTCTTCGCGGCGCGTTCGTTCATCCCGGTCGTCGTCTCGGACCAGTAGTAGGCCCCCAGCCCGATCGCCGCCGCGACGTTCGAGAGGGTGACGGCCCAGAAGACGCCGGTCACGCCCATGTTCAGGAGGAACGCCGCGCCCGCGGCGACCGGGATCCGGACGACCCAGTACTGCAACAGCGTGGCGACCAGGCTCGTTCGCGTCCGCCGCGCGCCGTTGAACCCCGCCTGCAGGAGGTATGTCGCGCCGATCGCCCAGTAGCCGTACGCGAGGATTCGCAGGTACTCCGCCGCGACCGCGAGTTCCGCCGGCGTCGCGTCGGGGACGAAGGCAGCCGACAGCGCGCCGGGAATCGCCCACTGTATCGCGCCGACGACCGTGAGTCCGACGCTCGCGATGGCGACGCCGGTCCACGTCGTTCGCCGCGCCCGGAGGGGGCGTTCCGCCCCGAGGTTCTGGCCGATCATGCTCTGGGCGGCCTGCTGGAGCCCGATCGCGGGGACGAACGAGATGGTCGCGACCCGGGCACCGATCGTGTACGCCGCCAGCCCCGCCGCGCCGCCGACGAGAGCGACGAGCCAGACCATCCCGACGCGTGCGGACTGGCTCGAGACGTACTGGCCGGCGGTCGGCCAGCCGACGTCGACGATCTCGCGGCAGTCGTCGAGGTGGAGGTCGACGTCCGTTCGCAAGAGAGCGAACCCGCTGCGGCCCCGCAGTGCCATGCCGATCCCGAGCCCGATCCCGACGCCGTAGCCGATGCCAGTCGCCGCCGCGGCCCCCGCGACGCCGAGTTCGGGAAACAGCCACCAGCCGAAGATCAGGAACGGGTCGAGCACGAGGTTCACCGCGATCGCCAGGACGTTGATGTACAGGGCGGCCCGCGTGTCGCCCCAGCCGATGAAACTCGACTCGATCGCCTCGCTCGCGCTCAGGACGGGGACCGCGAGCGCGATCGTCGCGAGGTAGGCGGTGGCGTACTCGGTGACGAGGTCGGGCGCGCCGAAGATGCCCACGATTCGCCCGGCGAGCGCCCAGACCGCCAGTCCGACGATCGTGCCGCCGACGAGACCGACGACGGCGCCGTTGACCGCGGCCCGGCGGCCGAGTGCGAGTTCGTCGGCGCCGACGCGCTGGGAGACGAGGACCTGGGTGCCGACGCCGGCTCCAACCGCGATCGCGGTCACCAGGCCCACGACCGGGAACGTCAACCCGACCGCGGCGACCGCTTCCAGACTGTGGCGACCGAGCCAGAGCGTGTCGATAACCTGCTGGAGGACCTGGACGAGGTTCTGTACGAGCAACGGTACGGCCAGGATCACGAGGGTCTTCGGAATGGGGCCGCCCGTGATCTCGTCGCGATCGAGATCGAGCATCTACTACTACGTCAACATAAACACATTAAATAAATCTTCCTGCCGTTCGAACTGTTCACGCAAGTATTCCGGTGGCTGAACTGTTCAGACGACTTCTGCGTGACCGTTCGCATCGACCCGCCGATCACAATGGTTTTTCACCTTCGGCGGCCATTTTCGGGTATGAACACCGCCCGCAAGCCCGACTGGCTGAAAATGCGGCCACCGTCGGGCCGGGAATTCACCGGCATCCGCGAGACGCTCCGGGAGCGGAACCTCCACACCGTCTGCGAGGAGGCGAACTGTCCGAACCTCGGCGAGTGCTGGTCCGGTGGCGCGGGGACCGGCGACGGCGAGGGCGGGACGGCCACGTTCATGCTGATGGGCGATCGCTGTTCGCGCGCCTGTAACTTCTGTGACGTCGAGACCGGCGGGATGGAACCGCTGGACCCCGACGAACCCGCGAACGTCGCCGAGGCCATCGCCGAGATCGGCCTCGACTACGTGGTCCTGACGAGCGTCGATCGGGACGACCTGCCCGACCAGGGTGCGGGCCACTTCGCCGAGACGATCCGGGAGATCAAGGATCGCCACCCCGGCATCCTCGTGGAAGTACTCATCCCGGACTTCCAGGGTGAGGAACGACTCGTCCGGAAGATCATCGACGCGGATCCGGACGTGATCGCACACAACGTCGAGACCGTCGAGCGCCTGCAGTTCCCCGTCCGCGATCGGCGCGCGGGCTACGAACAGTCGCTGTCGGTGCTCGAACAGGTCGATCGCGAGTCGGACATCTACACCAAGACCTCGATCATGCTCGGTCACGGCGAGTACGACCACGAGGTCTACCAGACGCTGGCCGACTGTCGCGAGCGGGGGGTCGACATCGTCACGCTCGGCCAGTACCTCCGCCCGTCGCGATCCCACCTGGAGGTACAGCGGTACGACCACCCGGACAAGTACGAGACGTGGCGACGGGTCGCCGAGGAGGAGTTAGGGTTCCTGTACTGTGCGAGCGGGCCGATGGTTCGATCGTCGTACAAGGCCGGGGAGTTGTTCGTCGACGCCGTGCTCCGCGAGGGGAAGAGCGTCGAGGAGGCCAGAGCGGACGCGCGTGGCGACGGCCACGCCGGATCCGCGGCGACCGGCGTTCCCGAGTAGCGTCTCCCGTCGTCGCCGGTGTCCCGGAGTGGCTTCCGGCGTCGGCGTCGGATCCGATCCGGTAACGGCTGACTATCGACGGTCCCGGATCGAGCACGCCATCGTCTCTACACGCTGGCCGGCGTTGCTGGCGGTATCGGTGGCCTGTACGCCCCGAGTGATCGACCGTGCGTCCACTATTCCGATAATTAGTTCACGAACATTCCGAGAACTCGTTCTCGGAGACCGTATTATCTGACGAACGAGCTATTCGAGGTCGTATCATCGGACACCTCCCAGTATGCGCCGCAAGAATCTCTTTGATAGTAAACTATTTACGAAAATCCTTTAACGCGAGCGATAATTCGTTTGGGTATGTGCAGGTGGGTATACCCGTGAGTACGATACAGCGCGACCCCCGAGAGCGAGTACAGATCCTCGACGACACCGGCCGGGTTCTCGACGGTGCCGACGTCCCCGACCTGGCGGACGACGAACTCGTCGAGATGTACGAGCAGATGCGCCTGGCACGCCACTTCGACGAGCGGGCGGTCAGCCTCCAGCGACAGGGGCGGATGGGAACGTATCCGCCGCTGTCCGGCCAGGAAGGGTCCCAGATCGGCAGCGCCCACGCGCTGGACCAGGAAGACTGGCTCTTCCCCAGTTACCGCGAACACGGCGTCTCCCTCGTTCGCGGCATGTCGCTCAAGCGGACCCTGCTGTACTGGATGGGCCACGAGCAGGGCAACCAGATCCCCCCCGAGGCCAACATCTTCACCGTCGCCGTCCCGATCGCGACCCAGATCCCGCACGCGACGGGCGCGGCCTGGGCCTCGAAACTCCGCGACGAGGAGAAGGCGTTCCTCTGCTACTTCGGCGACGGCGCGACGTCCGAGGGCGACTTCCACGAGGGGCTGAACTTTGCCGGCGTCTTCGACACGCCGAACGTGTTCTTCTGTAACAACAATCAGTGGGCCATCTCCGTCCCGCGGGAGCGCCAGACGGCCAGCGAGACGATCGCCCAGAAGGCCACCGCCTACGGCTTCGAGGGCGTCCAGGTCGACGGGATGGACCCGCTCGCGGTGTACAAGGTCACCCGCGACGCCGTCGAGAAGGCCAAGAACCCGGATGCGTTCGAGGACGACTCGCCCGGCAGCGCGACTCGACCGACGCTGATCGAGGCCGTCCAGTACCGCTTTGGCGCGCACACGACGGCGGACGACCCCTCGGTCTACCGCGACGACGAGGAGGTCGAGCGCTGGAAACAGAAGGACCCGATCCCGCGGATGGAGACGTTCCTGCGGAATCACGGACTCCTGGACGACGAGCGCGTCGACGCGATCGAGGGGCGGATCCGGGACGAGGTCGCCGAGGCGATCGACGAGGCGGAGTCCGTCGAACGACCTGACCCCGAGGAAATCTTCGCGCACGTCTACGACGGCATGCCCAAACGATTACAGGAACAGCTCGAGTGGTTCGAATCGGTACGCGAACGCCACGGAGACGACGCGCTACTGGAGGGCTAACATGGCTGCAGAATCGGAAAATCTCACCCTGGTACAGGCGGTACGCGACGGATTGCACAGCGAGATGGAACGCGACGACGACGTCGTCGTCATGGGCGAGGACGTCGGGAAGAACGGCGGCGTCTTCCGCGCCACCGAGGGACTGTACGACGAGTTCGGCGAGAACCGCGTGATCGACACGCCGCTGGCCGAGTCGGGCATCGTCGGGACCGCGATCGGAATGGCCGCCTACGGGATGCGCCCCGTGCCCGAGATCCAGTTCCTGGGCTTTATCTACCCGGCGTTCGACCAGATCGTCTCTCACGCCGCGCGCCTGCGGACGCGCTCGCGCGGGCGATACACGTGTCCGCTGGTCGTCCGGGCCCCCTACGGCGGCGGGATCCGCGCGCCCGAACACCACTCCGAGTCCTCGGAGGCGATGTTTGTCCACCAGCCCGGGCTCAAGGTCGTCATCCCCTCCACGCCGTACGACACGAAGGGGTTGCTTACGAGCGCGATCCGATCGCCGGATCCGGTGGTCTTCCTCGAACCGAAACTCATCTACCGCGCGTTCCGCGAGGAGGTGCCCGACGAACCCTACGAGGTGCCGATCGGCGAGGCCGCCGTCCGCCGTGAGGGGTCGGACATCTCGGTGTTCACGTGGGGCGCGATGACCCGGCCGACCATCGAGGCCGCGGAGAACCTCGCGGGCGAGATCGACGTCGAGGTCGTCGACCTGCGAACGCTCTCGCCGCTGGACGAGGACACCATCGTCGAGTCGTTCAAGAAGACCGGCCGCGCGGCGGTCGTCCACGAGGCCCCGAAGACGGGCGGACTGGCTGGAGAGATCACCGCGACGATCCAGGAGAACGCTCTGCTCCACCAGGAGGCACCGATCGAGCGCATCACCGGCTTCGACACGCCGTTCCCGCTGTACGCGCTCGAGGACTACTACCTGCCCGAGGCCGCGCGGGTCGAGGACGGCATCCGGAACGCCGTGGAGTTCTAACATGGTCCGCGAGTTCAAACTCCCCGACGTCGGTGAGGGCGTCGCAGAGGGCGAACTGGTCTCGTGGCTCGTCGCGCCGGGCGACGAGGTCAGCGAAGATCAGCCGATCGCCGAGGTCGAGACCGACAAGGCCCTCGTGGAGGTTCCCGCACCGGTCAACGGGTCCGTCAAAGAGTTGCACTACGAGGAAGGCGACGTGATCCCCGTCGGCGACGTGTTCGTCACGTTCGACGTCGAGGGCGAGGCCGAAGGCGGTGCGGACGAAGCCGCGGCCGAACCCGCCGTCGACGAGGACGTCGAGGCCACCGACGAGGGCGACGTCGCCGGCGATCCCGGCGCGGAGACCGCCGAGGTCGAAACGCCCGACGATCGCGTCTTCGCACCCCCGCGCGTGCGTCGGATGGCCCGCGAGGAGGGAATCGACCTCTCGACGATCGAGGGGAGCGGCCCCGGCGGTCGGATCACCGCGGCGGACGTCGAGGCCGCAGCGAGCGGCGGTACAGTCGCGGCCGGTACGGAGACCGCCGCGCCGGACGACGGCGCGACGGCGGAATCCGAATCGACCGTGGACACGTCCGCGACCGAGTCCGGCGGCACAGCGACCGGTACCGCGGGTAGCGCTCAGCGGATCCAGGCCCCGCCAGCAGGGATCGAGTCGGCCGATCGGGACAAAACCCTGGCCGCGCCCGCGACTCGACGCCTCGCCGAGGAGGAGGGCGTCGACATCGACGCCGTCCCGACCGACGAGGAGCGCGACGGCGAGGCGTTCGTCACGCCGGAAGCGGTGAAAGAGTACGCCGAGGCCCAGCGGCAGGCTCAAAAGGCCGATCGAGAGGCGATCGAGGCCGGCGAACCGGTCGGCGACGCCGAGAAGGGGACCGAGTTCGCCCCCGGCGAGCGGGAACGGCGCGAACCGTTCCGCGGCGTCCGCAAGACGATCGCCGACGCGATGGTCGAGTCGAAGTACACCGCGCCCCACGTCACCCACCACGACGAGGTGGACGTGACGGCACTCGTCGAGGCCCGCGATCGGCTCAAGTCCCGCGCGGAGGACCAGGGTATCCGGCTGACCTACATGCCGTTCATCATGAAGGCCGTCGTCGCGGCCCTGAAGGAGTACCCCGAGATGAACGCGGTTATCGACGACGAAAACGAGGAGGTCGTCTACCGCGACTACTACAACATCGGAGTCGCCACCGCGACCGACGTCGGACTGATGGTACCGGTCCTCGAGGACGCCGATCGGAAGGGCCTCCTGCAACTGTCCTCGGAGATGAACGAACTCGTCCAGAAGGCTCGCGAGCGATCGATCAGCCCCGACGAACTCCGGGGGTCGACGTTCACGATCACGAACGTCGGCGGCATCGGCGGCGAGTACGCGACGCCGATCCTGAACTACCCCGAGTCGGGCATCCTCGCGGTCGGCGAGATCAAGCGCAAGCCGCGCGTCGTCGAACGGAACGGCGAGGAGACGATCGAGCCGCGATCGGTGCTGACCCTGTCGCTGTCGTTCGATCACCGGCTGATCGACGGCGCGGTCGGCGCACAGTTTACGAACACCGTGATGGAGTACCTCGAGAACCCCGAACTGCTATTGCTCGAGTGATGGAAGACCAACCTACGAGTACGAATATGAGTACGATTACGAAGACTACGAGAGCGGGGGCGAACTGATGGTCGTCGGAGACGTCACCACCGGAACGGACGTGCTGGTCATCGGGGCCGGCCCCGCCGGCTACGTGGCCGCGATCCGTGCCGGACAGCTCGATCTGGACGTAACGCTCGTCGAAAAGGACGCCTACGGCGGGGCCTGCCTGAACCACGGCTGTATCCCCTCGAAGGCGCTGATCACCGCGACCGACGTCGCCCACGAGGCCGGCAACGCGGAAGAGATGGGGATCCACGCCGATCCCGCCGTCGACCTCGCGAAGATGGTCGACTGGAAAGACGGCGTCGTCGACCAGCTCACCGGCGGGGTCGAGAAGCTCTGCAAGGCGAACGGCGTCAACCTGCTGGAGGGAACTGCCACCTTCGACGGCGAGAACACCGCCCGCATCTCCCACAGCGGCGAGGGCCAGGGCTCGGAGAGCATCGAGTTCGAGCACGCGATCGTCGCGACCGGCTCGCGCCCGATCGAGATCCCCGGCTTCGAGTACGGCGACGAACCCGTACTCGACTCGAAGCAGGCCCTCGCGCTCGACTCGGTGCCCGACTCGCTGGTCGTCGTCGGGGCCGGCTACATCGGGATGGAACTGGCGAGCGTCTTCGCCAAACTCGGGACCGACGTGACCGTCATCGAGATGCTCGACGGCATCCTCCCGGGCTACGACGACGATCTCAAACGGCCCGTCAAGCAGCGAGCGACTGACCTCGGGATCGAGTTCCACTTCGGCTACACCGCCTCGGAGTGGTACGACCACGGCGACGGGATCCGCGTCGAAGCAGAGCCCGCCGAGCAGGCCGCGGCAGACGGTGGGCAGGCTGAAGCCGTCGAAGCGGAACCGCTCGAACTCGACGCCGAGCACGTCCTCGTCGCCGTCGGCCGCGAACCGGTCTCGGACACGCTCGATCTCGAGGCGGTCGGCGTCGAAACCGACGATCGGGGCTTCATCGAAACCGATTCGCGCGCGCGCACGAACGTGGACCACGTCTTCGCGGTCGGCGACGTCGCGGGCGAACCGATGCTCGCCCACAAGGGGAGCATGGAGGGACAGGTCGCCGCTGAAGTGATCGCCGGCGAACCCGCGGCGATCGACTACCAGGCGATGCCCGCCGCGATCTTCACCGATCCCGAGATCGCTACCGCCGGGATGACCGAGTCCGAGGCCGCGGATGCCGGCTTCGAGACGATCGTCGGGAAGTTCCCCTTCCGGGCCAGCGGTCGTGCGCTGACGACCGGCGACGCAGACGGCTTCGTCAAGATCGTCGCCGACGAGTCCGAGGGGTACGTCCTCGGTGCCCAGATCGTCGGGCCCGAGGCATCGGAACTGATCGCCGAACTCGGACTGGCGATCGAACTCGGCGCGACCGTCGAGGACGTCGCGGCGACCGTCCACACCCACCCGACGCTGTCGGAGTCGGTAATGGAGGCCGCCGAGAACGCGCTCGGACACGCGATCCACACGCTGAACCGCTGACCTCCGTTCCCGATCGATCGCCGACCCTGGACGGCCGATCGATAGCCCGTCTCGCTTTTCTGGCAGTACGGTACGCCCACCCCTCGGGGGGATCTCGTTCCGTCTCCGAAGAGCGATAGAACGAGTTCGCTGCGGTCACGGACGACGCTGACTGCGAGGGCTACTGGACGTACAGCGAATAGGCGATCACCAGGAAGCCGATCAGGACGAGGAGACTCTCCAGCAGGACGCCCATCGGGAGGGGAACGCCGAGCACTTCGTAGAGCATCCCCGCCAGAACGAGCCCGAGGGTTACGATTCCGAACCCGGCCGCGAGATATCCGAGCGCACGCTGTCGCGTGCGGCGGTAGGCCTTGAACGCGAAGAAGGTGATGACGCTGCCGACCACGAGCACGAGCGTCTTGACGATTGCCAGCGCGAGCGCCGTTTCGGCCGTCCCGCTCGGGTGCGGGCTCATGTCTCCTTGCGCACCTCCGACCACAGCTCGGCGAGGCGCTCGTCGGCCGTCCGGGCGGGCCGTTCGATCTCTACCGCGAGCGATCGGTCCTCGTCGAGTACCAGCGTGATCTCGTCGAACGCGACCGAGTACTTGCTCGCGTGATGACCGTCGCGCCTGATCTCGGTCGACTCCTCGAGCAACGTCGCGTCGGTCAGCAACTCGAGCTTTCGATACAGCGTCGACTGTGGGATCTCACACCGGGAAGTGAGCTCTGAAGCCGTCATTGGTTCCTCGAGATTCCGGATAATCTCACGGCAATCGGGATCGTCGAGCGCAGCGCAGATCTCTTCCGCTGGCGGCATCGACTCCGCACCGATCGGGTCCCGGACCATTCATCTGCCCCTTGTGACGCACACGGTTTATCGGCATCGATGCGAAGTGCCGATTGCCGGTGTCTCGACCCGTCCCCGAACCAGTTCGGGCCGATCGTCGCCCGTGACACGCTATCGGTCGAACCCGAGCCCCTCTGGGCCCAGTCGACACGAAGCCTTCTTGCGCGTGCACGCCCGAGTGCGAACCGCGCGGGTATCATTCGGCCCGACCGTGTCTGCGAGGGCGGAATGACCGGCCGACCTCCGCCCGCGTGATACTCCGTGCCTGCGTCGACTTCCATCGTACTGATTCGTCGAGTTACTGGTTTCTTTATAAGTATCACTCGGGTGACTGTCCAGTGCAAAACCGTCTCATGGTACCGGATTCCGATGCGGCTCTCGTTCGACGGCCTTATATGCGAACCGGGCGTTCGAAACTAATGCGAACGACGTGGCGCACGCCGCCACGTTCCCTCCGGCTGTGTCCCAGCGCGGAGGCAGGCACTGCATCCACCCTCGTTCCGATCGTCGGTTCGATCCGACGGTCTTATTCGTGTACGGGCGTTCGATTCGGATCGTGCTCGTGGCCGGCGCAGCCGGTTACGACGATCCGTTGCCCTTATACGTGCCTGGGCACTCAGACTGGATCGCGAACGTCCTCGCCGGATGCGATTTCCGGCGCGGAAACGATCCGTTGCCCTTAAGTATACGAGGGGATTCGGATGTGATGTGAACGGCGGGACGCTCGACGCGTTCCGTCGCTCGGATCGAACGAGGTTCGAAGGGGTTATGTACCCCAGACGGCCTACGTTTAGATCCGAAGGAAATGAGGATCCTACCCCTGCGGTCCGCCGTACAGATGGGATCTGATGTTAGCCTCGACAGTTCGGTGACGCCCGATCGGTCCGCGATCTGTGTCATCGAACGTGTGGACCCAACTGTGTGAGTGTGTACGAACATTCACCGCCAACAGACCCTCCCAGTCTTGGACTGGGAGTAATATAGCATTCCGGTTGATCCTGCCGGAGGTCATTGCTATTGGAGTCCGATTTAGCCATGCTAGTTGCACGAGTTCAGACTCGTAGCAGATAGCTCAGTAACACGTGGCCAAACTACCCTACAGAGCACGATAACCTCGGGAAACTGAGGCTAATAGTGCATACGGCTCTCACGCTGGAACTGCGGAGAGCTCGAAACGCCCCGGCGCTGTAGGATGTGGCTGCGGCCGATTAGGTAGACGGTGGGGTAACGGCCCACCGTGCCAGTAATCGGTACGGGTTGTGAGAGCAAGAGCCCGGAGACGGTATCTGAGACAAGATACCGGGCCCTACGGGGCGCAGCAGGCGCGAAACCTTTACACTGCACGCCAGTGCGATAAGGGGACTCCAGGTGCGAGGGCATATAGTCCTCGCTTTTGTACACCGTAAGGTGGTGTACGAATAAGTGCTGGGCAAGACCGGTGCCAGCCGCCGCGGTAATACCGGCAGCACGAGTGATGACCGCTATTATTGGGCCTAAAGCGTCCGTAGCTGGCCAGTCAAGTCCGTCGGGAAATCTCCCCGCCCAACGGGGAGGCGTCCGGTGGAAACTGACTGGCTTGGGACCGGAAGACCAGAGGGGTACGTCCGGGGTAGGAGTGAAATCCCGTAATCCTGGACGGACCACCGGTGGCGAAAGCGCCTCTGGAAGACGGATCCGACGGTGAGGGACGAAAGCTCGGGTCACGAACCGGATTAGATACCCGGGTAGTCCGAGCTGTAAACGATGTCTGCTAGGTGTGACACAGGCTACGAGCCTGTGTTGTGCCGTAGGGAAGCCGTGAAGCAGACCGCCTGGGAAGTACGTCCGCAAGGATGAAACTTAAAGGAATTGGCGGGGGAGCACTACAACCGGAGGAGCCTGCGGTTTAATTGGACTCAACGCCGGACATCTCACCAGCACCGACAGTGTGCAGTGAAGGTCAGTTTGATGAGCTTACTGGAGCCACTGAGAGGAGGTGCATGGCCGCCGTCAGCTCGTACCGTGAGGCGTCCTGTTAAGTCAGGCAACGAGCGAGACCCACACTCCTAATTGCCAGCATGACCCTTGTGGTCGATGGGTACATTAGGAGGACTGCCAGTGCCAAACTGGAGGAAGGAATGGGCAACGGTAGGTCAGTATGCCCCGAATGTGCTGGGCGACACGCGGGCTACAATGGCCGAGACAGTGGGATGCAACCCCGAGAGGGGGCGCTAATCTCCGAAACTCGGTCGTAGTTCGGATTGCGGGTTGAAACTCACCCGCATGAAGCTGGATTCGGTAGTAATCGCGCCTCAGAAGGGCGCGGTGAATACGTCCCTGCTCCTTGCACACACCGCCCGTCAAAGCACCCGAGTGGGGTCCGGATGAGGCCGACGCAACGTCGGTCGAATCTGGGCTCCGCAAGGGGGCTTAAGTCGTAACAAGGTAGCCGTAGGGGAATCTGCGGCTGGATCACCTCCACAGACCGGGATCAGGCCGACGCGCCTGACCCACCTTCGCGATTTGCGGTCACAGCGAGTGGCCCACACGTTCGATCGACCACGCACGGCCGATCGGGCACCTTTGAACTGTCGAGGCTAACGTTTGCTCCCTGCTGGTCACTCCAGCAGGGGTGGGCCCATAGCTCAGTGGTAGAGTGCCTCCTTTGCAAGGAGGATGCCCAGGGTTCGAATCCCTGTGGGTCCATGTCTCGGAGCGGATCGAATCGTGCCCCTTAAGTGGGGCAGACGATTTCGATCTAATCCGAACATAACCGATGCACCATCCCGCGCAAGCGTGGGTGGGAAGGGTTAATGCAGGCCTGCTGTCTACAGGCCTGCAGATGAGACCGTGTGTACGTGTAGTCCAGGCGTCCACTGGACCCGTTCCCGGGTCACTACGTGATTGCATTGCGCAATCGCCGATCCGATGAACGTGGCTACTGTGCCAGCTGGTGGATCGCTCGGCTCGAGAGCTGAAGAAGGACGTGCCAAGCTGCGAAAAGCCTGAGGGAGCCGCACGGAGGCGAAGAACTCAGGATCTCCGAATGGGAATCCCCACCGCAATTGCTTCGCGCAATGGGGAACGTCGAGAATTGAAACATCTTAGTATCGACAGGAAAAGAAAGCAAACGCGATGTCGTTAGTAATGGCGAATGAACGCGACGCAGTCCAAACCGAAGCCTTCACGGGCAATGTGGTGTTCGGACTGACTCTCATCAGCCGAAACTCGACGCGAAGTCTCTTGGAACAGAGCACGAAACAGGGTGACAGTCCCGTACCGTCGACGAGTACGCTGTGCGTCAGCTCCAGAGTATCGGGGGTTGGATATCCCTCGAGAATTCCGCGGGCATCGACCGCGAAGACTAAACACTCCTCGAGACCGATAGCGAACAAGTAGCGTGAGCGAACGCTGAAAAGCACCCCAAGAAGGGAGGTGCAATAGGGCGTGAAATCAGTTGGCGATGGAGCGACGGGGCACACAAGGTCCCGTGCAAAACGAATCAGGTGCGAACCTGTAGTAGAACGCACGGGAAGCCGGTGTTCCGTCGTACGTTTTGAAAAACGAACCAGGGAGTATGCCTGTTTGACGAGTCTAACCGGATTATCCGGGAAGGCGCAGGGAAACCGACATGGCCGCAGTCTTACGACGAGGGCCGCCGTGTTCAAGCGCGGGGAGTCAAACGGGCATTACCCGAAACCGGACGATCTAGGCGTGGACAAGGTGAAGCGTGCCGAAAGGCACGTGGAGGCCTGTTAGAGTTGGTGTCCTACAATACCCTCTCGTGATCTACGTCTAGGGGTGAAAGGCCCATCGAGTCCGGAAACAGCTGGTTCCAACCGAAAGATGTCGAAGCATCACCTCTGCCGAGGTAGTTCGTGAGGTAGAGCGACGGATTGGGGGACCGCACTCCGAGAGGAGTGCGCCCCCCTGTCCAACTCCGAACTTACGAACGCCGTTCGACGCAGGGAGTCCGGTGCGCGGGGTAAGCCTGTGTACCGTGAGGGAGACAACCCAGAGCTGGGTTAAGGTCCCCAAGTGTGGATTAAGTGCGATCGAAAGTGGTGCCGAGCCCTAGACAGCCGGGAGGTGAGCTTAGAAGCAGCTACCCTCTAAGAAAAGCGTAACAGCTTACCGGCCGAGGTTCGGCGCGCTGAAAATGATCGGGGCTCAAATCCACCACCGAGACCTGGCGGCATCCGTGAAAGGATGATCCCGTAGGTTGGCGTTCTGTTCGGGTGGAAGCACGGCCGAGAGGTCGTGTGGACCGTTCAGAAACGAAAATCCTGGTCATAGTAGCAGCGTTAGTCGGGTTAGAACCCCGACGGCCGAACGAGTAAGGGTTCCTCAGCAATGCTGATCAGCTGAGGGTTAGCCGGTCCTAAGTCACACCGCAATTCGAGTGTGACAACAGGGAAATAGGTTAATATTCCTATGCCAGTGTGCACTCAAAGCCGACGCTTTGGGGCCGCCTGAGCCGGGCTTTCGCCCGGTCGAACCGTCGAAGAGCGTGGAAGCCGTAATGGCACGAAGCGTTCGAATGGCGGGATCGCGCAAGTCAGGTCAACCTAGAGCCCGTGAAAAGGTGAGCACACTGTCCGTACCGAGATCCGACACAGGTACTCGTGGCGGCGAAAGCCAAGGTCTGTCGGGAGTAACCGACGTTAGGGAATTCGGCAAGTTAGTCCCGTACGTTCGCAATAAGGGATGCCTGCCCCGCAAAGGGGCAGGTCGCAGTGACTCGGGCGCTCCGACTGTCTAGTAACAACATAGGTGACCGCAAATCCGCAAGGACTCGTACGGTCACTGAATCCTGCCCAGTGCGGGTATCTGAACACCCCTTACAAGGGGACGAAGGACCCGTTAACGGCGGGGGTAACTATGACCCTCTTAAGGTAGCGTAGTACCTTGCCGCTTCAGTAGCGGCTTGCATGAATGGATCAACGAGAGCGCCACTGTCCCAACGTTGGGCCCGGTGAACTGTACGTTCCAGTGCGGAGTCTGGAGACCCCCAAGGGGAAGCGAAGACCCTATAGAGCTTTACTGCAGGCTGTCACTGAGACGTGGTCGCCATTGTGCAGCATAGGTAGGAGCCGCTACACAGGTACCCGCGCCAGCGGGCCACCGAGGCAGCATTGAAATACTACCCGATGGTGACTGCGACTCTCACTCCTGGCGGAGGACACTGGTAGCCGGGCAGTTTGACTGGGGCGGTACGCGCCTGAAAAGATATCGGGCGCGCCCCAAGATTTCCTCACCCGAGTCGGAGACTCGGGATAGAGCGCAAGAGCACAAGGAAGTCTGACAGTGTCCGGCACAACGACGGACGCTGACGCGAAAGCGTGGTCTAGCGAACCAATTAGCCTGCTTGATGCGGGCAATTGCTGACAGAAAAGCTACCTTAGGGATAACAGAGTCGTCACCCGCAAGAGCACATATCGACCGGGTGGCTTGCTACCTCGATGTCGGTTCCCTCCATCCTGCCCGTGCAGAAGCGGGCAAGGGTGAGGTTGTTCGCCTATTAAAGGAGGTCGTGAGCTGGGTTTAGACCGTCGTGAGACAGGTCGGCTGCTATCTATTGGGGGTGTTACGGTTCCTGACGGGAACGTTCGTATAGTACGAGAGGAACTACGAATGGGTGCCACTGGTGTACCGGCTGTTCGAAAGAGCACGTGCCGGGCAGCTACGCACCACGGGGTAAGAGCTGAACGCATCTAAGCTCGAAACCCACCTGGAAAAGAGGAACCACCGAGATCACTCGTAGAAGACGAGTTCGATAGACTCGGGGTGTACGCACCGAGGCAACGAGGTGTTGAGCCCGCGAGCACTAACCGATCGAGCCACACACTCATACTACATCGCATTGGATCCGTGATTCGAGAACGGGTCCGGGCGCTAACTGGACTACACGTACATAACGGTCTTACGCCACCGATATTGGCATGATCACGGTTCGATTCCGTGAATCGGCGTTAAGGCGGCCACAGCGGCGGGGTTCCTCCCGTACCCATCCCGAACACGGAAGATAAGCCCGCCTGCGTTTCGGTGAGTACTGGAGTGGGAGACCCTCTGGGAAACTCGATTCGCCGCCACCACTCATACTTCATTCAGCAGCCGAACGCAACCGATCGTGGTCTGACGGCGGTTCGATTCCGCCGATCGGCATTACAGCGGCCACAGCGGCGAGGTCCCTCCCGTACCCATTCCGAACACGGCAGATAAGCTCGCCTGCGTGTCGATCAGTACTGGAGTGAGAGATCCTCTGGGAAATTCGATTCGCCGCTCCTATTCATATTCAGATGCACCACAGCGACTGGTGAGAACCACAACCGTGTCGTCGGTTCCCTCGTGAGTGCGGCCAGATGACGGAGTCGTCGGAGACGCGTGCAACACTGTGGGCCATCCTGACTTCGGCGACGCCGACGGTGATTGGCCGGGGCCATCCTCGGACCGATCGTGTCGGCGATCCAGTCGAGTCTCGAAGTCGCGTGCCGGCCGCATCATCACGACCACGGCGCACTCATCGTTCTCGTCAGCCTAAGCGGGCGCACTCCTCGACGAGATCGGTCCTCGCCGCCCGTCTTCGCCGTCGGTTGTCCCTGTACGCGACTGGTGACGCGGGGCCGGGCTGTGTATCGATTCGTTCGTTGCTCGTCTCGTGGGCGGTTCTCGGATCCGTCTTCTAGAGGCGCTTTGCCACGTGGGCGGTCCTGGGTGGCGGTGTGGCCTTCACACCGCCATCACGGCGCTCATCTACTACCTCTACGAGTGCCAGCGGATGGATCGCGCGCTCGGAACGCGAAGCAGTGTTAATACCGTCGGCGGCCTGACCGCTGGTCGACAGTGCGTTGGGGACTCTCTCGTGGCAGGCACCGTTCGGTGTCTCCCTGATCGCGATCGTGCTGGGTCGTCTCACAGTCGTGACCGTTCCCGGGACGGGACGAAGTGGAGCGGCCGCACGGGATGCCTGGACGATTCTATGACTCTTTCGACGTCGATCGAATCTCGTCAGCGATCGATTCGAGTTCGTCGTGTTCTCGCTGGGAATACGCGATCACGCGAGCGTCGGTTACCGACGACGGTTCGTAGTTCCAGACCGCTTCACAGACGAGTTGGGCTCCGTCGCGGAAGTCGAATCCGGCGGCACCGGTGCCGAGGACCGGCATCACGATCGATTCACAGCTCAATTCGTCGGCTTTCTGGAGCGACTGTCGCGTCGCGGTTCGGATGCTCTCGTCGGTCGCACGGCCATCACCGTAGTGTGGCATTGCGGCTGCGTGAATGACGTAGTCGGCATCGAGATCGTAGGCGTCGGTCACGGCGACGTCGCCGAGTTCGACCGGTCCCTTCTCCATCGCTTCCTGGTTGATCGGCCCGTTTGCGTTTCGACGCAACGAACCGGCAACGCCGCTTCCCATTCGGAGACTGGTACCCGCTGCGTTCACGAGGGCGTCGGCCTCCTGGTTCGCAATATCGCCCTGAACGGTGGTGAAGTCCATATCCGTTGATTCACTATGCGATTCCTAAAATCCAGTCGGATGTTGAGCAGCTGAACGGTGAGTATCGCATCGTGGTCTTACCCGACGCAGGGTGGGAAATGGGGACGTTTACATCCGCGAGGGTGGTGAACGAATCTGGAGGATTACTGGATGGAAGAGCCACTCTGCGGATACCGATCTGTAAAGGAACGCCCCGGCATCACCACTTCTCGAACCGGTGTGCGAGTCGATTCAGTTCACTCGAACGATGTTCCCGTTCGACGTGACGTGCAGGTCGCGTCCGAGCGTGTATCCTCGTAACACACACCCGCGTATCACGTGCCGTCTCTGCCCCGTGCACTGTCACGCGTGCACTCGTTTCCGCCCAGGCGCACAGACGAATCACGACGCTCGTGACCGGTATGCTACTCGCGAGCTTGCGCGGAAAAAACAGGCCGGGAGTGATTGTGACTACGGGAAGACGTTCCTGCTCGCCTCACTCCGTTCGGCTGTGCGGGCTGCGACTCAGCTAGCTCAAATCACGCTAGCCGCTTTGCTCCTCACGTGATTGCTCGGTGCAAAAGCGGGCCGGGCGCGATTATGAACTACGCCCAGAAATGCTCGCTCCGCTGCGCCTTTCTGGTCTACTTCAAATCGCGGGGCCGTTTTGCCACTCGCGGATTTGCTCGTGGCAAAAGCGGGCCGGGCGCGATTTGAACACGCGACCGTCTGATTAAGAGTCAGACGCTCTGCCGGACTGAGCTACCGGCCCTGTACTACCGACTTTCGGATGTGGATTGAAATACGTTTCCCTTGGCAGACGGCGTGACAGGGCGGGACAAACCCCCACGATCGGCGATCGGTCTCGAAACGTACCAATCTTCGGGAGCGTTAAGTGCGGCCGGTCCGACCACTCTGTCAATGAGTACGGGGGTTACGATCTCGTCGATCTCTGACTACGCTATTCTGGGCTGTGGGAGCGTCGGCTACGCCGTCGCGGAGGAACTCGTCGAACAGGGGAAAGACGTCCTGATCGTCGATCGGGACGAGAGTCGCGTGGAATCGCTCCGGGACCAGGATCTGGACGCGCGGACGGCGGACATCCAGGAACCCGAGGCCGCCGACCTCGTCGCCGATCGCGACGTCGTCCTGATTCTCGCGTCCGACGTGGAGGCCAACAAACACGCCGTCGAGAACATCCGGACGCAGAACGGGACCCAGTTCGTCGTCGCGCGCGCGAGCGATCCCGTCTCGGGGGACGAACTCGAGGAACTGGGCGCGGACATCGTCATCAACCCGTCGTCGGTCATCGCCGAGTCGGCCCTGCGGGCGCTCGAGTCGGGGGAACTCGAGTACAACGCGGGGAAACTCGCCCAGTTGCTAGAGGAGACGGGAACGCGACTGGCGATCGTCACCCAGGACAGTCCGGATCCGGACTCGATCGCCAGCGCCGCGGCGTTGCAGGCGGTCGCCGACCACCTCGGGATCGAGTCGGACATCATCTACCTCGGTGACGTCGGCCACCAGGAGAATCGCGCGTTCGTCAACCTCCTGGGAATCGACCTGGTCCAGTGGGACGAGGTCGAGGATCGATCGATCTACGACACCGTCGCGCTCGTCGATCACGCGACGTCGACCGAGATGGATCTCCCGATCGACATCGTCATCGACCACCACGAACCGGACGAGGAGTACGAGTCCGAGTTCGTCGACATCCGGCCGAACATGTCCTCGACGTCGACGATCATGACGAAGTACATCCAGGAGTTCGACATGAACGTCTCCGAGGAGGTCGCGACGGCCCTCCTCTATGGCATCCGCGCGGAGACGCTGGATTTCAAACGCGACACGACACCCGCCGACCTCACCGCCGCGGCGTATCTCTACCCGTTCGCGAACCACGACACGCTAGAGCAGGTCGAGTCGCCGTCGATGTCCCCCGAGACGCTGGACGTGCTCGCCGAAGCGATCGCCAACCGGGACGTCCAGGGGAGCCACCTCGTCTCCAACGCGGGCTTCGTCCGCGATCGCGAGGCGCTGACCCAGGCCGCGAGCCACCTGCTCAATCTCGAGGGCGTCACGACGACGGCGGTGTTCGGTATCGCCGACGAGACGATCTTCCTCGCCGGGCGATCGAAGGACATCCGCATCAACATTGGGAAGGTGCTCGACGACGCTTACGGCGAGATCGGCGAGACCGCGGGCCACTCGACCCAGGCCAGCGCGGAGATCCCGCTGGGCATTTTCACCGGGATCGAGATCTCGGAGGACACGCGGGATACGCTCCTGGAACTGACCGAAGAAGCCGTCAAGCGGACGCTGTTCGACGCGATGGGCGTCGAGGGGACGGAAGGATCGAACGGCAGTTAGGCGACGAGTTCGCTCTCTTCCTCGTCCGGTTCGCGGACGCGTTCGACGACGTCGTTGATCAGGATGACGTCGCCGACCGATCGGACCCAGCGGTAGGGCACGATGACGCCCTGTCCACTCCGTGCTTCGTCCGAGAACAGTTCCGTGTTGAGGCTGCCGAGTGCGAGCCCCGTGACCGTTCGACCGTCGACGTTCAGGCGAAGATCCTCGACTTCGCCGACGAAGACGCCGTTGTTCGAGTAGACCTCACGACCGACGAGGGAGGTGATTTCCTGGGGTGTGTCGTCCATATCAGGGCCCACGCGCGCCTGACTCTTAGTTCTTGGTCAGACGTGACAGTCACGCCGTTCGAACGGTACCGTCCCGGCGGCCGTCAGGTACGATCCGTGAGTGCCAGTTCGTTCGCGGTCGCTCTGATGGACGCGAGTTTCCTGGTGGCCCACTCGAGCGCGGCCGCGTCGTCGTTCGTGACGAACCCACAGAGCGACCCGTTCTCGCAGACGACGAGCATCGCGATGGCGTCGGTATCGCGATCGTGGTCGAACGGGAGCTGAGCCGCGCCGCCGTCCTCGAACTCGACGACGACGAGGGCGTAGGGCAGTTCGATCGTCGTCTCGAAGAGTCGCAGTCGCCCGGTCGCGATCGCGTCGGCGGTCGCGTCCCGTGCGTCGGCGAGCAGGCCCTCGACGGCGTCGCTCGACAGCATCGCCGTGGCCGTCGACCCCGAACGGATCGACTCGGCGCAGGTCTGTACGAGCGCGGTGTCGAGCGACGGCACGTAGACGCGGTGGTGGGCCCCGGCCCCAAGAACCCGATCGAGCGCCGTTGCCGGGTGGACCTGGAGGGTGTCGACCCGTCCCGTCTCGACGCCGATCGGTCCCCTGCCGTCTCGATCCGCCAGGGCGAGGATCGCACCGTCGATGAACTGTGGGTCGATCGTCGCGTCGGCCGGCAGCGAACCGAGGAGCGACCGCGCTCCGGCGACGTCCCCGACCCGATCGACGAGGCGGTCGAACTCCGCGAGCGCGAGTTCGCCAGCCAGCGTCGTCCGGTACTGCCCGTCGACGCGCTCGATCAGGTCGACTGCCTCGAGTTCCGCCAGCCCTCGCTCGATCGTCGATCGTGCCGACCCGAGGTCGTCGGCGAGACCGGGCGGGCGCGCCGGTTCGGAAGCGAGTCGCTGCAACAGCGCGTGCCGCCGATGAAGCGTCTCGAGTACTGCCCGCTCATCCCCCTCGGTACCCATTGTCGGCACTCATGTAACGATGATGTAAATAATTCTTGGCCAGAATGTCGTCCCGACCCGTGACCGGCCGATCGTGCGAGCGCACTATTCGCCGTCCCGAACCGACCGTCTAACCGGAGATCGCGGGGCGGAGCGGGCATCGGCGTCCGTCCCCGTTCGGCGGTAGAATACTTAAATGTAGGAAAGAATTATATATGATTACTCATCCGGTAGAAATCGTTTCGACGAATGAGGGTATAGGACTGGGGGGTGAACGGATCGAGTGCCGGGGTGCCTCTGACAACCGGCGCGACCCCGGACGGCCGATTTGCCCGGATCGGACGTTCCGGGGGAGCTATTTGGTGCCGTTCGAGATCCAGTACCGCTACGCCAGTCGCATCGATACGACCACCGGTCGATCGTCCTCGACCGTCGATCGCCGCGTCGAGCGGCCACTGCGTCGATCCGCCGCCGAGGCGACCCTCCAGCCCTCCCGGACAGCATCGGCCGACGCATTGGTCCGGTCTGGACCGCGGTACAGCGGCTACGAGCGATCGCGCTCGAGGATCGAGTCCACTGCGGCGTGATCGGTCAGCAACTGTTCCATCCGATCGACCGTCTCTTCGTCCCGGGTACGGCCGCTGCGGACGACGTCTTCGGCCCGTTCGACGGTCGTGAGCGTGTCCGTCTGGACGGACAGGATCGGGACGCCCTTCTCGGTCGCCTGGCCGACGATCGCGCCGGACGGTCGGTGCCCACCGGTCAGGATGAGACAGCGAACGCCGGGCGCTTCGAGTGCGGCCGCGTGAATCTCCGCGCGATCGCCGCCGGTGATGACCGCCGCGTCCTTCGTCCGGCGGAAGTGACGCAGGGCGCTGTCCGCGCCCATCGCACCGACGGAGAACCGCTCGACGTAGGCGTCGTCGCCGGCCTCGACGAGCCGTCTGGCACCGAGTTCGTCCGCGAGTTCGGCGACCGTGACGCCCGACAGCGCCCGCTCGTTCGGGAGCACGCCGTACACCGAGACGCCGCGCCCCTCGAGGAACGGGACGACGTCGGTCTCGAGTTGATCGTAGGCCGCGTCGGGGACGTCGTTGAAGATCACGCCGTCGAGTCGATCGCCGAACGTCCGCACGGCGGCGAGGAGGTCGTCGACGTCGCCGGGAACCTCGAAGGGAGCGACGAGCAGGACGCGGGCGTCGAGCGCGTCCGCGATGTCTGCGTCGGTGAGGTCGACGATGCCGCCGATGTCGTACCGGCCGCCCCCCTCGACGAAGAGTCGATCGTGGCCCGCGGCGACGGTCTCGAAGGCCTCTTTCACTCGATCCCGCAGGTCGTCGGGATCCTCGCGGCCGCGGATCGCCTGTTCGACGAACGTCGGCGAGTAGACGACGGGCTCGAGGTCGTGCATCTCGGCGTCGAGGTCGAGGAGGTCGCGGGCGAGCAGGGGGTCCTCGTCCAGCGTCTTGCCGACGTTGCTCTCCAGTCGCGTCCCCTTCGGCTTCATGTAGCCGACGCTGTCGCCGTCGGCCGCCGCGAGGCGAGCCAGGGCCAGCGTGATCGCGGTCTTGCCGGTGCTCTCCTCGAGCGAACTGATCATGACGGCGTCGGGGTCGTCGGTCGCGCTGTCGTCGTGCTGTCCGTCGGTCTGGGCGTCGTCGGTGGTGTCTGGGTCGGTCATAGTTCCTCCGTGTCGACAGTGAGTCTGAGGTCGATCGCCTGTACGCCGTCCGGCCCCGCGACGAGCGGGTTGATGTCCATCTCGAGGATCGCGGGGAAGTCGGTCACCAGCTGCGAGAGCCGCTGGACCGTCTCGACGATCGCATCGACGTCGGCCGGTTCACGGCCCCGGGCGCCGCGCAACAGCGGAGCCGACTGGATCTCGTCGACCATCGCCCGGGCCTCGTCCTCGCCGATCGGTGCGACGCGGACCGAGGTGTCCTCCAGGATTTCGACGAAGATGCCGCCGAGTCCGAACAGCAGTAGCGGCCCGAACTGCGGGTCGCGGTTCATGCCGACGATCGTCTCGGTCGACGCCTCGAGGTCGAGCATCTCCTGGACCTGGACGCCGAGGATCGTCGCGTCGGGCTGGTAATTGCGCGCCCGCGCGACGAGGTCCTCGTAGGCGTCGTACACGTCCGCTTCCGAGACGCCGACTTTCACGCCGCCGATGTCGGACTTGTGGGAGATGTCCGGGCTGACGATCTTCATGACGACGTCGCCGTCGATTCCCGCGGCCACCTCGCGGGCGCGATCGGGATCGTCGACGATCTCGCCGGCCGGCGTCGGGATGCCGTAGGCGTCGAGGAGATCCATCGACTCCACGCCGAGGCGGTTCGTGTCGCGCTCGGCCGCCCGGCCGAGGATTTCGCGGGCCCGCTCCCGATCGACGTCGAACTCGGTGGGGTCGTCGATCGTCCGCTCGCGCACGTCGCGATACCGGGCCAGCGCGTCCAGTCCGGCTACCGCACGCGCGGGATCGAAGTAGTTCGGGATGCCGCCGTCCCGAAGCACCTCCTCGGCGGCGCGGGCGCGCTGGCCGCCCATGAGGCAGGTGACGACGGGTTTCCCGTGGGCCTCGCGCTTCTCGATGACGGTTTCGGCGAGGTCGTCGTACTCGAGCACCGCTGTCGGCGCGCTGACGACGACCGCGCTGCCGACGTTGGGATCGGCGAGCGCGACGTCCAGCGCCTCGCCGAACCGCTCGACGTCGGCGTCGCCGATCGCGTCGATCGGGTTGTAGACGTTGGCCTCGTCGGGCATCGCCTCCGCGAGCGCGTCGACCGTCTCGTCGGCGAAGTCGGCCATCGAGAGCGAGGAGTCGCCGATCGCGTCGGTGGTCAGGACCCCCGGTCCGCCCGCGTTGGTGACGACGGCGACGCCGTTCGAATCCGGTTGTGGGAGCCCCGAGAGCGCCCGCGCGTAGTCGAACAGTTCCTGGACCGATCGGGCCCGGATCACGCCGGCCTGTTCGAGGCCGGTCTCGTAGGCGCGCTCGCTCCCGGCGATCGCACCGGTGTGCGAGGAGGCCGCCTGCGCGCCCGCGTCCGTCCGGCCGGACTTGACGAGGACGATCGGCGTGTCGTCGGTGACCTCGCGGGCGGCACGAACGAACTCGTGGCCGTCGTCGATCCCCTCGAGATAGCCGATGATGACGTCGGTCTCGGGGTCGTCGCCCCACTCGCGGACGAAATCGGTCTCGTCCAGAACCGTCTTGTTGCCCAGCGAGACGACGTCCTGGAAGCCGATCCCCTGCTCGTTGGCCCAGTCGAGGACGGCCGTGATGAACGCGCCCGACTGGCTCATAAAGGAGATCGACCCGTCCAGGGCGTTCTCGGGGCCGAAGGTCGCGTTCATGTCGGCGGGGGTCGACATGATCCCCAGGCTGTTGGGACCGACCACGTTGAGGTCGTACTCGGCGGCGACCTCACGGAGCCGTCGCTCGCGTTCGGCCCCCTCGCCGCCCGTCTCGGAGAAGCCGGCGGTGATCACGACGGCGTTCTCGGTGCCGGTCTCGCCGAGTTCGCGCAGTGTCTCGATCACGACGTCGGGTGGTACCACGACCACCGCGAGGTCGATCGGCGGTGCACTCGTCACGTCCGAATAACACTCGAGACCGAGCACCTCGTCGCGGGCGGGGTTGACCGGGACGACCTCGCCGCCGAAGTCGTCCTGCAGGTTCTCCAGGATCGCCCGGCCGACGGCGCCCTCGCGATCTGTCGCCCCGACTACGGCGACGGTCTCGGGTGCAAAGAGTTCGGATAACCGTCCCATCGGGTGGAAATTGGCCGAGAAAGGTGTTAAACGTGCGCCCTGTTCCTACCGACTGGGGACGATCGACCCGGGCTAGTGCGTCGAGATCGCCGCCGCCGAGCGACCGGATGCCAGGATCGCGAGCAGGTAGAACCCGATCGCGACGACGACGATCGAGCCGCCGGCGGGAAGACTCTGGGAGATCGCGATGGCGAAGCCGCCGACGATCGAGAGCTGGCCGAACAGGATCGAGAGCAACAGCGTCTCGCGGAAGCTCCCGGCGATCTGGGTCGCGGCGGCGACGGGGACGACGAGCATCGCGGCGACGAGGATGACGCCGAGGATCTGCATCGCGCCGACGACGACGACGGCCGTCATCACGATCAGTAGCGTGTTGTACCAGGTGACGTCGAGGCGGGCGACGCGGGCCGCCTGCTCGTCGAACGTAATGAACAGGAGTTGCTTGTAAGTCGCGAGGACGACGGCGACGACCAGGACGCTGAGAACGGCCATCATCCGCGCGCCGGCCGGCGTGACGACGGAGAGGTTCCCGAAGAGGAAGCCCCTGATGTTGATCCCCGTCAGCCCGCGGCCGTAGCTGATGATGAGCGTTCCGACGGCGAAGCTCCCGGTGAGCATGATCGCGATCGGCACGTCGCCGTAGGTGTCGGTCCGTTCGGCGAGCCACTGGACGCCGAGCGCGCCGAGGATCCCGACCACGAGCGCGGAGAGCAGCAGGGAGCCGCCCCAGCCGGTCGTCGAACTGAACAGGAGACCGATCGCGACGCCGGCGAAGGCCGTGTGGGCGAGCGTCTCGCCGATGAGCGCCATCTCGCGGTGGACGAGGTAGGTTCCGACGAGCGGCGCGACGATACCGACTAACACGCCGGTCGCGAGCGATCGCCACATGAACGGATGGTAGAAGACGTTCGTCCCGAGGGCCGAATCCAGCATCAGGCCGGCGAGGCGAAACTGCTCGTACAGCGCGGACGCGTACGGATACGCTCGCAGGTAGTCGAGGACGAGGAAGGCGAGCATCAGGGCCGCAAGCAGCCCGGTGAGGCCGATTCCGACGAGTTCGATCCGGCGTTTCGTGTTCCGGCGCATGTCAGTGGTGGTGGTGGACGACCTGTCCGGTCGAGCCGTAGGCCTCGGCCAGCGCGTCGCTCTCGACGAACGATTCGGTGTCGCCGTGGTGGTACAGTTCGGTGTTGATACAGGCGATCCGGTTCGCCCGGTCGGTGACGACGCCGATGTCGTGTTCGATCAGGATGATCGTGATCCCGGACTCGTTGAGCGACTCCAGCAACTGGTAGAAGGCGTCCCGCGACTCGGCGTCGACGCCGACGGTCGGTTCGTCGAGCGCGAGCAGGTCCGCCTCGGAGGCGAGCGCACGGGCGATGTACGCCCGCTGGCGCTGACCGCCCGAGAGCTGGTTGACCCGGCGATCGGCCAGCTCGGTAATGCCGACGGTTTCGAGCGCGTCGTCGACGATCGCGCGGTCCTCGTCGGTCAGTCGCCCGTGGCCCGCGTGGGCGAACCGGCCCATGGTGACGACCTCGCGGACGGTCACCGGCATCGTCCCGCCGCGGCTGGTCGCCTGCTGTGAGACGTAACCGATTCGCTCGCCCTCGTCGAACTCGGTGACCGGCTCGCCGAACAGTTCGATCGAGCCGCTGTCGGGGCGTTGCAGGCCGAGCATGAGGTGCAGGAGGGTCGTCTTGCCCGACCCGTTGGGGCCGATCAGCCCGAGGAAGTCGCCTTCCTCGACGATCAGCGAGACGTCCCGGACTGCAGGCTGCTCGCCGTAGGCGAACGTTACGTCATCGATGGTAACGACTGCGGTCACTGTGCTCCAAGTGCTTCTCTGAACGCCGGGACGTTTATCTCTTGCATTTGTTCGACGTACCCCCAGTCGTCGTCGGCCCACTCCGCGAGGGTCCCCGCGGCAGGCGAGACCGGCATCGCATCGGTCGCATCGCTGTCCTCGAGGATCGTCGCCGCGAGGGTCGGAAGGTCGTCCGCGCCGGACGACTCGAAGGGGTCGTAGAGGATCGTGTCGATCCCCTCCTCGTCGATGAGGTCGATCGTCTCGGAGATTTCGGCGGGCGTCGGTTCGTCCTGCGGCGAGACGCCTTTCGGCGAGTGCAGTTCGAACCCGTACCGGTCCTCGAGATACGTGTAGGAGTCGTGACCCGCGAGGACCGCGACGTCCCGTTCGGCGTCGTCGACGAGGGTCTGGAACTGCTGGTCGAGGTCCGCGAGCCGATCGGTGTAGGTGGCCGCATTGTCCTCGAACGTGTCTGCGTTGTCGGGATCTGCTTCGGCCAGTCCGTCCGCGATGTTCGCCACGAGGTCCTGGGCGAGGACCGGGTCGACCCAGACGTGCGGGTCGTAGTTGCCGCCGTGGTCGTGGTCGTCGTGGCCGTCGTCCTCGTGGTTGTCTTCCTCCTCGTGGTCGTGGCCGTCGTCCTCGTGGTGGTCTTCCTCCTCGTGGTGGTCTTCCTCCTCGTGGTCGTGGCCGTCGTCCTCGTGGTGGTCTTCCTCCTCGTGGTCGTGGTCGTCGTGTTCATCGTGCCCGCCGTCCTCGTGGTCGTCGTGGGCCGGATCGTGATCCCACTCGAGCATCTCGCCCTCGAGTCCGTCGAGCACGTCGATCACCGCGACGGTGTCGTAATCGGCTTCCAGCGTCGCTGCCACGTCCTGGGTCCACGAGAACTCCGGCGTGTCGGGATAGACGAACGCGTCAGTCGCGGCGATGTCCGTGACGAGGTCCCCCTCCGGCTCCCAGCCGTGACCCATGTTCCCCGTCGGAACCGGGTTCTCGAAGTCGGCCGCGTCTCCGCTTACCTGCTGCGTCCAGTCCCAGAGCGTGAAGAAGGCCGCGTACCCCGATTCGACGCCGTCGGCTCCCTGCGCGACGTCGTCGAGACAGCCAGCGAATCCACCCGCAGCGAGCGCGCCGGCACTCCCCTGGAGCACCGATCGCCGTGTTAGCTTCATACCCGTATCTACGGCCGACCGACTAAAAGTGCTATTATCCTCCCCACCAATTTTATTAACTCATGACCGTAGGGGTTGTCCAGGTTAACAATAAGTGGCCGAATAACGGCGGGCAGTTACTAGTCCCTCGGGAACGGTCGGGACGAGATGCCCGATCGGGTCCGCGTCGGCTTCGAACACGCCCTCGATTTCGAGCGTGCCGTCCAGCGGCACGTCCGGAAGCCCGCCGTGCCGGTGCGCGACTCACCGGAAATCGCGGGCGACGATCCGTGCGGTACGCCCTCGCCCTCACTGACGGTCACTCGACGGTGTCAGCACCGGAGGCCTGCCGTCTACGTCGCCAGTGTCGTCGCCAGATCAGTGGTCGTGATCGTGGTCCTCGTCGTGGTCGTGATCGTGGTCCTCGTCGTGGTCGTGATCGTCGATATCTTCGACCACTTCCGTTTCGAGCATCGGCGACTCCCAGTCGGCGTGATCGCCGTGCCGGAGCTGGAAGACGATCTCCGTCCGGCCCGCTTCCGCGCCAGTGATGTCGAGATGGTTGCCGTGGGATTCCAGTTCGACGATCTCCTGGGCACCGTCGACCAGTCGCACGTCGAGCGTGTACTCTTCGTCGTCGCCGAACACGATTTCGTCGCCGTGATCGTCCTCGACGTGCGCCTCGAACGAGCGGTGGTCGCCGAGCGGAACGAGTAGCGGATCGCCGTGCCAGTGATCGCCGTGGACGTCGACGACGACCTCACCGGTGTTCCGATCGACGACGTCGAACGTTTCGATCTCGAGGTGATCGTGGTCTTCGTCGTGGTCGTCGTGTCCGTGGTCGTCGTCGTGATCGTCGTCGTCGTTGGCACTGTCCTCGTCGTCGCCGAGACAGCCGGCGACGCCGAGCAGCGCGATCGATCCGGACGTTGCGAGCAACTTTCGACGGGATGCGGAGTGCGTGTCTTCGGTCATGGGTACGACAGCCTCTTGCGATCAGTTACTAATAGAACTAACGATATTATTAAATCTGGCCAACGATAGAGTTAGAGATAATAGTATCTGGGCGAGTGCGCACGAGCCGTTAGCAACACGCCGAAGCGTCGGTCTTACAGCGGGGCGAAAATCTACGGCGTTAGCCCTGGGAGGACGTCAGGCTGTCACTGAAATAGGCGTCGCGCCGGCGTACTCGCGTAGCGTCTCGGGATCGATCGGGAACACGGCCTCCGGCGTCCCGGCGGCTGCCCAGACGGTATCGTAGCCGAGTAGCGTCTCGTCCATGATCACCGGCACCGATTCCTCGTGGCAGAAGGGCGGGACGCCGCCGATCGACCAGCCAAGCGTCTGGCTGATTCGATCGGGATCGGCCATCGAGACGGCATCCGCCGTCGTCCCGAAGTGCTCGCCGAGCGCGCCCTCGCTGACCCGGTTCGCGCCGCTGGTCACCGCGACGACGAGCGAGCCGTCGACGTCGAACGCGAGCGAACTGGCGATCTGGCCGACGTCGCAACCGATCGCGTCGGCCGCGTCCGCCGCCGTTTTGGTCCCCTCTGTGAACTCCTCGACCGCCGGATCGAACCCGTGCGCCTCGCGTGCCTGCTCGGCGAAACTGGCTGCGCGTGGATGCATCGGCTCACAGTGGTTGCCCCGCGACAAAAAACCATGCCGATCGGTCACACGGTCCCGACACGTGAATCCGTCGCCGCACGCCGCTCGAACTAAACGTCACTCGAGGGCTACGTCCACGGCAATCCCGTCGAGACGGTGATAGGCCGGCCCCGGGTCGCGCACGACCTCGAAGACGTCGAACCGGATCACCAGCCTGCCGGGTTCGATCGTGGCCCGGAGCACGGGTCCGCGACTCGTTACGACGACGTACGGCGGTCCCGGGACGGGCCGTGCCTGGAGGTCGTGGCCGGTCGCGTCGACCGCGTCGGCGAGCACGACCGTGAGTCGCTCGAGCAGTCCGGTCGTCTCGAGGGCGCTGCCGAGCGAGTCGGCGACCCGGCTGGGATCGGTCGTTCGAGCAGTATCCCACGGGGCGGCGACCTGGTCCGCACAGTGGTCGATCCCCGCGACGACCGCCGCGTGCTCGTCTTCGATCCGCTGGCGAGCGGCCCGTACCGGATACGACACGATACAGGCTGTGACGGCGAGTTACTAAGGTGTCCCGACTCCCGATCCCGCCGGGTCGCAGCGCCTCCGCCCGCACGTCGATCGCTCCTCGGGAGCGACGCTTCGCGCTACTCGGACCGCGTTTCGATCGTCCCGACGCGAAGGACCCCGATTCGGCCCAGTACCGCGCGGACCGATCGCTTCCACGGTGGATCGCGACGGGTTTCGAGCCGCTGCCGAAGGGCCTCGTTCTCCTGTTCGAGTTCGCGCGTCGTCCGTTCGAGTCGATCGACGCGGTCCTCGAGTTCGTACCGCCGGTCGCGCTGGGCCGCCAGGTCCTGGCGCAGTTTGTTCCGTTCCCGCGTGAGGTCCGTGGCCCGCTCGGCGAGTCGATCGCGTTCCCGGTCGATCGACGCGGCCGACGGCTCCCGATCGGCGGAGTCGATGGTGCCGGTCCCGGTATCGGCGTCGTCGAGGTCTATCCGGCCGGCGTACGTCGCGTTGACGACCGCCCCTGAGAGCAGGATCAGGCCCCCGAAGTACAGCCACGTCAGCACCAGCAGGATCGCGCCGACCGGACCGGCCGACTCCGAGTCGCTGGCGAACGAGACGTACACCTGGAACAGCGACTGGAGGATCGCCCAGCCGACGGCCGCGACGACGACGCCGGGGAGCACCTCTCGGACCGAGAGGTCGACGTCGGGGAAGCGGTAGTACATCGGCAGGAACGCGAGCGTGAGGCCGACGACGAGCAGGATCGGGTTCAGGAATCCCACGAAGAGACTGTCGGGGAAGAACGCGAACACGACGCTCGCCCCGCCGGCGGCCAGCAGTGCGATCCCGATCGCGCCGAACGCGATCAGCGCATCCCTGAGTTGATCGACGAACGAGTTCTCCGCCGTCGAGCCGTAGATCTCCGAGAACGCGGTGTCGAGGCCCCGAAAAATTTTCAGCGACCCCCACAGGACGACGACCAGCCCGATGATCGACGAGCCAGCGGTCGCGGGCGAGTCCTCGATCGCGTTCTCGAGCAGGAGTTGCCCGCTCTCGGGGAGAAAGCCCTCCGTCGCGGCCCCGACTTCGGTCGCGAGTTGCTCGTCGCCGACGATCGAGACGAGAAAGAACACGAGCACGAGCAACGGGATCAGCGATATGAACGCCTGGTAAGCGATGCTGGCGGCCATGAACGGGACGTTCTTCTCCTGGATCCCGGCCACGACCCCTCGGACGAACGGTACGGCGCCGCGAATCGCGGGCGTCATGTCACGTTGAAGGACTGGTGGACCGATAGCGGACTGGCTTGCAGATTCCACTGCAGACCGGCAGTCGATTCGGCCCATCCCCGCCACACCGCGTGCACAGAACCAGCAGTTACAGCAGTTACGTCTCGGAGCACACCCCGTCCGCACCGCTCACGACGCCTCGACGGCCCGATCCACGAGGACGATCCGCGTTCGTGACGCGATCACGCCTTACAGGTCTACGTACTGTGACTCCCACTCGCGACGCGCCTCGAGTTCGCGTCGTCCGCGGCGGGTGAGCGTGTAGAAGTTCGTTCGACGATCGCGTCGGCCCTTCTCGACGAGTCCCTTGTCGACGAGCGTGTCGAGGTTGGGGTAGAGTCGCCCGTGGTGGATCTCCTTCTCGTAGTACTGTTCGAGTTCCTCCTTGATCGCCAGTCCGTGGGGTTCCTCCTCGCCAGCGATGACGTAGAGCAAGTCCCGCTGGAATCCTGTCAGGTCGTACATTGGGAAAGTACCAATCGTACTTACTGTCGAATTTTAATAAGGCTATCGGGTTGTTTCGATCGAAACTGTGTTATTACTATCGACAAGGGCCGTTTCGGCCGAGTGCAAATGATAACAGCCGTGACGGATCACCCTTGCATATACACATAACACCGTGGTCATGTTTACAGTACGTTGATTTCATATCGGTATGTTTATCTATTAGCGCGCGTATGCGGTGGCCTCGTCGGGTCGTGAACCTCACGAAGACGGTGCAATCGCTCGGACGTCAACAGCGCAGTAAACAGGAAAGCAGATCGCGTGACGGAAAAGTGTCACGCGATCGCTTGCCGCCCTGAATTGGTCCCCGCTGACGCTTCGGCCCTCCAAGCGAAGCGTCACGTGATAGATTTTGCTGGCAGTACTTAAATGTATCGACACGTGGCTCGATCGGCCCGGGCGACGGGGTCGTCGGCCGTCAGATGTGTTCCTCTTCGAGCACCCAGCCGATCGCCCGCTTGTAGTAGGTAAACATCTGTTCGACGCCGTCGTGGCGCATCTCGTCGCTCTCGAGGTGTTCCTTGAGGAACTCGTACTGCTCGCGGATTTCGTCTTCGTCGCGCATACTCGATCGTATCGCTCGCGGGGCAAAAAACGGTTGCCGGAACGACCCGGTAGTCGCTCATTGGTGGGCCTGCGGTGAGGCCGCGGCGACCGTCGGCGTCCGTTTCACTCGTAAGTCGAGGTTTTCCCAGCGACAACGGTTCGCCGACCGTGAACATCGCGCTCTACCTACGCCGTCAGCGGGTGGTCCTGGTGCCGAACGGGCACGGCTCTCCGTATCGAGACGACCCCGTATCGAAACCGGAACCGACCCGGCGTCCAACGGATTCCGATCGTGACGGTGCCGCCCCGGTCTCGATCGGCGCTGCCGTGCTCAGCTATCGCTGTCGTTCGTCTCGTTGCCGTTCTCGCCGTCGGCCGCTTCGCCGAGCGTCAACGTGACCTCCTCGTCGTCGCCGTCGATCTCGACGTCGTCCTCGGCCTCCTCGCCCTCGTTTTCGGCGGTAACGGTGTACTCGCCGTCTTCGAGTTCCTCGAACTCGACTTCGCCGTTTTCGTCGGTTTCGTCCTCCATCTCGCCGGCGGCCATCTCGTCGTCTTCTCCGTCGTCCGTCTCGTTGTCGTCCATGCCGCCGTCGTCCGACTCGTTGTCGTCCATGCCGCCGTCGTCGGATTCGTTCCCGTTCTCGGTCTCGTTGCCGTCCGTCTCCTCGTCATCCGCCATCATGCCGCTCTCCTCGAGTCGGACGGTCGCTCCTTCGACGGGTTCTTCCTCGCTGTCCTCGACCGTCACCGTCAACGTGTACGTCTCGTCCTCCCCGTCCTCCGTTTCGTTCTCGTCTCCCGTCTCGTTGTCTGCGCCCGGTTCCTCGCCGTTTTCATCTTCTCCGGGACCGCCGTTTCCTTCCGTATCGTCCGCACAACCGGCGAGTACGAGCGCGCTCGCGGTACCTGCTGCAGTGACGAACGTCCGTCGATCGAGTCTTCGATGGGACATATTCGATGTGTGTACGGTCTCGCTGGTTGGACTGTGGCCTGCAACTGCTACCCGTTAATCACCTATTGCGATTCGTTCGAACGACCGTGACCGTCATCGGTCGCGATCCGTCCCTCGAACTCGAAGGTACGAGCCACGATCGACCCCGATAGCGGGAGTCGGTCGCGCAACTCCGGTGGGACTTTTGCCGTCCCGCACGTAGCCCCGCGCATGAAGATTCGGGGGGAGCGCGAGTGCAAGGAGTGTGGCACGCGATGGTCCTACTACGAGACCGGGAGCGTCGGCTGTCCGGCCTGTGGCAGCCTCCGGAGCGTCGGCATCGACGAGCGGACCGAACACACCGACCTGCAGGTCGAGTTCGACCTCACGTCGGTCCGGAACGCCATCGACGACGTCCCCACCGACGACCTCGCGGAGCGCGCCCGCGAGGCGTGTCGCGACTACGTCCGCCGTCGCGGCTTCGTCAACGCCGGGGACCTTCGCGACCTCGACGACACCTACCTCGCCGCGTCCGAACTGCTTCACGTCGCCGACGTGCTGGAACGGGACATCCGTCTCGAGGAACGCGAGGAACTGTACTTCCTCTCGCTGTTGCGCGACGCTGACGACGGCGAGCGGCCACCACACCAGGAGGTCCCGGCCACGATTCGTGCACCGCGCGGGCTCGCGTACGCGACCGCGGTACAGGAGTATCGCGGTGACGTGCGAACGTGGGCCGAGGACCGATCGCTCACGACCGCCGAACGAGGGGCTCTCGAGACGCTCGGCGAGCACGCAAAGCGCATCCGGATGCTCGACGGCGACGTCGATCCCCGGCTGGCCGAGCGACTGATCGAGGCGACGCGGGACCTTGCGAACGGCCTCCGCGGGGACGAACTCGCGTTCGCGCAGGCCCAGGATCGGCTGGACGGCCTCGAATTCGGGACTCTCGAGTGATACGGATTGCTGTAACGATGTACCGGCGCAACCGCCGCCCGGATCGCGGTTGCGCCGAAACTGACGTACAGTAAACCGTATGAACCGACGGCAGAAGCGAACGGGAACGGCGATCGAACCGAGAGTGGAGCAACGAGATGCGGATGGGGCGAGTACTCAGGGCAGGTCGACGGCGACGTCCTCCTGCAGGCTCGCGGCCTTGACCGTGTTGTAGAGCAACATCGCACGAGTCATCGGGCCGACGCCGCCGGGGACGGGGGTGATCGCACTCGCCTTCCCCTTCGCGCTCTCGAACTCGACGTCGCCGACGAGTTCGTACCCCTTCTCGGTGTCGGCCTCGACGCGGTTGACGCCGACGTCGATCACGACAGTTCCCTCCGAGATCATCGACCCGTCGATCAGTTCCGGGACGCCAGCGGCGGCGACGACGACGTCCGCCGCGCGCGTCTTCGCCGCGAGGTCCACCGTCCGGGAGTGACAGACCGTCACGGTCGCGTTCCCGTCCTCGGCCTTCTGGATCAGCAGGTTCGCGAGCGGCTTGCCGACGATGTCCGATCGGCCGACGATCGTCACGTCTTTCCCCTCGGTATCGACGTCGTAGGCCTCGAACAGTTTCTGGACGCCGTGGGGCGTACAGGGGCGAAAGCGGGCGTCGCCGGTGACGAGGCGGCCGACGTTCTCGGGATGGAAGCCGTCGACGTCCTTGATCGGGTCCACGCGCCGGATCACGTCGCGGTAGTCGACGTGGTCAGGGACGGGGGCCTGGACGATGTAGCCGTGGACCGCGGGATCGTCGTTGAGGGCCGCGATCGCGTCGTACAGGTCCTCGGGCGGCGCGTCGCCGTCGACGTCGACGTGGTGGCTCTCGATCCCGACCTCCTCGCAGTCGCGCTGTTTCATGTTCACGTAGGTCTGGCTGGCGGGATCGTCGCCCATCAGCACCGTCGCCAGGCCCGGCCGTGCGCCAGCGTCCGCGAGGGTCTCGATCGCGCCTGTCAGGTCGTCACGGATCTCGCTCGCGACGGCGTTGCCGTCGATGATCTCGGTCATACTCGAGACGGCGGCCGCGAGACTAATTAACTCTCGGATTCGTGCTCACTTCCGACGACGAACGCCGGATAATATGCACGATCGTGGGTTATAGTCGGGGGGTCAGTGGTGTTCGTCGAGGAACGATCGGATCGCCTCGTTGACGGGTTCCGGCCGTTCGAGGTTCGAAGTGTGTCCCGCCCCGGGGATCAGTTCCATCCGGGCGTCCGGCAGTTCCTCCAGCATCGGTTCGGCGCGCGAGGGATCGATCGACGGGTCCTCCTCGCCGTGGACGATCAGAACCGGGACGTCGATCTCGGCGAGTCGATCGCTGAGATCGGGCCGCGAGAGCCAGGAGTGGAGTTCGTGGTAGACCGCATCGCCCGGATACGTCTGCCAGCGTCGAACCCACTCCGCGACGAGTTCGGGGGTTTCTTCACGCGTCGTCTCGCCGAAGAGGTACTGGGTCACGCCCTCGGCCAGCGCCTCGGAGACGCCCGTCCGGGAGCCCTCGAGCGGGTCGACCAGCGCGCCGTAGGTCTCCCGTTCCTGCGGTTCGTGCGGCGCCGCCATCGAGTCGATGAGTACGAGGCCGTCGACCCGATCGGGGTAGGCGAGCGCGAACCGCAGGCCCATGAACCCGCCCATCGACATCCCGGCGAGGACGGCGCTATCGTGTCCGAGTCCGTCCAGTACTGCGGCGCAGTCGTCCGCGAGATCCCAGAGGTCGTACCCCGGCGCGTACCGATCGGTCCGGGCCCGAAGATCGTACGCCGTCGCGCGATAGCCGTCGGAGAGCGCGTCGAGTTGCGGATCGAACATCGTCCGATCCATCAGCGTGCCGTGTGCGAAGACGATCGGCGGCCCCTCGCCGACGGTCGTCGAAACCGCGTCGGTCCTGTGCCGGTACATCGCCGTCGCTGTCTCACCAGCCATGTCAAACGATACCACGAATCGGCACAAAAAGGTACGCGATCCTGAACGTCGGGTTGCGGTTGCGACGGCGGAGAAGCCCGGCCAGCGATTGACAGGGGGAGGGAAACACGTCCGCTGGGCTACTCGTACAGCGGGTTCTCGTCACACAGCGCCTGGACGTCCTCGCGGACTGCCTCGACGACGGACTCGTCCTCGGGGGCGTCGACGACGCGCGTGATGAGGTCGGCGACCTCCCGGCAGTCGTCCTCGTCGAAGCCGCGGGTCGTGAGCGCGGGCGTGCCGGCCCGGATGCCGCTGGGGTCGAAGGCCGATCGGGTCTCGCCGGGGACCGTGTTCCCGTTGAGAACGATGCCGGCGTCCTCGAGCGCTTCCTCGGCGTCGCCGCCAGAGGTGTCGGGGTGGCTCTCGCGCAGGTCGACGAGCACGAGGTGGTTGTCCGTTCCCTCAGAGACGAGCGAGAAGCCGTTTTCCGAGAGCCGTTCGCCCAGCGCCGTCGCGTTCGCGACGGTCTGTTCGGCGTAGTCCTCGAATTCGGGTTCGAGGGCCTCCTTGAAGCCGACGGCCTTGCCGGCGACGTTGTGCATGAGCGGACCGCCCTGCCCGCCGGGGAAGACCGCCGAGTCGATATCGTCGGCGTACTCCTCGCTGGTCATCACGATGCCGCCGCGACCGGCCCGAATCGTCTTGTGGGTCGAACCGGTGACGAAGTCGGCGATGCCCACGGGCGAGGGGTGAACGCCGGCGGCGACCAGGCCCGTGATGTGGGCGATGTCCGCGAGGTGGAGCGCACCGACGCTGTCGGCGGCGTCCTGGATGCGCTCCCACTCGATTTCGCGCGGGTACGCGGAGTAGCCCGAGACGATGACGTCGGGTTCGAACTCCTCGGCGTGCTCGGCCAGTCCCTCGTAGTCGAGGTAGCCCGTCTCGGGGTCGACCTCGTACTGCTCGACGTCGTAGAGCTGCCCCACGAAGTTCGCGGGGTGGCCGTGACTGAGGTGGCCGCCGTGGGTCAGGTCCAGCGAGAGGATCTTGTCGCCCGGTTCGAGCATCGCGAAGTAGACGGCCTGGTTGGCCTGGGTGCCCGAGTGGGGCTGGACGTTGACGTGCTCGGCACCGAACAGTTCTTTCGCGCGATCGATCGCGAGTTGTTCGACCTCGTCGGCGTACTCGCAGCCGCCGTAGTAGCGCGAACCGGGATACCCCTCGGCGTACTTGTTCGTCAGCGCGCTTCCCTGGGCGTCGATGACGGCGCGGCTGGCGTGGTTCTCGCTGGCGATCATCTGCAAGGAGTTTCGCTGGCGATCTACCTCTCCCTCGAGAGCGTCTGCGACGGCGGGATCGACGTCCCGGACGTGCTCGTGTTCCATGTCCGATGTGGCGGCTGGCGACTGTATAAGTGTACTTGTCTTCGGCAAGTCGAGCCACAACTCGCCCGTCCGAGGAGACGCCGCTGGTGCCACGTTCAGTGGGTTGAAAGCTGTTTTTTACCACTACCCGATACATCTAACTGGTCGGAGTTACATTCAGCGTACCGAATGATAGAGTGGGAGGTCGGCGACGATGTCCTCCGCGTGACGGACGCAGACAACGCAGAACTGTCGGTTCGCGGTGCCGACCACGTCGCCGCCGGGCAGAGCCCGGATATGCCTCGTCCCGTCGACGAAACGGTGGTCGTCACGACGGACGAACTCCGCTTTCCACACGCCGTCGTCTACGCCTTCGCCCTCGGATCGTCGGAACGGTACGAACTCGATCCGGGCGGCGAACCGCTCTCGCTCCCACCCGGCCAGTACGTGGTCGACGTCGACACCGAGATCAAGACGTACCTCCGCTTTTCCGGTGCGGCGACGATCGAGAAGACCGACGACTTCGAGTCGACCGTCGTCTCGTTTCCCGATCGAAGCCGAACGATCCTCGGCTTTCGCAGTCGCCACGAGTTCCCGGCCGGGACGATGACGGTCCCGGACTCCCCCGCGGGCGTGGCCGCCGCCATCACGCACCTCGCCTCCTCGCACAAGACCGACGGCCCGGACCGCACCTATCCGACGCTCCGCGGCCATCCGCCGCTGATCGAACGGGGGACGGACCTCGAGATCAGCGACTGCATCCGCTCGGACACGCCCGACACCGGGATCGAACTCGTCGTCCCGCCCGAATACGAGTCGATGTTCGTCACCGCGCCGGTTGCGTACTACCTCCAGGCCGCGGTGCGGGTCGCCGACGACTGCGAAAGGGCGCGACTCCGCCTCCCCGACGTCGCGGTCGAGACGGAACTGGCCCCGATGCCGGATCTCGAGCGCGACGTCGAACGGCTGCTCCGGAAGACGTTCTTCCTCGACTGCCTGATCCGGAACGCGGGCCCGTACGGGACCTCCCTGTCGGAACTGGGCCTGCTCGAGGCCCTCGACCTCGACGCGACGGCGCTATACGAGGCGTCTCCGCAGGAACGACTCGCGACGTACCTCGAGGTACCCTTCGCGGCGATCGACCACCGGATGCCGGAGTGGCACTGCTCGACGTACGTCAGGCCGACCGCCGACAGCGTCGAGACGCTCCCGTTCCTGCTCGATCGGATGAGCCTGATCTACCTCCCGCGGACGTCCGAACTGGAGGGCAAGGAACTGGTCGAACGATCGCTCGAGGACTTCTATCGGGGTGCCGAATCGACCACCGGGGACCGTGCCAGCGCGGGCCAGGTCGCCTCGGTCGACATCGTCAAACCCGAACTCCGCCACGGCCGCGTCCACGGCTGGCTCGCGGACGGCGTTCCGATCGACGTCTTCAAGTCCGCACCCGAGGCCTACCGGAACCGGCTCGACTACCTGGAGCGATCGAGCGACTCGACCTCGATCTGCGTCGTGCTGAACGATCCGGAGATGGCCGGCGAGCACGATCACGTCGCCGAGATCTATCGGCGGCGCTCCGAGGAGTTGACGATGGACGTGACCGTCGCGGAGTCGCTCGAGACGGCCGAACTCGCCCGTGTCTTCGAGGACGAGCACGACTTCGTCCACTACATCGGCCACTGCGAAACCGGAGGGCTGCGCTGTCCCGACGGCTACCTCTCGGCGTCGAGTCTCTCGACGTGTAACGTCCAGACGTTCTTCCTGAACGCCTGTGGTTCGTTCTACGAGGGGATGAACCTGATCGAGAAGGGCAGTGTCGCGGGCGCGGTGACGTTCAGGAAAGTGCTCAACGATCACGCCATCAAGGTCGGGTCGACGTTCGCCAAACTCCTCGTCCACGGGTTCAGTATCGAACGCGCGATGCGGCTCGCGCGCAGGCGCATCATGATGGGGAAAGATTACGCGGTCGTCGGTGACGGGACCCACTCGCTCACGCAGGGTGAACTCCGGACGCCGACCACCGTCCGGATCGACCCGATCGAGACGGCCGACGAGGAGTATCTCGTCACGTTCGACTGTTACTCGACGCGCGTCACCGGTTCGTACTACTTCCCACACACCGAGGACAACGAGTACGCCTATCTCTGTGGGACCGAGTCGAACTTCCGGCTCACGGAACCGGAACTCGCGACCTTGCTCAAAGAATCGGAATCGTCAGTGATCTACAACGGCGACGTCTACTGGTCCAAACAGCTCGCTCGCTCGTTCGGACGCTGATACGGACTGCTGTAACTCAGTTTCGCCGCGACCGCGAAGCCGTCCTTCGGTCGCGCCGGTACGTCGTTCCAGCAGACCGTCTGAGACCTACGGTCCGCCGTACGTACTGACACGCTTTGCCTGCACCGAACACGATCGTATTCGATCCGTTCCAAACCGGTCGACGGCATCGCGCAGTACCCACCACAGTCGATTGTGTCTAGCACCCATACGATCCTGTACTAACAAATCGACTGTATTTAGCTATTGGCATCATCTCGAATATCATTATCCGGGTGAAATTAACTATCGTTGGCGTGTCACCTGTACCGATTCGCACCGCTATTGGCGTGACGACTGTCCACGTGTACCCGTCCCTACGGTTGGATCTCTGATTGTTTTTGGGACAAAAATTACCGCTTTGAGGGCGAGACGAGAAGTTGTCGTGTGCAAACGGCCACCAAAAATAAGTAAGACGGTCGCGTTTACTTCTGTATAGGCATGACTTCGAATTTACTCAACCACCAGATTGACGATATCCTCGGGTCGGTTCTCGAGGACGCGACCGGAGACGTGTACATGGTCAACCCGTCACGGGACGCGATCGAAGAGTTCGTCTCGGTAGCCACGGACTTCGACGGCGACCTCCCATCGGTTCACATGCTCGCCGACGAACGCACGCTCAAAGACGTCATGGACGACTTTATCGTCGCGTCGAACGCCGCCGACCTCATCTCGGCGGAATCGCTTGCACTCCGTACCCTCGACGAAGCACCCGAGAACTCCCTGCTCGTCACCGACGATCGCGTCGTCGCCATCGTCCACGCGGGCGATCGCGTCGGGGGTCTCGTCACCGACGACGACGGGTTCGTCGACGACACCTACGAGACGTACGAAGCCCACTGGGAGGACGCCGAGGCGTTCAACCTCCGGACGCCGCCGATCACGGACGTTCGCGACACCCTCTCCGAGGAGATCAGCCCCGACGCCGAGGCCGACTTCACCGCGATCCTCGACTCGCTCGAGACCGCACGCGGCGACGGCGACGGCCTCGACGAAGTGACCATCTCCCTGCTCGTGGCCGCCAAGAACGAGGCCCTGCTGTACGACATCAGCAAGTGGGGCGAAGACGTCGGGATCGCCTCCAAGGCGACGTTCAGCCGCACCAAGACCAAACTCGAGGACATGGGCCTGATCGACACCGAGAAGGTCCCGATCGACGTCGGCCGCCCGCGACTCCGACTCAAGATCGGGGACGATCGGCTCCGCGAGGCCAATAACGGCCAGCTCGCGACGGTCGCACAGTCGATTCTCAACTAACAACCTTTTACTCTGTCGTCCGAAAGACGCGGAGCGTCTTTCGTGATCACGAGACGGCTTCGCCGTCTCGAACGACGTTCTGGCAGGCTGTGCGACAGCTATGCTGTCTCCAGCCTGCCGTCACTCGGTAAAAGGTTGATCAAAAGCACTCCTCCTTCCGTTCCGTGACGCTTCGCGTCACTCGGTTCACGGCTTCGCCGTTCACCTATTCGCGGCGCGTAGCGCCGCGCACTCCACATCAGTCGTCGGCCCGCTCGCTCGTTCACTCGCTCGCGGTCGGGAACGGTGCGACCGCCTTCCCTCCGCTGGGTCGTGCGTCTCTCGCAGTGCTCGAGACGCACTCCCGGCCGCGCAAAGTCGAGACCACCGATTCAGTGCCGTCGCATGACGCAAACCCCAAGTTGCCCCCGCGAGAGGATTCGGGTATGTACGAGGCCGTCCACGCCTATCCCGACGGAGCGAGTACGGTCGCCAGGCTCGCGACGACGGCGGCCGACTACGGGTTCGAGGGCGTGGTCGTGCGAAACCACTCCGACGCGCGGGCGGAGTACGATGCCGATCGGATCGCAGCGGAGTACGGGATCGACGTCGTCAGGGGGATCGAGATCAGGGCCGACGACGTGCAGGAGGCAAGCGGCGCGGTCGGGAACCACCGGACCGACGAGACGATCGTGGCTGTCGAGGGCGGGACGAACGCCCTGAACCGATTCGCCGTCGAGAACGAGAAGGTCGACGTGCTCGCCGGCCCGATGGCCCGCGAGGGGGACGTCAATCACGTCCTCGCGAAGGCGGCCGCCGAGAACGGCGTCCGATTCGAGTTCGATCTGTCGGGCGTGCTCCGGACGAGCGGCGGCCGCCGCGTCCGAACGATCCAGTCGCTCCGGAAACTCCACGAGATCGTCGAGTACTACGACGTGCCGTACGTCGTCAGCGGGGCCCCGACCTCGCACCTCGAACTTCGCGCGCCCCGGGAACTGCGGGCGCTAGGCGAGCAAATCGGTCTCTCCGCCGACTTCGTCGCGGACGGACTGGCGGAGTGGGGGCGACTGGCCGAGCGGAATCGCCACGTCAGGTCCGAGTCCTTCATTGAGCCGGGGGTCGAACGGGGTCGGTATGAAGAAGACTCCTGAGGAACACGCCGCCCGGTTCGACGAGATCGCCAGCGAGTACGACGAGTCGAACTCCGAGGAGTATCGCGCGTGCGCGAATCTCGTCATCGAACACGCGGCTCCCGACGCCGACGACATAGTCCTCGACATCGGGACCGGAACCGGCGCGATCGCGCTCGCACTCGCGCCCGACGCGGGACGGGTCGTCGGCCGGGACATCAGCGAGGGCATGATGGACGAGGCGCGAGCGAAAGCCGACGAGCAGGGGCTCGAAAACGTCGAATTCGGTGAAGGGATGTTCCGCGATCCCGACTACGACGGACCGGTCGACGTGGTGACGTCGAACTTCGCCATGCACCACCTCTCGGACGAGGAAAAGCGGGAGGCGATCGCGGTGATCGCCGACCTCGAGCCCCGGCGGTTCGTCCTCGGTGACGTGATGTTCTTCGGCGAGCCCGATCCGTCAGACCCGTTCTACTCCCCCGAGGTCGACGATCCGGCGACCGTCGGCGTGCTCGCGGACGCGTTCACCGACGCGGGCTTCTCGCTGACCGCGGTCGAGCGCGTCCACGACCAGGTCGGCGTGCTGGTCGCCGAGCGCGGCCCGGCATCGGTCGAGGGCGAGTCACAGTGAAACACCTCCCGAAGCACCTCCGGCCGCGCTGGCGCTACCTCGCCGTCGGGATCGAAAGCTGGCCCGACGCCGCGATCGATCGCCGGGCGTTCCAGCGCGAACTGTGGTACGCCGGCCAGAACCTGCTGGGCGATCCGGGCAGCGCGGCCGCCGACCTGACCGTCGTCCAGTTCGAGTTCGGGGACGGCGACGGCGAAGCGATCGTCAGGGTGCGCCACGGCGAGACCGAGCCGGCGCGAGCGGCACTCGCCTGTATCGACGCGATCGACGGCGCTACGGTCGGGCTGCGGGTCCGCGGTATCAGTGGGACGATCCGTGCCGCTAATGAAAAGTATTTAGGACGCCGCCGGCAAGATTACGACGAGAGAAACGTCGTGTTCCGGAACGAGGAGCGAGTCGCAGTCACGCGCGATGGATCTGCAGACGTGCGACTCGATGAGGCGTTCGCGGGCGCGACAGACCTCGATTACGATTTAGCGTGATACTATGCAGGGACAACAACAACAGCAGGCGTACGACCGTGGCATCACGATCTTCTCGCCCGACGGCCGACTCTACCAGGTCGAGTACGCCCGCGAGGCGGTCAAGCGAGGAACAGCAAGTATCGGCGTCCGAACGAGTGATGGGGTCGTTCTCGCGGTCGACAAGCGAGTCCCCTCCCCGCTGCTCGAGGACTCGAGCGTCGAGAAGATTCACAAGGCCGACGACCACATCGGCATCGCGAGCGCCGGCCACGTGGCCGACGCCCGCCAGCTGATCGACTTCGCCCGCCGTCAGGCGCAGGTCAACCACCTCCGCTACGGCGAACCGATCGGGGTCGAGACGCTGACGAAGGAAGTCACCGACCACATCCAGCAGTACACCCAGGTCGGCGGCGCGCGGCCGTTCGGCGTCGCGCTGATCGTCGGCGGGATCGACAACGGCGAACCGCGCCTGTTCGAGACCGACCCCTCGGGGACGCCCTACGAGTGGAAGGCACTCGCTGTCGGTGCGGACCGGGGCGACCTCCAGGACTACCTCGAGGAGAACTACGACGACGCCGCCGACCTCGACGGCGGCATCGCGCTGGCGCTGGACGCGCTCGCGTCGGTCAACGAGGGCTCGCTCCTGCCCAACGAGGTCGGTCTCGCGACCGTCGACGTCGAGTCCGAGTCCTTCGAACAGTTCGATCACGACCGCATCGAGAGCCACCTCGAGGAGAACGATCTCCTCGACACGGGCGAAGACGAACCCGAGGAGTAATCCTCGCGATCGATCGCCACCGCGTCTCTCGACCTGGCGATCGCGAGCCGAAATCGACCCTCGATCGGACGCAACTTCTCGATCGAGGGAACAGTTCGTGCGGGCCCGGTAGTCGATCGACTCGCGATTCGCGTCCGGGGGTGGATCACGAGCGGCGCACAGCCCTCGATGTTCGGGAAACACTCTTTTCACTGGCGGCGAAACCATCAGTCATGATATCGCTCGACGAGGCGGTGACGGCGCGGCTCGAGTCACACGGGGCGCGCTTCGAAGTGCTGGTCGATCCGGATGCAGCCCTGGCGATCAAACGCGACGAGTTCGAGGGCGACCTGGAGGACGTGATCGCCGCCGAAGACGTCTTCGAGGACGCCTCGCGCGGCGATCGGCCCGCGGAGTCCGACCTCGAGAAAGTCTTCGACACGACGGACCCGCTCGAGATCATCCCCGAGGTGATCAAACGGGGGGAGATCCAGATCACAGCGGATCAGCGCCGCGAGATGCAAGAACAGAAGCGCAAACAGTTGATCGATACGATCGCGCGCAACGCGATCAACCCGCAGATGGACGACGCCCCGCATCCGCCCGAGCGGATCGAGAACGCCCTCGAGGAGGCCGGATTCACGGTCGATCCGATGGAACCCGTCGAACAGCAGGTCGACGACGCGCTCGACGCCCTGCGACCGGTGATCCCGATCCGATTCGAGGAGGTGACGATCGCGGTCCAGATTCCGGCCGAACACGCCGGAAGCGCGCAGGCACAGATCCGCGGGTTCGGCGACCTCGAGCGCGAAGAGTGGCAGCCCGACGGGTCGTGGATCGGCGTCCTGACCTTCCCTGCGGGGATGCAAAACGACTTCTACGACACCGTGAACGAGCACACGAGCGGCGCGGCCGAAACGGAGATCATCAAGGACAAGGACGACCTGAAGACGCGGTAATCGGCGACGGCGGTTCGAGTGCCCCTCTCATCCCCGGTGGTAGCCGATCAGGAAGCCGCCGGCGAACCCGGCCCCGATCGTGAGCGTCGAGAGCACGGATTCGATCCAGTGGGTGTCCACGCTCGCCGTCGGATCGGTCGCGCTCGTTCCGACGAGCCCCGCCGAGAGGCGGTGCCAGTCGATCGTCACGATTCCCTGTGACTCGAGATACCGGACGGCCATCAACTCGACGCCGACGACGATCGCGAGCAGTTTGGCGACCTTCTTCGTCGCGAACCCGATACAGCCACCGATCACCGCGCTGGCGAGAAACTCGACGCCAAGCGCCGTCGGATCGACCTCTACCATCACGACGCTGGATTATCGACGGCAGTAATGACTGTTTCGATCATCTGACTATCTCGAACTCGTGACTATCCCGTGTAATCGTACGGCGGGATAGACATCGGGAAATCGGGCGCGGGGAAGGGACAGACCGTAAGAGAGGCTCGGGGATCGCGATCGATCGCACCGGCCGTTCCCTCGCGTCGCCGCTCCCAGCGTGGGCCGTGCACTGGATTCAAGACGATCGGACGCGTACCGCTAGTCATGTCCACGGTCAGTATAACGGAGGTGACTGACAGGCATCGTTAGCGTGTCAGCCACCGTGTATCCAGTGCCGACGACGAGTACAGATCGAATCGACCAGCGACGCGTCGCACTCCGACCCCGGTCGCCCGCCGGTGAGCGCGCGTGAAGGCGATCGTCGCGAAGCGCGTCGATTCGGGCCACCCGGACACGAGCGAGATCCACGACCTCGCCGAAGCGGCGGGCTACACCGTCGTGGGCGAGGTAACCCAGTCCCGGAAAGCCGATCCCGCGCTCCAGCTGGGTGAGGGGAAAGCCGAGGAACTCGCCGATCGAGTCGCGGCGACGGGGGCGACCACCGTTATCTTCGACAACCGGCTCGGACCCTACCAGACGTACAACCTCGGGCAACTGCTCCCCGAGGGCGTCGAGGTGATCGATCGGTTCACCCTGATCCTCGAAATCTTCGGCCAGCGCGCCCAGACCCGGAAGGCCCAGTTGCAGGTCGAACTCGCCGAACTCCGGTACGAACTCCCGCGGGCGGAGGCCAAGACGAGCCTGGCCAAGCGCGAGGAGCACCCGGGGTTCATGGGGCTGGGCGAGTACGACGAGAGCCGCGAGCAGGACATCAAGAACCAGATCAGCCGGATCCGGGACGAACTCGAGCGCATCGAACAGACGGAAGAACAGCGCCGGGAGCGCCGTCGCGATTCCGGGTTCGACCTCGTCGCGCTGGCCGGCTACACGAACGCTGGGAAGTCGACCCTGCTTCGCCAGCTTGCCGACGACCTCGCGGTCGAGGAGAACGAGGACCTCCACCCCGACCTCGACCCGACGGCCGAGTCGGAGGACGACCTGTTCACGACGCTGGGAACGACGACGCGCCGCGCCGACATCGAACCACGCGACGTACTCGTGACCGACACCGTCGGCTTCATCAGCGACCTGCCCCACTGGCTCGTCGAGTCGTTCAAGTCGACGCTCGATTCGGTTTACCGGGCCGATCTGGTCTTGCTCGTCGTCGACGTCAGCGAACCGATCGACGAGATCCACGAGAAACTCGTCACCAGCCACGACACCCTCTACGAGCGCAACGAGGCCCCGATCGTGACGGTGCTGAACAAGATCGACAGGATCGACGACGAGGAACTCGCCGAGAAGCGCGAGGCGCTCTCGGCGCTCGCCCCGAACCCCGTCGCCGTCAGCGCTCGCGAGGGAACGAACGTCGACGCCCTCCTCGATCGGATCGACCGAGAACTGCCCGATTGGGAGCAAGAGCGACTCGTGTTGCCGATGACCGACGACACCATGAGCCTCGTCTCGTGGATCCACGACAACGCGAACGTCGAGGACGTCACCTACGGGGACGAAGACGTTCTCGTCGCCTTCGAGGCCCGTCCGGCGGTGATCTCGCAGGCTCGATCGCGAGCGAGCGAGTTGCAGACGGCGGCCGCGGAATCCGCCTGAGTCGGGTCTGGACGCTGACGATTCCGGCCCGATCCCAGTACGGGATCCCGCTACCACTGCCTCGATCCCCGCCTTTTAACCTACTGACCGAAGTCTGGTCAGCTATGGAACGGGTTGCAATCATCGGAGCCTCGATGACCCAGTTCGGGCAACGCGAGGACGAGTGGATCACGGACCTCCTCGCGGAGGCCGGACTCGACTGTCTCGCGGACGCGGATGTCGACGCCGCGGACGTCGAGCACCTGTACGTCTCGAACATGGCGAGCGGCGAGTTCGAGGGACAGACCGGGGTGATGAACGCGCTGGCACACGACCTGGACGCGATACCGGCGTACACCCAGCGGATCGACCAGACAAGTTCCAGCGGCGGGGCGGGGATCTACGCCGCCTGGCAGTCGGTCGCCAGCGGGGCCAGCGACATGACGATGCTCGTCGGCGGCGAGAAGATGACCCACCGGACGACCGGCGAGGCGACGGACGTGATCGCGTCGCTGACCCATCCCGTGGAGTACACGACCGGCGTCACGCTCCCGTCGTTTGCGGGCCTGACCGCGCGCCACTACCTCGAGCGGTTCGACGCACCCCGGGAGAGTCTCGGGAAGGTGGCTGTCAAGAACCACAAGAACGGCGTCGACAATCCGAAGGCCCAGTTCCGGAAGGAGGTCGACCTCGAGACGGTCCTGGAGTCACCGATCGTCGCCGACCCGCTCCGACTGTACGACTTCTGCCCGATCACGGACGGCTCGGCGGCGCTGATGCTCTGTCCCGAGGACGTCGCCCGGAAGTACACCGACGACTACGTCGTGATTTCGGGGATCGACGGCGCGACCGACACCCACGTCGTCCACGAGCGCGAGGACCCGACGGTCATGGGTGGCGTCGTCGAGAGCGGTCGAGGTGCCTACGAGATGAGCGGCTACGGGCCCGACGACATCGACGTGGCCGAACTCCACGACATGTTCACCATCCTCGAGTTCCTCCAGATGGAGGGGCTCGGCTTCGCCGAGCAGGGCGAGGCCTGGAAACTCGTCGAGGAGGGCTACACCGAGCGCGACACCGGCGAACTGCCGATCAACACCTCCGGCGGGCTCAAGTCCAAGGGCCACCCGCTCGGCGCGAGCGGCGTCGCACAGGGCGTCGAAATCTACGAACAGCTCGTCGGCGAAGCCGGGCCGCGCCAGGTCGACGCGGACGTCGGTCTCTGCTGTAACGTCGGCGGCTTCGGGAACTGCGTGATCACCACAATCATGGAGGCGGCAGCATGACGATGGAAGCGACGCGGTACGACAACGGCTCGATCAGCTACCCCGGCCACCCGCGCGGCCCCGACGGCGCGGAACCGGTAGAGACGATCGATCTGAGCGAGTACACCGCCGAGGTCGTCACCTGGACGACCTCGACCGCGACGCCGCCCGGCGTGCGCGAGCCGAACCATCTCGCGATCGTCGAGTTCGATATCGAAGGTGAATCGGTCCGCGCGATCGTCCAGCTCACGACGGGTGACGTCGAGACGGGCGACGAGGTGCGGCCGGTCTACGAGGAGGAGCTCCGCGAGCCCGGCGCGGGCATCAGGGAGCCCGAGAGCCAGGACTGGGACGGCTACCGGTTCGAGCCGATCTAGGGGCTTTCGCCGTCGTTTTCGCGATCGTCGCCGTCGACGGGCGATTCATCGTCGTCCGAGTCGGCCTCATCGTCCGATCCGTCGGTGACGTCGTGCTCGTCACCGTCGGGACCGTCGTCCGAAGTTGCGTCGGGTCCGTCGTCCGGGGTCGCCTCACCGTCCGGCGCGGACGGCGAGTACTGGTCTTTCAGCGTCTCGAGTTCGGCGTCGACGTCCACCGCCGCGTTCGCGTCGTCGTCCGTGACTGTGACGTCGTCCGCCTCGTCCTCGCTCGAATCGATGTCGATCTCGATCGTCTCGTTCTCACTGCCGCGATCGGCGGCGGTCCCCCGCAGTCGCCTGTCGACGTCGTCACGCAACTCGCGGGCCTCCGAGAGGAGGTCGCGGGCCTCCTCGTCGGCGGGGAGCGTCCCCTCCGAAACCGCACGCTGGAGTTCCCCCAGCACGGTATCGAGCTGCGAGAGCGTGGTCCGGCGGAGTTCGCCCGCGCGATCGCTCGTGGTATCGACCCCGGAGTGGTCCCGGACCCGACCGCGGACCTCCCGTTCCGTGCGGACGATCTTGAGCCCGCGCTGGAACGCCTCGAGCGTGCGAACGCTGGCCTCGAGCGCGGCGAGCAGGGCCGGCACCGCGACTTCGTCCGTCAGCCGCAGGAGGTCTCCCGGCGTCGGGGGCCGGGGAGTCGGCGGCCGAAACGGCGAGCGTCGACGCGAGTCGTCGAGTTCCGATCGGAGGTCGTCGATCGTCCGCGTGAGCTCGCGCATCGCCTCGGCGAGTTCGTCCTCGTCCTGGTCGACCATATCCCACGTACGGACCCCGGTCCCAAAAGCCGGCCGATCGGGACGGGCGGTCGATCGATACTCGATAGTACTGGCGTATTTCCGTGGTAGCGTTGGCCGCAATATTTATTGCAGTTCAGTTTGTCCGTCAAAAACGGATGGAACGCGATCCAGGGGGAGTCGCACCGGAGAGCGCGACGTTTGCGAACGAACTGGCCACGCTCAAACGGGAGGGGAGTAACATACTTGTCGTCGGGGCCGACACTGCGGACGCTCACGATGCCGTCTGTCACCGACTACTGGGCGATACTGACCCCGGTCCGCGCTACCGGTTGTTCGTCACGAACAGCGATACACGCAGCACGTCCCACGGGAGCGGCGGGACCGTCGAGTCGGCCTGGACGATCGATTGCTCCGAGTTGAATCCGTCGGCGGACGACCCGACGGTTCCGGCAGCCTCGAACCTCGGCACGCTCGGCATCGAAATCGTCGAAACGATCGACGAACTGGACGACACTGCCGACGGACTCGCCCCGTCAGAACTGCGCGTCTGTGTAGATTCTCTCGTCCCACTCTTGCAGGAATACGCCGCCGAACACGTGTTCCGGTTGCTCCACCTGGCGACGTCGCGCGTCGATCACGTCGACGGGATGGGCCACTACCATCTGCCCCTCGATCGTGATCACGATGCCGTCAACCTCCTGGAACCGCTGTTCGACGCGATCGTCGAGGTTCGAGCACGGGACGACCGATACGAACAGCGATGGTACCTCCGCGATCAGGAGACGTCGACGGACTGGATCTCCCTCGATCGTCGCCACTGAAATACACCGATCACAGGACGACTGGGCGATCGGGCGTGCCCTGACTTGTAGTGGCTACGATAGCCGATCGGTTCTTCGAGATCGAATCTCGTCCGCCGTCGATCGGCGGCGACGAGCGTCAGCGTTCGGATCAATCGAACGACAAGAGATCGGTACAGAAGGCGTGTCTCCCACCGTCTCCTGACGGTGTCGCTCCAGCAGTATTGGTGTTGTGGCACAAGCATTATTATCGAACGACCTATCCGATTAGAGAGTAACACATGGTCGAGGTTGACGTTCAGCTGCTCGTGGGGACGGCGGTGACTGTATTTCTCGCGCTCATGTTCTTCGGCGTCGTCGTTCTCTGGGACGTCGCCCTCGCACTCCGGAGCGTGGGTGACAAGGTCGACAAACTGGAAGACAGTATCGACGACAACCTGACGGATATCGGCCACTCGCTGGATGGCGTCTCGACCGGCGGTGGTGGGACGCAACTGCACCTGAGCGGCGGCGGGACGATCAGTTCCGCACCTGGAGCGACGCAAGCACAGGCACCCCAGCAGTCCCAGGGCCAGGCACAGCCCCAGTCCGGGCCAGCCCGGGGCCAGGCACAGCCACAGGGGTCCCGGGCGGCCGGACGCCCGCAGGCACCGCACGCCCAGCAAAGTGGCGAGCAACCACCACAGCACCCCCCGTCGGCGGAGAACGGATCGGACGAGGCGACGGAACCGGACGGAGACGCCGCCGAAGACGACGCGATGGAGGAGACGGAAGCCGTCCACGAGGCGGCGGCGTCGGACGGAGTACAGGACGACGCATCCACGCCCGAGGAGACCGGTCCGGACGTCGAGGACGAGTCGGAACCGACCGAGGAGACGCCGACGGATCCGCTCGTCGAACGCAATCGCGATCGATTCGCCACGCCCGCCGATCGGACTCCCTGGTACGCGACGCCGATCGACTGGGCGGCGGTCGGCGAGGTCCAGCCAGAAATCGCGGGCGAACTCACGGACGGCTCGGAACGGACGATCGACGAGTCGGAGATCATCGCGGCAGGCCCGCCGGAGTCGGCGCCCTCGGACTCGACGACCGAGTTGGAAGAGGGTCGCGACGACTCGTCGTCGGACGGCGACGCGGCGACGACCTCACGGACCGGTCGGTCCGGGGACGACGCCGACGCCGAGGACGACGGGAGCGACGCGTCGACTGCTGGATCGAACGACGCCGGGGACGGCGCCACAGCGGCGACATCGACCGACGAATCGAGCGACGCAACCGGTGAGCGAGGAGCGATAACGGAGGAAGTCGAGGCGATAACCGACGAAACCGCCGACGAGTCGACCACGCGGACGGACGATGGTGGCCCGGCCGACGGCGCGGTCCTGTCGTACGACGAGACCGACGACGATGCCGGGGACGACGCGATGGACGGACGCGAGTCGGACGAATCGAACGAACAGGTATCGGAAGACCGATCGGACGACACACCAGTCGCCGACCCTGGGACGGACGAACCGACCGACGCGAGCGAGGGGGACACCGATCCCGACCGGGAGTCCTCGTCCCGGCCGCTGGATACCGATGCATCCGGGTTCGACTTCGAGGACGTGTCCGAGTTCGACGAGGAGCGAGCGGACGTTCCGGTCGAGGAAGCCGTCGACACGATGAACGAGGACGCCCCGACGCCGGAGCTGTCGAGCCACCGGTTCGACGTGACGGCCGAGACCGACGGCGACGGGGCGATCCTGACGTTCGAGTTCGACGCCGACACCGTCGACATCAGCGGCTCGACCGAGCGCCTCCTCACCTACCAGATGCGGAGTTACGCGGACCAGGACTCGACGCCGGACGGCGACGTGACGATCGGGCAGCGGCGGATCGTGATCGAGATTCCGGCGTCGGACGGCACCGCGGTCCAGCAGTGGGGGGAAGCCGCCGTCAGCATCATCGATCGGACGCTGTACCTCTCGGACAACAGCGGCGAGGAGTAGTCGATCGGTTGCGGCTCACGGGTCGCAGTGCTCCCCGTTCGCATCCGCGGTTCTCGCTCACGTCGCGGCTCACGGGTCGCAGTGCTCCCCGTTCGCATCCGCGGTTCTCGCTCACTTCGTTCGCTCCGAACCGCGTACGCTCCGAACCGCGTACGCTCCGAACCGCGTACGCTCCGAACCGCGTACGCTCCGAACCGCGTACGCTCCGAACCGCGTACGCCCCGAACCGCGCACGCTCCGAACCGCGCGATCGAGGCGTTTTTATCGGTTCCGGACGCCGATTCAGGTGTGCGAATCGAGAACAGTTTCATTCCCGTCCAGGGCGTCGGCGAGGTTACCGAACGTCGACTGTGGGAACACGGGGTTACACACTGGGACGAGTTCGACGGCAGTGTCGTCGGACCGACGCTCGCCGATCGAATCGAGGCCTTCATCGACGAGGGTCGGGACCACCTCGCGCGCGGTGACGTCGCCCCCTTCGCGGAGGCACTGCCGGCCGCGAGCCGGTGGCGACTCTACGAGAACGTCAGGGACGACACCTGCTTCCTGGACATCGAGACGACCGGACTGGACGCCAGTTGCGAGGACGTCACGACGGTCACGTGCCACCGCGACGGCGAGACGACCACCTTCGTGAAGGACCGGGATCTCACGGCCCGGCGACTCGCCAACGAACTGGCGGAGGCCTCCTTGCTGGTCACGTTCAACGGCCAGCGGTTCGACGTCCCGTTCCTCGAGACCTGTTTCGACGTCGACGTCACGGTACCGCATCTCGACCTCATGTACCCGTGCAAGAAACTGGGACTGGACGGCGGCCTCAAAGCGATCGAGCGGGAACTGGGGATCGATCGGGACATGCCGGAACTCAGCGGCCGCGACGCCGTTCGACTCTGGCACGAGTACGAACGGGGCGACGACGGGGCGCTCGAGACGCTCGTCGAGTACAACCGGGCCGACACGGTGAACATGGAGCCGCTGACGGAGATCGTCTCGGATCGACTTCACGAAACCGTCTTCGAAGCCGCACGGCTCGACGCCTGATCGGGGTCGTATCGCGACTGGTTGGTCCCCGGTCCGACGCGTCCAGGACTGGTCCGGCCGGCGAGCGGTTCGGTCGTCACCACATATACGGTGGTCGACTCCCTATCCCCGCGAACATGACCGACTACTCCTACGAGACGGCCGTCGACGTCCGACTTCGAGACGTCGACTTCATGGGTCACGTCAACAACGCAGTCTACGCGACGTACCTCGAACAGGCCCGACAGGCGTACTTCCTGGACGTCGTCGGCGTCTCGCTGGTCGAGGCCGACACCGTGCTGGCGTCCCTCGAAATCGACTACGTCCGCCCGATCGAGGCCGAGCAGGACGTCACCGTGGCCATGCGGATTCCGGAACTCGGCGACTCGAGCCTCCCGATGGAGTACGAGATCCGTACTGACGGCGAAACTGCGGCGACGGCCCGGACGGTCCAGGTCGTCGTCGATCGGGACACGGGCCGATCAGCACCGATCCCGACTGCGTGGCGGGATCGGATCGAGAGCGATCGGAACTGAGCGTCAGTTCCGATCGCCGCTTACTGTTGTGCGCGTGTCTGTTTCGAGAGTTCGACCTCGCCATCGCTCGTGACGACGACGTCGTAGCCACAGAAGGGGAACTCGACGCGTCCGGTAGATCGGTCCGACCCGTTCTGACGGGGGGCAAACAGTGAATCGAGAGCTTCGGGATTGACGACATCGTAGAGTGCATCGTACTCCGGCGGTTCGAGTTCTACTGGATCGATCCCTTCCCGTTCAGCGACAGCGGCGATAACTTCGTAACTGAGCGACGTGGCCTCGTTCGCATCCGAACGGTCGAGTGAGAGTAGCATTGACCGGACTCTTTCTGTCGCTGGATATAAATCCTCTGGCCCCAACCCGAGCTTGTAGTACTTATTTGCCCAACAATGATCGCCACCATCCACTAATGCATATATTGGAGATTATATCTACCATGATATAAGTACTATATCTACTTACGGAACAGTTCAAGCGGTAATATTCGGCTTGCAGGCAGGGGTTGTACGGGCTCGATCGGGTGCCGTGCCGGAAACTGGACACGCCGGCGGCTCACGTCGAGGACGCTGGCAGGTCGATCGCGTCCGGGGTCGATGACACGGCTCTCCCTCTGGCCAGCGCGTTATCCCAGCGTGAAAGAACGTTCTGCACCGTGAAAGGAGACCTTGATGACGCGATGGACCCCGACGAAGCGACGAGACGATCGCACGGTTGGTCATCCCCTCTCTGGCGAGCGCGGCATCGAAACTCGAGACCCGTCCGCTCACGGGGTCACTTTCCGGGGTCTTGCGTCGCGGCCAGCCCGGACGTCACCAACCGCCGGAGCAGCACTACAAACCCGTTCTCGAGTCCGCTCGCGAAGATCGCCTGTTCTTTCGCCTCGGCGCCGTCGGCGTCCGGATAGTACGACCCGACGAGGAGCGTTTCGCGATCGACGAGCAGGATCCGGCTGATCGCGACGTCGTCGCCGCGGCCGCTGGTGAGCCAGTCGAGACCCGTTTCGAAGATGCGGAGATTGGGGAGTTGCCTCCCCAGCGTCTCGGTGACCGCCTCCGTCTGTCCGCCGAGCAGAATCGAGATGTTTCGGTTCCCCGCCTCTTGCAAGCCGTCGAACAGCGGTTCAGTGAGGATCTCCTCGTCGACGACGATGAGTGCGATTTCGGAGTCCGCCTCGTCGATGAGATCGAGCGTTCGCGCTTCGATGGCCTCGTGGCCGATCAACGACCAGACTTCCTGGACGCGATCGTCGTCCCCCGAACCGTCCTGGACGTCCGTATTTTCGAGATGCGTCTCGAGCGTTTCGATCCGATCGGTGTACTTCCGACGAAGCGTCTGTGTCGCCTCGGTGACGCTGACGGCACGGTACACCTGCGGACTCGAGTGCTGGACCTCGACCAGCCCCTGTGACTCGAGGACGCGGATGGCGTCGTACACCCGGGTGCGCGGAACGTCGGAGATCTCGTGGATCTCCTTGGCCGTTCCGCTGGGAAGCTTGTTCAACGCCATAAAGCAGCGTGCTTCGTACTCCTGGAGCCCGAGCTCCTGTAGTAGACTAATCGCCTCTGCTGTAGTTTCGTCCTGTGACATGGCCCAACCACGAATTCGGATATCCGAACACGCGAAGTAGGCTCTGAGGATGGAAAAGGATTCGTGTATTCCTGTCCTATCAGAATTCCGTCCAGACAATCGTGATCGAACTGTCGTCCGTCCAAATCTCGGAACGAACGCAGTTCACTCAGATAATCACACAAGCTACTTGGCGTTACGGTCGGTAGGGGTAAGTGGCGAGTCCCGTTACGGCCCAACCACGACGGGGCTCGCTAGTTTCTACCCCTACAGCGAGCGCAGTCGCTCGACATCGTCGGACGGATCGGCCGCGGAGAACTCACTGCCGAACGGGATGCAACTCGATCGGACGCTCGAAGTCAGAACCAGTCTCGGTCGCCGTCACAACCAGCCGTCGGGGAGTTCGTCTCGGTGATCGTCCAGCAGTTCTAGCACCAGTCTGATCTCGTCGAACCGCGGCCCTTTCACCGCGACCTCTTCGTCCGGACGCCACTCGATATAGCCGTAATCTTCCAGTTTCGGCAGGTGCACGTGGCGTTTCTGGAGCGTCTCCACCTCAGTCTCCTCGATGTTCCACGGGACGCCGGACAGTTCCGAAACGTCTTGCGGATTGTGGTCCAACATGGCGACTAACAGTCGACGGCGTTGGATAGCAGCGAGCGCGTCGAATACTTTGTCGACCATGGGTGAATCTTATCGGCCATTCGTGCCCCTACCGTTTAACCATGCTACATTTTCACAAAGCATCGTTGTTTTGATTAATCGGGTGACAGGGAACCGTCCGGTTTGCAGGGAAGGAGTGATACGGATTGCTGTAACTATTTACCGCCGATCGCCGACCCCGTCCTGGTGGTCGGCGGTAATTGACTACAGTAGTCCGTATGAGGAGTCACGATCGGTTCGCGCCACGGGGCCAGAAGTGGGATTTGAACCACGGTCGTTCCACTCGCGTCGCTCGTTTCACTCCCTGCTTCAAATCCCAATTGGCATCGCTGACGCTCGCGAAGTTGCTCGCGTCACCAAGCCAGGGGTGGGATTTGAACCCACGAAGTCTCGATTACAAGTCGAGTGCATGAACCGCCCATGCTCCCCTGGCGCTGGCTGTGCGTTAGCCGTCCTCCTTTGAGTGTGTATCGTTTTCCGACCGATCGCCGATCGACCGCGACATGCCGATCCGAAACTCGTCGTACCCCTGTGTCCGGTAGAACTCCCGAGCGTCCTCGTTGTCGGCCATCACCTCGAGCAGGAGCGTTTCGGCGCCCTGGTCGGCGAGTTCCGCCTCGACGGCGGTGAGCAGCGCTGTCCCGATCCCCCGACCGCGATGGGCCGGTTCGACGTAGAGATTCGAGAGCACGCCCCGCGTCGTATCGAGGTCCAGTGAGCCGCGTTCGATCGAGAACGAGGCGAATCCGACGATGGTTCCCTCGACGCGCGCGACGAGGAGTCCGTCGGCGTGCAGGTGGGCTCCGAGGGTCTCCCGCATCGTCTCCCGGTTCCGGCCGGCGCGAACGGCCGACCCGTACTCGCGCTGGCCGCGGGCCAGGCGGACCCACAGCTCTGCGATCGTCTCGAGGTCGTCCCGGGTCGCCGGCTCAATCGCTGGCTCGCTCGTCATGTTCGAGCGCGGTCACGGCCGGGAGCGGTTCGGCGGTGAGCATCCGGAGTGCCGCACCGCCACCGGTACTGACGTGGGAGAAGCCCTCGACCCCGAGTTGACGGAGTGCAGACGCGGTATCACCGCCGCCGACGATGCTCGTCGGGACCGCCGTCGCGGCGTCGTACAGGTCCCGCGTGCCGCGTTCGAACGCCGCCTCCTCGAAGACGCCCGCCGGGCCATTGAGGATGACCGTCCCGGCGTCGTCGAGGATCCGCCGGTAGTACTCGAGCGTCGAACTCCCGACGTCCATCGCGGCCTCGCCCTCCGCGGGCGGGAGCGCGTTGACGCCGAGTTCGTGGCGATCGCCGTCGCGGGAGACCGCGACGTCTCGCGGGATCGCGATCCGCTCGCCGTAGGCGTCCAGCAGGTCGCTCGCGCGATCGATCTCGTCCCAGTAGCCCTGGTCGTAGATGAAATCGGAGCTGGCGTCGCCGAGGTCGACCCCGTCGGCGATGAGGAAGACGTTGCCGACCACGCCGGCGGTCAGGACGTGATCGGCCAGCCCCTTCTCCAGGACGCTCCAGGCGACGTCGATCGAGTCGGGCACTTTCGCACCGCCGAGGACGTAGACCCGGGGTTCCGGGGTCTCCTCGATCGAACCCAGCACGTCGAGTTCGGTCTCCATGACCCGGCCGGCGTAGCCGGGAAGCACCGTGGGAAAGCCGACCAGCGAGGGCTGGGAGCGGTGGGCGGCGGCGAAGGCGTCGTTGACGTAGGCGTCGAGCACCGGTTCGAGCCCCTCGACGAGGTGGGTCCGGGCGGCTCGTTCCGGTTCGAACTCCATGTACTCCTCGCTGTAGAAGCGGGTGTTCTCGAGCACGACGCAGTCGCCGTTTTCGAGCCTCCTAACGGCCTCGCGGGCGGCGTGGCTGAACGTCGCGTCGACGTAGTCGACCGGTCGATCGAGCAGTTCGGAGAGGCGATCGGCGTGAGACGCGAGGGAAACGAAGTCGTCGCTGCCGGGTCGGCCCTGGTGGGCCAGAACGGCGACCCGACCGCCACGATCGAGCAGTTCCGAGAGGGTATCGACGTGGGCACGCAGTCGGGCGTCGTCGGCGAGCCCACCGTCGTCGATGGGACTGTTGACGTCGACGCGGACGCCGACCGTCGTCCCTTCGACGTCGAGGTCGTCGAGGGTCGCGATCATTACCGATCAGTCCATTGCGGCACCCGAAAGGTCTTACTATCGGAGAGATGTGTGTCGGTGACCGGTACCAGAAGGGACGAACGGGGTGTTCGGGGCGATCACATCGACCGGCAGTCAGAACAGACGAGCTGTCCGTTCGCGTCCCAGAGCGAGTCGGCGAGCGAGCCACAGGCCTCACAGACGCCCTGGGTCGAGTACTCGTCGCCGCCGTTGGGGAGCACCTCCTCGTCGGCGCTTTCGACGGCGAGCGACGCGGTGTCGTCGATCGGCCGGTCCCGATCGAGCGTCGCCCCGGTCGATCGACCCGGTGCGACCGTTCCCTGGAACGACCCCGCGGCGGCGATGACGTCGCGCTGGGTGACCACGCCGAGGAGGTCGTCGTCCTCCTCGACGACGATGTTGCGCACGTCCTGGCGGCTCATCATCGTGGCCACGTCGGAGAGCGATCGATCGGGCGTGACGGTGATGACCGGCGTGGTCATGACCTCGCCGATGGTCGTGTCGCCTGGCTCGCGTTCGTCGGCGACGAGTCCGAGCACGTCCCACTCGGTCATGATCCCGACCGGGTCGGTACCGCGAACGACCAGCACGCAACTCGCCCGCTCCTCGCGCATGAGGCGGACGGCCCCGAGAACGCTATCGGACTCGCTGACGCCGACGTATTCGGTCGTCAGGACGTCCTTGACCGACAGTTCCGATTCCATGTGTGAACAATACCGACAGATGGGCTAAAAGCTACCCCCGGCACGCTTAAGCCGGTGCGTGGTGAAGGTTCGCGTCTCGGGAATCGAGCCGCTACCAGCCGAGTTCGACCCTTGTTCCGTCCGCCCGACAGGTTTCGAGCGCGTGTTTTGCAGCGTACCCCGCGTCGTGAGCGCTCTCGCCGCGACCGACGCCGACCTGCAGTTCGACGTCGACGGCCTCCTCGACGTGGTAGATCGCGTCCTCGTAGTCGGTTTCCTCGAGGGCCGGACAGACGACGATGACGTTGTCCCCGCCGACGAAAAAGGAGAGGCTGTCGTGGGAGTAGCGCATGTGGCGCATCAGTTCCGCGTACCCCTGTTCGATCTCGATGAAGCTGTCGAAGGCGTTGAGTTCGTCGGTGTAGTTACCGGTCGCGTCGATCACGTCGAAGTGGGCGATCTGGACGTCTTCGTCGGTCCGGTGAGCGTCTTCGATGACTCTCCCCTCGAGGATCTCGCGGCGGTGCTTGTCCTGTGCGCTGCCGGCCTCCTGGAGCCGCGCAGTGGCGTCGGAGAGGGCCTGCACGGGATTCGTCCCGGTCGCGACGCCCAGGCTGAGCGTCACCGGATACCGGTTCCCGATCGACTCCTGGAGGAGTTCGTGGTCGGCCACCGAGAGCCCGTTCGTGACCGCGATCATGTTGTCGAAGCGCGTGAAGAAGACGTAGCCGTCGCGGGAACCGACGAACTGGGAGATGTCGGCGAAGAGCCGGGACTGCATCGTCTGGAGGTCCGCCTCGCGGCGCGGTTCCGGCGTCACCGTCCACGGCCCGTAGTTGTCGATCTGGACCAGCGTTACCTGCGTGTTAGTCACGGTAGGGGAAAATTTCGAACGCCCTCGTATAAGTGATACGTAATCCAGATTCGTGATGGGGCCGGCGAGAACGGATCGCCGAACCGATCGAGACTCCTGACCCGGAACTCGACTGTAGGCCGCCTGTCGCGTCAGGCGTGTTTCTTTTCGGGGTCTTTCCCCTGGGGATGATACTCCCAGAAATCTCCCGCGCGCATGGCGTCACCGACGGCCTTGTGCATGTCGACCATCGTCTCGAACTCCTCGGGTTCGACGTGCTCGAAGATTTCGCGCATCGCGACGACGCGCTCGTGATTGATCCGGATCGGGTAGTCGCCGTACTCGTCGACGAACTCGGCGACGTCCATCGGAAAGTCCTCCTCCTCGTCGACCTTGTCCGCGATGATCCGCATGTCGAACTTGCGCATCCCCTCGCTGCCTTCCTCGCCGTCGGGGTCGACTGGCCAATCGTTGCTCATACCGGGACGTGTGCAGGGGTCCCGCAAAAGGGTTACTCTCCGCCGGCGAGTCACCGCCGAACGTGCTGCGTCGACACTCCACTGAACGGCTGGTACCGTCTCAGTCGTCGGCCGTCGTCTCCGCTTCCTCGCCCAGGATCTCCTCGCGGTGTTCGTCCAGCAACGGTGCGCGACCGCGGGGCTGGGGCGTCGTCTCGCTCATCTTGATCGGGTTGCCCGCGATCTCGACCTCGGTGTCGGCTCCGGGCTGTTCGACCGGGACGAGCATGTCGCGCGCGTGGATGTGCTCGTCCGCGAAGATTTCCTCGGTGGTCTGGACCGGCGCCGCCGGGACCCGCCCCTCGAGACTGTCGACGAGTTCGTCGGTCGCGACGTCGGCGGACCAGTCGGCGATCTCCTCGCGGAGGCCGTCGCGATTCGCGAGGCGTTCCGGCATCGTGGGGAACTCCTCGGCGAGGTCGTCGCGGTCCATCGCGTCGCAGAGGTCCGCCCAGTGCTTGTCGTTGAACGCCGCGATGACGGCGTAGCCGTCGGCGGTTTCGAACGCGTCGTAGGGAAAGAGCGTGGGGTGGGAGTTGCCCTGCCGGGACGGCGCTTCGCCGGTGTAGGACTGCTGGTAGATGGCGCGCTCGGTAAAGCTGATCATCGAATCGTACATTCCGGTGTCGACGTACTGCCCCTCACCGGTCTGTTCGCGGTGGTTGACCGCCGCGAGGATGCCGATGCAGTTCAGCGTCGCGGTGAAGAGGTCGCCGACGCCGGGCCCGGTCTTCGTCGGCGGGCCGTCCTCCTGTCCGGTGATCTCCATCACGCCGCCGAGCGCCTGCGCGATGAGATCGAAGGATGGCTGGCCCTGCCGATCGGTTTCGCCCGTTCGCGGATCGCCGAACCCCCGGATCGAGGAGTAGATCAGCTGCGGATTGTACTCGGTGAGCGTCTCGTAGCCGAGGTCGTACTTCTCCATCGTGCCCGCGCGGTAGTTCTCGACGACGATATCGGCCTCCTCGACGAGCGAGAGGAAATCCTCGCGATCGGCCTCGTCGCCGAAGTCCAGTTCGATGCTTCGCTTGCCGCGGTTGACGCTCTGGAAGTAGCCGCCGAAGGCCTCCTCCTCGGGGTCGTCGACGAACGGCGGGTTCGATCGGATCAGGTCGCCGCCCGGCCGTTCGATCTTCACGACGTCCGCGCCCATGTCCGCGAGTAACATCGTACAGTACGGCCCGGCGAGGACCTGGGTCAGGTCCAGCACGCGAAGGTTCGACAGTGCTCCCATGTACCACCCAGTTTTCGGACCGCTCCCTAAACCTTTACCATCGATAATGTATTTTGTGACCTCGTCCCATAGAGTGGGTGTTAGGATGTTTAAGGAGTATTATCATGGAAGATCATTAGGTTTATAGGGCGGTTCCTCATGGTTCTCAATACATGTCCCAAACGGTCGTCCTCGGCGTGATCGGCTCCGACGCCCACGTCGTCGGCATCACGATCTTAGAGCAGGCCTTCAGCGCAGCTGGCTTCGACGTCGTCAACCTCGGCGTCCAGACCTCCCAGGAGGAGTTCGCCGAGGCGGCAGTAGCCCACGACGCCGAGGCCGTACTCGTCTCGTCGCTGTACGGCCACGCCGAGCAGGACTGTCAGGGATTCCACGACGTCCTCGAGGATCACGGGGTCGACGCGGTCACGTTCATCGGCGGCAACCTCGCCGTCGGCCAGGACGAGTTCGAACAGACCCGTCGAACCTTCCGGGAACTCGGGTTCGATCGCGTCTTCGACTCCGAGACCGACCCCGAGGACGCGATCGCGGCGCTCCGGCAGGACCTCCAGATCAGTCCGACGGAGTCGGAACGTGCCACTATCAACTCCTAAATGATACGAGACGAACGGATTCCATCCGACGAGCTACGGCGTATCGACGAGGAGATTCGATCGAACTGGCCGACGGGAGCCGACGTCGACTTCGAGGAGGCGATCGAGTACCACGAATCGCTGCCCGACCGCAAGCGGTTCGCGGACGTCCTCGAGTCGGCCGACAAACCCCTCCTCCAGCCCCGGGCTGGCGTCCCCCGACTCGACGACCAGATCGAACTCCTCGAGTACCTCCACCGGGAGGGGCAGGCGGATCTCCTGCCGACCACGATCGACTCCTACACGCGGGACAACGAGTACGGGAAGGCCCAGGAGGGGCTCGACAAGGCCCGCGAGACGGGCGAGGACACCCTGAACGGCTTTCCCGCGGTCAACCACGGCGTCGACGGCTGTCGCGAACTGATCGACGCGATCGACGCCCCGATCGAGGTGCGCCACGGGACGCCGGACGCCCGACTGCTCGCGGCGATCACGTTCGCCGGCGGCTTCCAGAGCTTCGAGGGCGGCCCGATCTCCTACAACATTCCCTACACGAAGCGCCACGGGCTCGAGGAGACTATCGAGAAGTGGCAGTTCGTCGATCGGCTCGCGGGCGCGTACACCGAACGCGGCGTGCGGATCAACCGCGAACCGTTCGGTCCCCTCACGGGAACGCTCGTTCCGCCCTCGATCGCGATCGCGATCATGATCGTCGAGGGGCAGCTGGCGGCGACCCAGGGCGTGCGATCGATCACGCTCGGCTACGGGCAGGTCGGAAACGTCGTCCAGGACGTGGCCGCGCTGAACGCCCTGCAGAAACTGGGCGACGAGTACCTCCCCGACGAGGTCGTCGTCACCACGGTCTTCCACGAGTGGATGGGCGGCTTCCCGCCGGACGAGGCCCGCGCCAACGGGGTCATCAGCCTCGGCGGGATGACCGCCGCGATCGCGAAGCCGGACAAGGTCATCACCAAGTCGCCCCAGGAGTTCCAGGGGGTCCCGACCAAGGAGGCAAACGCCTCCGGCCTGCGCACGACGCGACAGGTCATCGACATGGCGATCGAACAGGAGATCGACATCGACGGCATCGCGGAGGAACAGGACCTCATCGAGCGCGAGACGCGGTGCCTGATGGACACCATCTTCGAACACGGCGACGGCGACGTCGTCCGGGGAACGATCGAGGCGTTCGACTCGGGCGCGCTCGACGTCCCCTTCGCCCCCAGCGACAGCGCGAGGGGGGCCGTCCTGCCGGCCCGCGACGACGACGGTCGCGTCCGCATCTTCGAGTGGGCCGACCTCGCGATGGACGAGGACATCAAGGAGATCCACAAGGCGCGCCTCTCCCGGCGCGCGGACACGGAGGGGCGCGAGCAGTCGTTCCGGATGGTTGCAGACGACGTCGACGCGATCAGCGACGGAAAACTCATCGGTCGACCACAGGGTGACGTTTGATGCAGATCGAGGCAATTCACGCAACGCCCGGCTACTCCGGGTTCTTCTTCGACGACCAGCGCGCGATCAAGCGCGGAGCCGAACAGGACGGGTTCACCTACGAGGGCGAGCCCGTCACCGACGGCTTCGACGAAATACGCCAGGCCGGCGAGACGCTCATCGTCGACCTCGAACTCGCCGACGGCACCGTCGTGCGGGGCGACTGTGCCGCGGTCCAGTACTCCGGTGCCGGCGGGCGCGACCCGCTGTTCCAGGCCGCGGAGTACGAACCCGTCGTCGAGGGGCCGGTCGCCGAGGCGCTCGTCGGTCGCGACGCGACCGCGTTCCTCGACAACGCCGAAGCGCTCGAGGAGATGCGGGTCGAGGGCGATCGGCTCCACACCGCCATCCGGTACGGCGTCTCGCAGGCCCTCCTCGCGGCGGCCGCGGACGCCCGGAACACCACGCGCACCGACGTGATGGCCGACGCGCTCGGCACCGACCCCGCGACCGAACCGGTGCCGGTCTTCGGCCAGTCCGGCGACGATCGGTACACCAACACCGAGAAGATGTTCGTCAAGGGCGTCCCCGTGCTCCCCCACGCGCTGATCAACAGCGTCGAGAAGATCGGCGAGAACGGCGAGACCCTGCTGGAGTACGTCGAGTGGCTCGTCGAACGCTCCCGGGAACTCGGCCCGGAGGGGTACGAGCCCCGGTTCCACATCGACGTCTACGGCATGATCGGCGAGATCTTCGGCGCGCCGTACGATCGCGACGAGGTGGTCGATTACTTCGCCGCGCTCGAGGCGGCCGCCGCCCCCTACCCGATCCAGATCGAGGGGCCGATGGACGTCGGCGATCGCGCGGACCAGATCGACGCGATGGTCGAACTCCGCGAGGGACTCGCGGATGCAGGGGTCGGCGTCGACATCGTCGCCGACGAGTGGTGTAACACCTTCGAGGACGTGCAGGCGTTCGTCGACGCGGGCGCGGCCGACCTCGTGCAGGTCAAGACGCCCGACCTGGGCGGCATCCACCGGAGCGGACAGGCCGTCCGCTACTGCGAGGGGACCGACACCCGCGCGTATCTCGGCGGCACCTGCAACGAAACGGAAACCTCCGCGCGCGCCTGCGCCCACGTCGCGCTCGCGACGGACGCCGCGCAGGTGCTCGCAAAGCCCGGCATGGGCTTCGACGAGGGCTACATGATCGTCGAAAACGAGATGCGACGGACGATCGCCCGACGAGCACGCGAACAGCAACCGACCGACACTGACGAAATTACCGCCGATGACTGATTGGACAGATCCCGACACGTTCGCACAGGCGCTCGAACAGGCCGAGACGAGGGAGAAGGGCAACTGCTTCGAGGACTTCGAGGAGGGGGACGTCATCGAGCACGGCCCCGGCCTCACGCTCACCCGCTGGGGCAACGAGTCCTGGATGAGCCAGACCCTGAACCACGACCCGGCCTACTGGCGATCCGACGCCGCCGAGGACCGCGGCTTCGACGAACCGCCGATCCATCCCGACTACCTCACCGCCGCGACGCTGGGGATCACCGTCGAGGACCTGAGCGAGAAGGGCGGTTACTTCCTCGGCCGCACCGACGTCCGGTTCCCCGGCACGCCGGTCTACGCGGGCACCGAACTCCACGTCGAGAGCGAGGTCGTGAACACGGCCACCTCGAGTTCCCGGCCCGAGTACGGCATCGTCTCCTGGCGCACCCGCGGCAGGGACGCCGAAACCGGCGAGGTGCTCTGTTCCTACGAGCGGACGAACATGATCCCCCGACGCGAACCGGTCGCGACGGACGGGGGCGGCGCTGCGGCCGCGGAAGAGGACGGCGACGACGGTCCCGACCTCCCCGAGGAGTTCGTCACCCCCGAAGGCGGCTACTTCGAGGACTTTGCGGCCGCGCTCGACGAAGCCGAGGAGCGCGACGCCGCCGTCGCGTACCGCCACGAACGGGGGCGAACGCAGGACGACGTGACAGTCGCCTCCCTGCCGCTTGCGACGCTCAATACGGCCAAACAGCACCACAACGTCGACGTCATGAGCGACTCGCCGTCGGGCGACATCGTCACCTACGGCGACGTCACCCGATCGACCGCGCTCGGCCACGCCCGATCGGACGAGCGGACGTGGCGCGAGGTCGGCTTCGACGACGAGGGGTTCCACACGTTCGTCGCGGCCGGCGACACCGTCTACGCGTTCACCCGCGTGCTCGAAACCGAGGACAGCGTCGAGGAAACCTCGACTGGCTCTCGGACGTCGTCCGAGAACGACGCCTCGAGCGACGAGGCGGGCACCGTCACCTTCGAACACATCGCGTTCAACCAGAACGACGAACCCGTCTACTCGGGGACACGAACCGCGGAGATTCGAAAGCGTTCTAACTAACACGATCGAACGTTATAATTGACTGCCGATAACTACAGATCCAGACAATCCAGACAATCCAGACATGACCAAGGACATCCGACTCTGCCGAACCTTCCAGACCGCACCGGCCGCCGTTCCGAAAGACGACTCGGCGAAGTACCTCCGCTCCGGCCTCGAGGCCGAGGGCTTTCAGGCCCCCGACTGGCTCGTCCCCGACATGGAGGACGGCACCGCGCCGAACATGAAAGCCGAGGGGCTCGAGAACACGATCGAACTCGTCCCCGAGTACGACTTCCCCGGCGAGATCTGGCCCCGCGTCGAGTGGAGCTACGAGGACGAGTCATTCCGCGATCGCGGCCGCGAGCAGATCGACCGACTCGTCGCCGAGATCGGCGACGAGATCAACGGCGTCGTCGTCCCGAAGGTCGGCCGTATCGGGGACGTCAAACGCGCCGCCGAAGCCGTCGCCGAGGCCGAGGCCGAACACGGGTACGCCGACGGCTCGATCAAGCTCTCGATCATCGTCGAGACCGGTCGTGCGCGCTCGGATCTCCACGAGATCTCCAAGTTCGGCGAGGAGTCTCGGCTCACCGCGCTCGTCTTCGGCCCCGTCGACTACGCTGCCGAACTCGGCGCGCGCGACCTCGGCGACGGTCGCCCGCGCTGGGACGCCCTCCTCGAGGAACTCTCGAACGAGGCCAGCGCCGGGGACCTGCTCGCGATCGGCGGTCCGTTCGACGACCTGTTCAAGGAACGCGCCGGCCTGACCTACTACAACGCCGACGCCTACGCGGACCAGGTCGAACACGAGGCCCACCTCGGACTCGACGGCTCGTGGTCGCTGTACCCCAAGCAGACGATCCAGGCCAACACGATCCACATGCCGAACCAGGAGGAACTCGAACGCGACGTGAGCAAGATCGAACGCTTCAACGAGGCCAAAGCGGAGGGCACCGGCGCGGTCACGCTGGACGGCCAGATGGTCGACGAGGCAACCTTCAAGGTCTTCCGCAACACGGTCCAGCAGGTCCGGGCGATCGACGATACCCGGCCGGAACAGACCGAGGAGTACTACGACGCGGACCTGCTCGAGCGCGCTCGCGATCTCGAACTGTCCTACGAGTAGCGATCGTCGAACCCGCTTTTTCGTCGCATATCGATCGGACGAACTACCCGTCCGATGGTAGTACTCGAACTATTCACACCTCCTGTAGATACTGGTAGTTCTGGGTATGCGTCGTCGGTATGTCCAGTGTGCGAACTCACGACGGCAAGAGACCGACTGTTGTCTCGTACGACCTCGTTGGGACTCACGCAGTCGTTGTGACAGAAACGGTGGAGATGGGATATCAACTGTTCCGCGTGTGTGCGTGGAACTTGTCAGTGGATTTTCCACATTAGGCCGAACTGTCCTGTTCGGCGTTCATGGGTCCCTGACTTTGGGGCCGATTGACGGCGGCCCATGACTGACGACAACTGTTGGCTGTCAGCCACTACACAATAATTAGATATGTTGGTATATGAATCTTTCCGCTATACAGAAAGAGTGCCCCGACAGAATACGGACCTTTCGTTCTCGATCGGGGGAGTCCCAGTTCATCGATGATCCGCTGGACGAAAACGGTGGGGATGGGATTCGAACCACGCCCAGACGTGCTCGCTCCGCTGCGCGCGACTGGTCTAGTTCGAATCCCAACGTGTCGTTTTCCGCTCACGTGCTCCTCGCTACGCTCGTCGCAGTTGTTCGCGGGAAAACGGTGGGGATGGGATTCGAACCCATGAGGCTTGACAGCCACCTGCTCTCAAGGCAGGCGCGTTAGGCCGCTCTGCCACCCCACCTCGACTCTCCCTTCTGCTCGCGGTCCAAAATGGTTATCGGTCTACTGCCGATCGATCGCCCCCTCACTATCGACGACGACTCCCAGATCCTCGAGAACCGCGGCCGTGGCCGCGCCGCCCGGTCGATCGGCCTGGGCCCGCGCGTCGAGCATCGCGAGCGTCGCGGCCAGCCCCGGTTCGGTCGTGATCGTCGGCAGCATCGGCGCGAAGCCGAGTCCGAGCCCCGCGTCGGCGGTCCGATCGGACAGCGTCGACAGCGCGGGCGGATCGTAGGCGTCGGTGAAGTCGATCGGCTCGGCGAAGCCGGCGAAGTAGGTCCGCCCGCCGGTGGACGGCCCGAGGACGACGTCGTGGCGACGGAGCGACATCGCCGCCCCGTCGAGTTCCGTGCGGGCGACGAGCGGGACGGTCGGCTCCAGAATGCCGACGTGCTTTACCCCCTCGCGGTCGAGCAGGTGCGTGACCGTGTTCCCGATTCTGGCGGCGCGCGTCGAACCGACCTGGCGCTCGAACCGGACGTCGTCGGCGTCCTCGAGCGCCGACGCCACCAGCGCCCGGCTCTCGGCTTCGGGATCGCCGTCGGCGTACTCGTCCGGGAGCGTCTCAGCGTCGCGGTAGTTGACCAGCAGTTCGCCGCCGCTCGCGGCCGCGGCACGGAGCACGTCGATCGCCGCCGCTTCGTAGAGGGCGGCTGCCTCCGACGCCGAAAGCGGCGTCCGATCGACGAGCGCGGACAGGACGAGCCCTTCCCGGGGCGGATCGACCGGGACGACGATGAGCATACCTCACTCTCGGTCGGCGCAGGCCTTGAACGCGGCGCTTCCGGACGGCACGACCGGTTCGATTCCCGCCGAAAGCGCACGAATTATGATGATGGGGTGCCCACTGGCGGGCATGGACCGCCGAACCACTTCCGGACTGCTCGCGACGCTGACCGTCGTCTGCCTCGCGATCGTCGGCGTCTACGGATTCGTCAGTAGCTACCTGCTCGGCTCGCCCGGCGAGTGGCTCGTGCCGACGGTCGCGACGCTCGCCGTTACTGTCGTCTTCGTCGGCGCGCTGGCCGCCACCGGCGCCCGATCGAAGCGGTGGCGCGAGAATCCGTACTGGTAGGCAATCGGACCGACGGCTCCGTTTTCCCGATCGTCCGCGGGCGCTATCGCTCCCGTCGTCCCTTCGTCTGGCGGTAATCCGAGGCCATCAGGTCGACGAAGTGTTCGAGCCACGCCTGGGTCTGTGTGTCGGTCTGGTCCTGCGGTTCGACCATCGGAACGAGTTCGAACCCGCGACCGCGAATCGTCGTCGCGTGGACGTCCGGCAGGGAGAGGTCGTCGACCGGCGTCGTCGTGTACTCGATCCCGATCGCTTCGAGGGCGCGATCGCCGACCGGGACGAGGATCTCCGGGTTGATCATGCGGATCTCCGCGTTGAGGTACGGCTCGCAGTTCGCGACCTCCTCGTCGGTCGGGTGCCGATCGGGATCGCGACACCGGGTGAGATTCGTCAGGTAGACGTTCTCGACGGCGGGTCGATCGGCTGGCGAGGTGACGTCGCACAGTCCGAGGCGTTCGAGCATCCGGCGGAGCGTTGTCCCCTCGCGATCGGATCCGCCGTCGGCATCGTCCGCGTCTCGGAGGAAGGGGACGCCGGTCGTGTCTGCGCGGGCCGTGGGGCGTTCGCCGACGAACAGGAAGTCCGCGCCGACGTCGCCGTAGCCGTGAACCACCTGCGTGCGCGTCTCACAGAGCGCCGGACAGTTTCGGCACTCCTCGTCCATCCCGTACGGGTTCGCCCGCGTCTGCTGGTTCGCGTCCACAGTCGAGTCTCGAGGTAGAGACTCAAAAGCGACGCGCCTGACTGGTGATTTTCTCACGACTCACGAAAAATACCGACGACCGGGTTCGAGAATCCCAGCGGCGTACTGCGATTACTCCTGAGACTGCGCCGCGTCGATCCACTGGGTGGCGTTCGCTTCCGAGATGTCCGCAGCCTCGGCGACGATGCTCGCCTGCGCGTCGGCGAGGTCGCCGATCGTCTCGATGCCAGCCTCGGCGAGGCGATCCGCGTAGACCTGGCCGACGCCCGCGATCGACTGTAGGTTTTCTTCGACGGCTCCGGTCCCGCCTTCGGCTGCGGTTTCGATCGCGTCAGTGGTCTCGGCTGTGACGTCTTCGGTCGCCTCGGCAGCCTCGCCGACGAGGTCCTGGGCGTTTTCCTGGGTCGTTTCAGTGACCGTCTCGGCCCCCTGCTGGGTCGTCTGGACCATCTCTTCGGTTTGTTGCTGGACGGTTTCGGCGGCCTCCTCGGCCTGCCGGACGCCGTCGACGGTCTGCTGTTCGGTCTCCTGTTGGGCTTCGAGGAGCGACTCGGTGGACTCCGCGAGCAGTTCCTTCTGCTGGTCGGTGAGTTCGTCGACCGCTTCCTGCATCCCGGTCTCGAACTCGTCCCAGGTCTCTTCGTGGGCCCGTTCGAACTCGTCGAACTGCCGGTCGACGGCCGATCGGACGTCGGACCCGTCTCCGTCGAGCGCCGACTCGAGGGCGTCGAACTGTGCGTGCAGCAGGTGCTGGAACAGTTCGGCGGACTGCTCGAACCCCTCGTTCATCAGTTGCTGGGTTTGCTTTGCCCCGTCCTCGAACTGTTCGTCGACGGTCGACCGGACGTCGTACGCATCTTCGTCGAGGGCCGACTCGACCGCCTCGAGGTGCGCGTCGAAGACCTTTCGGGCGAGTTCGGTCCCCTGGCGCTGTGCGCTTCGCTGGGCCGCGAACCCGTTCTGGAGGAACGTTTCGGCGATGTTCTCCTGGAACTGGAGGCCCTGCTCGAAGAGTTGCTGGCTCTGTTTGATCGACTGGCGCTGCATTTCGAACGTCGTTTCGATCGGCGTAGTTGCGTTGGTCATGGATATCGTTGGAGACAGCGCGAGGCGAGTACCTCGCTACGTTCCTGTTCGGACGGAGCGGGCACGAAGGGATAAGTGAAACCCTTGCAAGGTGTTGAAAGACATTGAACGCCATCAAATGTCTTTTCGAGGTGCACAATCCTAACCGGGATTCGATTCGCCACACAGGTTCGCGAACGGCCGCCGCGATAGCCGTTCGAGTCGGCGACCGGTCGGCGAAAACACGGCGCGGTCCGCTCACACACCGTCGGACCGTCGTGCCGGAGTCGCCGCGCGACTCGCTCTCCGTTCGATCGGACTGGAGTCGGCGCGCCTGGCGCTTCGAGTGGCGTCGACGGATCGCCGAAAAACGGGTCATACGGATTGCTGTACCGATTTCCCGGCGCAACCGCCGCCCGGATCGCGGTTGCGCCGGAAATGACGTACAGTAACCCGTATCAGTACGAGCGCTCAGCGCTCGAGGCCGCCGCGTTCTTTGACCTCGAGGATGAGTTTGACGTTGCGAACGATCTCCTCCGGCGTGGTCTCCTCGTCGGGATCGTAGAGGTCGCTCGTCCGGTAAAGAATATTCGCGAGCTGTTTGCTCTCGCTGGTCTCCCCGCGGACCTCGTCGGCGATCTCGCGGAGGTGTTCGACCCGTTCCAGATCCGGATCGAAAGCCGCGTCACGATCGCTCGCGTCCGCAGGCTCCCGATCGGAATCGTCCGTGGCGGTCATCGATCGGGCGAGGCGGCTTCGCTGCGTCTGGTCTGGGAGACGCTTCGTCGGTGGACGATCCCGGTGTTGTTGGCGACGTTCTCCGTGATCGTCCGGAACGCGTCGCCGGTGGCCGTCTCGTCCTCGAGCACCGTCGGCTTTCCGCCGTCGCCGCCCTCGCGGACGGCGGGGTCGAGCGGGATCGAACCGAGGAACGGCATCTCGTGTTCGTCCGCGAACTCCCGGCCGCCACCGGAGCCGAAGATGTCGTGCTCGCCGCCGCAGTCGGGGCAGGCGAACGTCGACATGTTCTCGGCGATGCCGAGCACGACGGTGTCGTGCTTGGCGAACATCTCCAGGCCCTTCCGGGCGTCGTCGAGCGCGACGTCCTGCGGTGTCGTGACGATCACCGCGCCGGTGACGGGCATGGTCTGGAGCATCGTTAGCTGGGTGTCGCCAGTGCCCGGCGGGAGGTCGACCACGAGGTAGTCGAGGTGCCCCCACTCGACGTCCTCCGTCAACTGGGTGATGACCTTGTGGACCATCGGGCCGCGCCAGATGACCGGATCGTCCTCGCCGGTGAGGAATGCCATGCTCATCAGCTTCACGCCGTACTTCTCGGGCGGGACGAGGGTCTCGTCCTCGGTGGCCATCGGCGGTTCGTCGGCGTCGACCATCCGCGGGACGTTCGGCCCGTAGACGTCGGCGTCGAAGAGGCCGACGCGCGCGCCCAGTTGCGAGAGCCCCGCCGCGAGGTTCACCGAGACGGTCGACTTGCCGACGCCGCCTTTCCCGGAGGCGACGGCGATCACGTTCTTGACGTTCGGCAGGACCTGTTCTTCGCTCGCGAGGTCGTCCCGATCTGGGATGCTCGCGGAGAGGTCGACCTCGAGCCCTTCCTCGGCGAGCACCTCGCGAACCTCGCCGGCGAGGCCCGTCTCGGTCGGGGAGTAGGGGGCTCCGAGCGCGAGATTCACGTCGACCCGATCGCCGTCGACGGTGACGTCGTTGACCAGCCCGAGCGACACGATGTCGTCGCCGAGTTCCGGATCCTCGACCGTCCGGAGGCGGTCGCGTACGGCGGCTTCGTCCATACCGATAGCAACGCCCGGCCGTCGAAAAGGGTTGTGTTCGTTCCCGGCCCGCTACGCGTCGAAGTCGAAGCGCGGCCCGCCGTAGGTCGGCGGATCCGGGTCGAGTTCGACCCCCTGCTCGTACCGGACGAAGTTCAGGTAGAACGGCCGTCCACAGCCCTCGATCGGCTCCCCCTCGAGATCGGTGACCGGGCCGTCCTCGCCGCAGACGAACGCGATCCCGTCGGCCGTCTCGAGGTCGTCGTCGTCCGGACTGGCGTACTCCCAGCCCGGCTGGGGGACCGTGGTGACCGATCGATCCGCGAGGTCGGGCGCGCGCTCGACGCTGACGACGGCCCCACAGTGTGGACAGGTGTATCGGACGGTGACGGTCATCGACGGCTCTAGGCGCGTGACGATCGTAAGCCTGCGGGCTTCGGCTTCGTCATACGGGCTGCTGTACCGAGTCACCGGTGCAACCGCGACCGTCCTGTGGTTTGCACCGGTGACGTGCTGAATCGTTTCCCGGATCTTCTGGTTCGATACGTGGGGATCGCCCCGTCCGTTCGCGACGGTACCAGCCGGTTCCCGACGGCATCGTTTTGATCGTCGCTCACTGAATGTCCGTATGGACACGGACGGCCTCCTCGAACTCGCCGGTCACTACCTCGTTGTGTTGATACTCGTGATGGTCGCGCTCACGCTCCTGGACGTGATCGTTGCTGATCCGAGTTTCTGGATCGAACTGGGTATCGTCGTCGTCGTTGCGTTCGCGTATCGACCGATCGTACTCCGACTCGGTGTCGCACCCGATCGGTGGGAACGAGAGCAACGCCAGTAGCACCGCGACACTCCCCGTATGCGCTGACACTACCCGGAACACCTTTCCCGCTGACGGGAATTCGTGCAGGTATGATCGACGAGACGGTCGAGGAGATCCAGGACATGCAGACCCACAGCTCCTCGGTAGTGGCGGTCAACGCGGCGCGAGCCCTCGAAGAACTGGTCGACCGCGAGTTCGCCACCGTCGAGGAGTTCGAGCGCGCGCTCGAGCGCAACGGCACGGTGCTCCGGCGAGCCAACCCCTCCCACGCATCGCTGCAGAACGCCGTCCGGGCGGTCGTCGAGGAGGTCACCGTCGCGGAGGCCGACAGCGTCGAGGAGGCCAAACGACTCACCACCGAGACGATCGACGAGGTCGTCGAAACCGTCGAGTCGGCCAAGCGCCGGGCGGCCGAAAACGCCGTCACCCATCTCGAGGACGGGGCGACACTCCTGACCCACGACTACTCCTCGACGGTACTCGAAGCGCTCGAACGGGCCGTCGACGCCGGCAAATCGTTCGACGTCTACATCACCGAGGCCCGGCCCCGCTACATCGGACGCAAGACCGCCCGATCGCTCGCGGACCTGGAGGGCGTCGAGCCGACGCTGATCACCGACAGCGCGAACGGGCTCTACCTCGCGAAGTGCGATCGGGTGGTCGTCGGGATGGACTGTATCGTCGACGACACCCTCTACAACCGCGTCGGGACGTTTCCGATCGCGGCCACCGCGGCCCAGCTGGACGTCCCCGTTACCGTCCTCGGCGCGGCTTCGAAGCTCGTCACCGAGGGGTTCGTCTTCGAGAACGAGTTCCGGCCGGGCAGCGAGGTCATGCCAGAACCCGCCGAGGGGTTCGCCGTCGAGAACCCCGCCTACGACGCCACGCCGGTCTCGCTCCTCGAGAGCGTCATCACGGACGAGGGCCGCCGGGAGTTCTGAGATCCCGTTCGGACGCGGCGGTCGTGATTCGATCGATCGTCGGTGACGGACCGTCGAGCAGATACACGGCGTCCTGACAGTCATTCGTCGGGTGAGGACAGCCTATGCTCTGGTCCGTCCTACAGGGGGTATGCGCCTGGTACAGGTGTTCGTGCCGCGCGGCGATCTGGATCGAGTCCTCGAGACGGCGACGGAGATGGGCGTCGATTACGCCGTTTCCGAGCAAACGAGCCACGGCGAGTTCGAGGCGCTCGTCTCGATCCCGGTCCCGCCGGCCGCCGTCGAGCCGTTTCTCGCGGAGCTTCGAGCCGCCGGGCTCGACGAGGACTCGTACACCGTCGTCACGGCCGCGGAAACGATCGTCTCTGACCGAGCGGACGACCTGACCGGCGAGTTCACCGGGACCAGGATCTCCCGGGAGGAACTCCAGGCGCGGGCGGCGGATCTCGCGCCCGCGGCGTCGACGTACTTCGTTCTGCTCGTCGTGAGTACGATCATCGCGACGGCGGGGCTGTTGCTCGACTCCGCGGCGACGATCATCGGTGCGATGGTCGTCGCCCCGCTGATGGGACCGGCACTCGCCGCGAGCGTCGGTGTGGTCGTCGACGACGACGACCTCGCGGCGCGGGGGGTCCTCTTGCAGGTGGTCGGACTCGCAGTCGCCGTCGCGACGGCGGCGCTCGTCGGCTGGCTCCTCAGGGGGACGGTGTTGCTCCCGCCGGGATTCGACATCACGACGGTCCCCCAGATCGACGAACGGATCACGCCGAGCGTCCTCGCGCTCTTTCTCGCTCTCGGATCGGGCGTCGCCGGCGTCGTCAGTCTCGTCCGGAACGTCGGGTCGGTGCTCGTCGGTGTCGCCATCGCAGTGGCGCTCGTCCCGCCCGCCGCCACCGCTGGACTCGGAATCGCCTGGGGCCGCCCGACCGTCGTCCTCACCGCCGGCACGCTCGTCCTGATCAACCTGCTTTCGATCAACCTCACCGCGCTGATCCTGCTGTGGCTCTCGGGCTATCGGCCGCACCGATCGGAACGCATCGATCACGTCTACGGCCGGTTGCGATCGCGAGTCGTCGTGCTTCTCGTCGCGATCGCGGTGCTGTCGGTCGTTCTCGGCGGGGTCACCTACGGGACCTACCGGACGGCCGCGGTCGAGCACGACGTCCAGACCGAACTCGAGACGATGAACGACGAGGCCGCGTTCGCGGACCTGCAGTTCCGGGAAGTCGGCGTCGAGTACGAACTCGTGGACGTCTACACCGGCGACGAGCCGTCGGTGACCCTGGTCGCCGAACGGCCACCAGGGGAGCAAGAACCGGACGACTTCGCCGATCGCGTCCGCGAGCGACTGGAAACCGCGACCGGCGTCGACCTCGACGTCGTCGTCGAACTGGTCGACACGCAGCGAAGCGGGTAAGCACCGGTCGGCCGATCACTCCCGCTCGCCGAACGATCGCGGCGCGCCCTCGACGGGGCTGGCCCACTCGACGGCGTTGTCGAGGACCTGCTGGATCGCGTCGTGTTCGTAGATCGGGTACGTCTCGTGGCCCGGCCGGAAGTAGAAGATCCGGCCCGATCCGCGCCGGTAGCAACAGCCGCTCCGGAACACCTCGCCGCCCTCGAACCAGCTCGTAAAGACCAGCCGATCGGGTTCCGGGACGTCGAACGGTTCGCCGTACATCTCGGTTTCGGGGAGTTCGATCGACTCGTCGAGCCCGTCGGCGATCGGGTGGCCAGGATCGACGACCCACAGCCGTTCCGTGCCGCCGTCCTCGCGCCACTGGAGGCTACAGGTGGTTCCCATGAGCCGCTTGAAGATCTTCGCGTAGTGGCCGGAGTGGAGGACGACCAGTCCCATTCCCCCGAGAACTCGCTCGTGGACGCGATCGACGATGTCGTCGCTGACCTCGTCGTGGGCCGTGTGGCCCCACCAGCAGAGGACGTCGGTTTCCGCGAGGACGTCCTCGGTGAGCCCGTGTTCCGGTTCGTCGAGCGTCGCCGTCCGGACCTCGTGGCCCCGATCGACGAGCGCCTCGGCGATGGTCCCGTGAATCCCGTCGGGATAGACGGCTGCGGCGTCCTCGTCCTCGCGTTCGTGTCGGAACTCGTTCCAGATCGTGACTGCGACCATCGCCGCAACGTCTGCGGCCGAGATGCTTCAGTCGGCCGGTTGCGCGCCGCGACGAACAGGATGAAATGAACGATTATGATATTCTCGACGCCACCGAAAGAAGAAATGTTATCATTCTCCCTGAATGACAACGGGACTGTACAGATTAATCGGTCACAACCCTTATTTTGATCGCCGGCTGTCTACCTGTATGGACTTCTGGGATCGCACGCAAACGACACCGAAACGGCTCGTTTCTCACCGCTCAGGCGCAGGTCGTCTCTCTCAATCGGGTGTTTCGCGATGATCGGTTCGGGCATCGGTGTCGGTATCGTCGGACTCGGCGGAATGGGGCACCTCCACGCACGGAGCGTCACGGATCTCGGCGCGGACGTCGTCGCTGGTGCCGACCTCGTCGCCGAACAGCGCGATCGCTTCGCCGACGAGTTCGGCGCGAAAACCTACGAGACCCACGAGAATCTCGTCGTCGACGACGCCGTCGACGCGGTCATCGTCACCACGCCCAACCGGTTCCACGAACCGATCGCGGTCGACGCGCTCGAGGCGGGCCGGCACGTGCTCGTCGAAAAACCGCTCGCGCACAACTTAGAGAGCGCGGAGCGAATCGCCGCGACGGCGGCCCGATCCGACGGCGTCTGCATGGTCGGCTTTCACAACCGCCACGCCGCGTCGATGGCGATGTTCGAGGAACAGGACGCCCGCGGACGGTTCGGCGACCTGACCCACGTCGAGGCGAACTACGTGCGGCGGCGGGGCGTTCCAGGCCCGGGATCGTGGTTCACGGATCCCGACCTCGCCGGCGGCGGTGCCCTGCTTGACATCGGCGTCCACGCGCTCGATCTCGCGCTCTACGCGCTCAATTTCCCCGAAATAACCGAGGTCTCGGGCGTCACCCGGACGACGTTCGGCACCCGCGAGGAGTACGCCGATCCCGACGGCTTCGGCGACAACTGGGACGCCGAGGCCGAAACCTACGAGGTCGACGACTCCGTCAGCGCCTTCATCCGGACCACTGACGGCCAGACAATCTCGCTGGAGGCCGCGTGGGCGACCAATCGCGAGGAGAGCATGGACTTCCGGATCCGGGGCACCGAGGGCGGCGCGCAGTTCGACATCGGCGACACGGACATGCGGATTCTCGAGGCCGGGACCATCGGCTGTGACCACTACGCCGACGTCTCGCTCACCGGCGATCCCTCCCTGACCGGCTACACCCAGCAGGACGAGGAGTTCCTTCGAGCGATCGCCACGGGCGCGACACCCGAGACCAACACGATCGAGGAAGCCCTCACCGTCCAGCGCGTGATCGACGCGATCTACCGATCGAGCGAAACCGGTCGTGCGACGCAACTGGCGGAGCCCGAATCCGAAGTCGAACGGCGAACCCGGATCAACTGACGCGGCGTCGCGACGATTCGCCCGAGACCGATCGCGATCGATTCTCGTTCGTGCGATCCACGCAGATGGTTCGACCGACAGGTCTCGATCGGTCCCGGTTCGGCCTCGTCGTTTGGACTGCGACTCGATCGCGGCGCCGATGAGTTACAACAGGTGATGTAATACCACACCAAAGCTATTATTTGTGAGGGTTCCGTTCTGTAGTCTGATCGTTGACTATGGTACGAAATAATTTCAATGGGGGCGAAACGTCGCGGCGAGCCGTCCTGCAGGCGACGGGCGCCGCGGGAATCGTTGCGATGGCTGGCTGTCTGGGCGGCGACGACGGTGCCGAGAGCCTGGACGAACTCCTCGATGAGGACCCGGACGAGTTCGAAGCGGTAGAGATCGGCCACTGGTGGACCGCCGGTGGGGAGGAAGAGGCGTTCAACGCGCTCGTCGAGGGATTCGAAAACGAATATTCGGACATCAGCGTCGACCCGTCGCCGTCGCCCGGCGGCGCAGGGAGCGCCCTCGAGGCGGACGTTCGGAACCGGGTCGTCGACCAGAATCCGCCGAGCACGTTCCAGGTGTGGCCCGGCCAGGCGCTGACGGACTACACCGACGAGGACCTGCTCTACGACATCGAGGGTCACGTCTGGGACGACGACATGAAAGAGGCGTATCTCGACGGCCCGATGGAGGCCGCCCGACCGGACGGTGACTTCGTCGCCGTCCCGATCAACATCCACCGTCTCAACAACCTGTTCTACAACGTCGACGTCGTCGAGGACGCCGGCGTCGATCCGGAATCGATCGGGAGTCCGAGCGATCTGGTCGACGCGATGGAGACCGTCGACGAGGCGGGCTACGTCGGCATGGCCCAGCAGACCCAGTCGGCGTGGTCGACGCTGCAGCTGTGGGCGCAGGTGTTGCTCGGCGAGTACGGCGTCGACGCCTACGACTCGTTCATCGCCGGCGACGTCGAAGCCGTCGAATCCGAGGTCCGCGATACCCTGGAGATCGTCGTCGACTACAGCGATTACTTCAACGAGGACGCGAGTTCGCAGAGCTGGGACGAGGCCAACGGCTACATCAACCGCGGCGAAGCGGCCTTCTTCCACCAGGGCGACTGGGCCGCCGGCGAGTACGAGGCCGACGACGACCTCGAGTACGGTGACGACTGGGCCCTCGTCCCGTTCCCCGGCACCGACGGGATGTACGCGCTGAACATGGACTCGTTCGTCTTCCCGAAACACAACCCGTCGCCGAACGCGACGGTCCGGTTCCTGCGGTACGCCGGCTCTGCCGACGCGCAGGAACGTTTCAACCCGGCGAAGGGGTCGATCCCGCCGCGGACGGACGTCCCCGACGACGCGTTCACCCCGTTCCTGCAGGACCAGATGGCCGACTTCGAGGAGTCGAGCGAACAGCCGCCGTCGATCGCCCACGGCCTGGCGGTGGCGCCGGGCATCCAGACGAACGTCGAGGGGGCGTTCGCCAACTTCATCGACAACTGGGACGTCGACGAGACGTACCAGGAACTCGTCGACAGCTTCGAGTAGGACCGCCACCTGAGCCATGGATTCGCTACGAAATTCGTTGCGACGGCTCGATCCCCGGTCTCCTCCCGGAACCGACGAGGGCACGCTCCGGGATGGCGAAGACGGACGCTTCGCGCGACTCCGCGGCAGCGACTTCGTCGAGTCGATCCCGTTCTGGCTGCCGGCGACGCTGCTCGTCCTGCTGTTCGTCTACGGCGCGATCGGCTGGAACGTGGTCATTTCGCTCACCGGCTGGTCCGGCCTCGGACAGCCCGAGTACGGGACCTTCACCCTCGAGATGTACCGCCAGATGCCGGCCGATCAGGACTTCAGGGCCTCGCTCCGGAACACGATCGCGCTCCTGATCGCGTTCACGGGCGTCTCGCTGGTCATCGGCCTGGGGCTGGCCCTGCTCGTCGATCGCAAGATCCGCTTCGAGAACGCGTTCCGGACGATCTACCTGCTCCCGATGGCGCTGTCGTTCGTCGTGACCGCGATCTTCTGGTCGTGGATGTACGCGAGCAACGGGATGATCAACGCGACGCTCACCGCCGTCGGCCTCGACGCGATCGCGTTCGACTGGCTCGGCGATCCACGGTTCAAACTCGCCGCGGTCATCTTCGCGCTCGTCTGGCAGTTCAGCGGCTACTGTATGATCGTCTACCTCGCCGGCCTGCGATCGATTCCGGACGATCACTACGAGGCGGCCCGCATCGACGGCGCGTCGACGCTGAAACTCTACTGGCGGGTCATCGTCCCGCAACTCCGATCGTCGACGATCGGTGCGATCGTCGTCCTGATGGTGTTCGCGCTGAAAGCGTTCGACTTCATCTACGTCATGTTCGGGGACAATCCCGGCCGATCGGCCGACATCCTCGCGGTGACGATGTACCGCGAGGCGTTCTCCGCGAGCCAGTGGGCCTACGGCGCCGCGATCGCCGTCGTCCTGTTCGCGCTCGCGCTGACGATCATCGGCCCCTACGCGTACACGCAGTACAAACGAGGTGCACTCTGATGGCGACCGAAACCCGCGACGAGAGCGGTCTCTCCCGCACAGTGTCCGAACTGTCCCTCGGCCGCGTGGCCCTCTACGCGACGTTGCTCGGACTCGTCGGCCTCTACCTCTCGCCGCTGTACAGCGGCCTGACGACCGCGTTCAAGACCCAGGGGGCGTTCACCGAGACGTCACCCCTCCAGCCGCCGATCGGGGGGTTCACGATCGACCCGTGGCTCACCGCCGGGAGCGAACTGGCGTTCTCGATGGTCAACAGTTTCGCGATGGTGATCCCGGCCGCGGTGCTGTCGGCAGTGCTGGGGAGTCTCACGGCCTACGGGCTGACGAAAGTCGACTGGCGCGGACAGGCGCTCCTGCTCGCGCTGTTCCTCGCGGCGGTGTTCATCCCGTACCAGGCGGTGCTGGTGCCGCTGCGGCAGTTCTGGTCGATGGTCGGCCTGGCGCAGCTACACGAGCGCGGCGAACTCGTCGAACTGACGATCACCCACATCGCCTACGGGATTCCGATCTGTACGATCCTGTTTCGATCGTACTACCAGACGCTCGACGACGAACTCATCGAGGCGGCACGTCTCGACGGGGCGAGTCTCGCCCGGATCTACCGGAAGATCGTCCTCCCGCTGTCGTTGCCGATGTTCGCCGTGACGCTGATCTACCAGTTCACGCAGGTCTGGAACGACTTCCTGTTCGCGCTGGCCCTGCTCAGCAACCGATCGAACTACGTCGTCACGCTCGAGTTGAACGCGCTCCAGGGGTCGATGGCGACGGACTACGGCGTCCAGATGGCGGGCGCGTTCATCGCGGCGTTCCCGACGATCCTGGTGTACGTGCTGTTCGGAGAACAGTTCGCCAAGGGGCAGACACTCTAACACTACCAATGGCAGACCTAGAACTCGACGACGTAACCAAAGTATTCCGAGAGGACGACGGCAACGAAATTACCGCCGTCGACGAGGTATCGCTACGGATCGACGACGGGGAATTCCTGGTCCTCGTCGGTCCTTCCGGCTGCGGGAAGTCGACCACGCTCCGGATGGTCGCGGGACTCGAGACCGTCTCCGACGGGGCGATCCGCCTCGGCGGGTCGGTGATCAACGAGACTCAGCCGAAGGATCGGGACATCGCGATGGTGTTCCAGTCGTACGCGCTGTACCCGCACATGACCGTCCGCGAGAACATGTCGTTCGGCCTGGAGGAATCGACCGCCATGCCGGACGACGAGATCGCGGCGACGGTCGACGAGACCGCCGCGATGCTCGGTATCGACGACCTGCTGGATCGCAAGCCGGACGAGCTGTCGGGCGGCCAGCAACAGCGCGTCGCCCTCGGGCGGGCGATCGTCCGCGACCCCGAGGTGTTCCTGCTCGACGAACCGCTCTCGAACCTGGACGCGAAGCTTCGCGCCCAGATGCGGACCGAACTCCAGCGCCTCCAGGAGGACCTCGGCGTCTCGACGATCTACGTCACGCACGACCAGACCGAGGCGATGACGATGGCCGACAAGATCGCCATCCTGAACGACGGCGAACTCCAGCAGGTCGGGACGCCGCTCGAGTGCTATCACGAGCCAGCGAACCTGTTCGTCGCCGGCTTCATCGGCGAACCCTCGATGAACTTCTTCGACGTGACCCGCGAGGGCGATCGGCTCGTCCACGAGGACTTCGAGTACGCCCTCTCGGCGGAGACCGTCGACGAACTGGACGGGAACGAGGAACTCGTCCTCGGGATCCGCCCCGAGGACGTCGCGGTTCGATCGAGCCACGAGGACCGCCACAGCTACGAGGCGCTCGTCGACGTCGTCGAACCGATGGGCAACGAGAACAACGTCTACCTGACGTTCGCACCCGACGGCGGGGAGCCGTTCGTCGCGACGATCGACGGCCTCCAGCACGTCGAGGACGGCCAGACCGTCGTCGCCCGGCTTCCGGAGGAGGCGATCCACGTCTTCGACCGGACCACCGGCCGGGCGCTCCGGAACCGGACGATCGACACCCAGACGATGGCCGAACCACAGATATAGGCGGCACGTCGCCCGCCCGATTTTCCCGCAGATACCGATCGACGACCGTCTACAGTGGCCGCCGTAGCCGTCAGCAACCGGTCCCGCCGGCGATCGCTCTACCTGTCTTCCGTCTTCGCCGCCGATCGATACCCCCGCGCGACGAGGCGCGTCGCGACGACGTGGGCGTAGAAGGTCACGAAGACGGCGACCACGCCGAACGGCGTCGGCTGCGAGAGGGCCGCGAGGAGGAACGCCCACCCGGGGACGACGAACAGCGCGGCGAACGTCCAGGCCGTGAAGTAGCCGCCGTGGGCGAGGATCGATCGCTGTCCCCGGGGGTCGAGTGCCGCTCGCAGACGATCGCCCTCGGCGAGTCGACCCACCGCCGCGGGAAAGCCGTAGCCGAACGCGACAACGAGCACCAGGACGATCGTGGACGCGGCGAAGAACGCCGTCGATCCGACGAAGCCGATCGAGTCGGGCGAGAGCGGGGCTCGAATCACGCCGCCGACCGTCACGGCGAGGACGACCGCCGGTCCGACCGCGTAGCCGAGCGAGACGGCGGCCAGCCGACAGCCGTCGCGCAACAGCGCGCCGATCGGCCGAAACGACGGCGGTGCGTCGTCGCCCCGGACGGTCGTTTCGAACACTCTGAGGAGATAGCCCAGCAACGCGACCGCGGGCACTGCCGCGAGTACTGCGAAGACGGGCGCGAGAAGCGTCGTGGACGCCGCGGCCGCTAGCTGCAGCGTGATCGCCGCGACGATGCCGAGAACGCCGCCCGCCGCGAGCAGATCGGTCGATCGATCGCCGCGAAACGGGTAGCGGACCCCCTCGTCTACGAGCAACGCCATGGTCGGGTACTGGAAGGGGCGTCCTATAAGATTGCAGTACTCCTCGCCGGTCGGAGATCGAAAAAGGCGGAAGAGCGATCGACCGGTGTCGGCCGCGTCAGATCACGTCGTCGAAGTCGTGGTGGCCGTGGATGTCGACGCCCTCGTCGGTGATCTCACAGAGGAAGACCCCGTTCCCGGAGCCGGTGTCGCGCTCGGCGGCGGACTTGATGCCGCGGGCGGCGACCGTTTTGGCTTCCTCGTTGGACATGTCCTCCTCGTAGGCCTGTTCGAGGTGGCCGTAGGCGAGTTGCATGCCCGACCCGGTGACGGTGTAGTCGTCCTCCATGACGCCGCCGGCGGGGTCGATGCTGTAGACGTGGCTTCCCTCCGCGTCGACGCCGCCGAGGATCGGGTGGATCGCGAAGAACGGGCCGCCGCGGGCGAAGTTGCCGGCCAGGGTCGCGAGCGCGTCCATGCTCATGTCCTCTCCGCGTCGGGACTCGTAGAGGTTGACCTCGGCGCGGAGACTGGAGATGAACGACTGGGCGCCGCCGACGCTGCCGACCATCGTCAGGGCGGCCGTCGGGTGGATCTGTTCGACCTTCTGGACGTTCTTGTTCGAGACGAACCGGCCGCCGAGGCTGGCGCGCATGTCCGTCGCGATGACGACGCCGTCGGCGGTCGAGATGCCGATCGTCGTCGTGCCGGTCTTGTTGACGTTGTCGAGGTCGGCACGCGAGAGGTCGTTCTTCGGCATCGAGCCGATCTCGGGCTCGTATGGGTTCGGATCGTCGGCCAACTGGTCGACCGTCCGGGAGAAGTCCGAATGCTGTGGGTGACGCATTGTCGGAACTGTACGGCCGGCACGATATAAAACCCCGGCGGTCACCGCCGGGGTTTCCGCTTTCGCCGGGAACCGATCGCGTCGCCACTCGAACGGGAAAACGCGGTGGCAGACGCGGTGTGCGTCGCCGTGACTGTCGCTGGGCGATACGGAATCGGCAGAACGAGCGGGTGGTCCTAGTTCATCTGGGGCTGTGCGGCCTCGTGGGCGGCTCCGACGGTCTCGATGAGCCGGTGGAGTGGCAGTGTGAACCCGACCTGACGGGTGGCGATCGCGAGTGGCAGTGCGACGATGCCGATCGCAATGCACAGCTGGTACAGTGCGAACAGGGTCGCGCGGTACACGCGGGATTTCATCAGCGTTCAGCCGTGGCTCAGACGGGGGTCGTATATAAGCCTTCTTGAATTACGATATACATAATGATCGTTAATACAGTACTGGGTCGACGCCCGCTTGCGATTCAACTCCAGTTGCGAAACGGACAACCGCAGGTGGTCCCGAGGCGGGAATTCCGTTATCCTGACCCGAATCGACTCGGTGTTGTCTCGTAACTTATGGGCATTATTCGATTCACGTGCGCAGTCCGGCCGCCGGGAGTCTCGTGCCCTCGACCGGAACCGCAAAGCAGGAAACCCCTCGGCACAACCACGACGTATGGGCAACTATCTCGTCGCGATGGAAGCGGCATGGCTGGTCCGTGACGTCGAGGAGATCGACGACGCGATCGGCGTCGCCGTCAGCGAGGCCGGGAAACGACTCAACAGCGAAGACATGGACTACGTGGAGGTCGAGGTCGGTGCGACGGGCTGTCCTGCCTGTGGCGAACCCTTCGACTCCGCCTTTATCGCCGCCGACACCGCGCTCGTCGGACTGGGCCTCGAGATGGAGGTGTTCAACGCCGACAGCGAGGAACACGCCTCCCGGATCGCAAAGAGCGAAGTCGGCGGCGCACTGCGGGACGTCCCGCTGTCGGTCGTCGAGGTCATCGAGGCTCCCGACGACGACGAGTAACGGCACGAACGGCACGCACCCAAACAACTTTCTATAACCCGTGGTTATTGTGGGATATGGAACTTCCCACGCCTGCGGACCTCCGCCAGCGCCGGACCGAACTCGGGTTGACCCAGAGCGAACTCGCCGACACGGCCGACGTCTCACAGCCGCTGATCGCCCGCATCGAGGGCGGTGACGTGGATCCGCGGCTCTCGACGCTCCGCCGGATCGTCAACGCCCTGGAGAAGGCCGAAAGCGACGTCATTCGCGCCGACGACCTGATGAACGAGGACGTCGTGAGCGTCGCTCCGGACGATCCGGTCAGCGAGGCCGCCCGGAAGATGGAGGCGGAAGCCTACTCCCAGCTCGCGGTCATCCAGGACGGGATCCCCGTCGGCTCGATCAGCCAGAGCGGCCTCGTCCACCTCGACTCCGAGGCCCGCGACGAACCCGTCGAGCAACACATGAGCGAGAGCTTCCCGACGGTTTCGAAGGACGCGACGCTCGACGAGATCAGTAACCTCCTCGAACACTACAAGGCCGTCATGATCACCGAGGCCGGCGAAACGGTCGGGATCATTACCGAGGCCGACATCGCGGCACGACTCTCGTAGGTAGTCCCCCGACTCTTATCGTCGTCTCGAACGCACGTCGATCGCGATCGACACGTCCCGGCCCCGGTCAGCCGTCGCGATCGGGCCGTGGCGCGTTCTCGTACCGAACCATCTTCTCGGGTTTGTCGGAAATCGTCTCGTAAATGCGCTGGAGGGTCTCCTCGGCGGCGAGCAGGCTGTGGCGCTCGAGGAACTCGCGACCCTCGTCGGTCAGGCCGTAAAATTTCCAGGGGTAGCCCTGTTGGCGTTCGTCGTCGGGGAGGGCGACCTCCTCGACGATGCCGGCGTCGATGAGTTTCTGGACGTGCTTGTAGACTGTCGCGTCGCTCACGCTCGGGTTGAGTTGCTCCAGTTCGTACATCGACGGCAGTTGGTCGGGGTGCTGGAGGATGTTGGTGACGATCGCGAACCGCGTCTCCTGGGTCACGAAGTGAAGCAGTTCGCGGTTTGCCGCCCCCTCGCCGGTCCCCACGTCGGTACTCATACGACCCCGTACGGAGTCGATCACCAAGTAGTTTACTCCAGAGTAATTTACTCCAAAGTGGTTTATCTTAGAGTAAATTACTCTGGAGTAGATTACCCACGGCTCCTCCACCGCGATCGACGAGTGAATCCAGCCGATCGGTATCGGAAATCGGAATCGACACGGTAACGTTGTTTTACGGGTGGCGAGAATGTCTCCCTATGCCACCTGACGAGGAGCCGGTCCCCGACGAGATCCTCACCAGCGCCAGCGATCGACTCGAGGAGGACGAACTCTCGCTCGCGGACAACGAAGCGATCCTGCACTCGCTTTCCGAACTGACCCCCGTCTTCGAGCACGATCGGACGTACTTCGTGCTCGGGAACTACGATCACGAACCGATCCGGCGACTGAATCTCGTCGTCGATCGACTGAACCGCCGCCCGGACGCCTACGCGTTCATGATGTCGGACGTTCGTGGGGGGTGGGACAACGGCATCCAGAAGTTCTGCCTGATCGCCGACCTCGTCACGCATATCGTCGGCGTCGCCGAGAAGGAACCCAGCGGGTTCCTCGTCGAACAGGGGATGCTCGTGGGGACGGAGGAGTACTTCGAGAAGAGCCACGTCCTCAAACGGGCGTACCCCGACGCCGACGAAGCGCACCCGTACGGGTGGATGGAGGACGCCGTTTTCGACCTGCTCGCGGAACGCGGCCGACTCCACGAGTGGCGGACCGAGGAGGACCTGGTCGGAGCCGTCAAAAAGATCCCGTGATGGGCGACCGTTCGTCCCAGTCGACGGGTTTGGAGCCGAAATCTCGCAACAGGGGCAACGCATACGTCGTTCCGGCGAGTGGAATCCATCCATGGCCGACCCGTCGTTCACCGTCCAGCACCTCGATCTGGATCCCGTCGCGTCGCGACCGACGGAGTTCGTCGAACGGAAGGGGCTGGGCCACCCCGATTCGATCTGCGACGGGATCGCCGAAGCGATCTCACGACGTCTCTCACGCTACTATAGAGACGAATTCGGCCAGGTGCTCCATCACAACACCGACAGCGTCCAGCTCGTCGCCGGAACGACGAAGCCGGCGTTCGGCGGCGGCGAAATCGTCGACCCGATCTACGTCCTCCTGAGCGGTCGTGCGACCCGAACCGTCGACGGTCACCGCGTTCCGGTCGACGAACTCGCGGTCGAGGCCGCACGGGCGTACGTCGACGAGCACTTCGAGGACCTGCCCGCCGACGCGATCGAATTCGACCCACGGATCGGCGAGACGTCCGCGGACCTGAAAACGCTGTTCGACGACCTGGAACGCCCGGGAGCGAACGATACCAGCATCGGCGTCGGCTACGCGCCCGCGTCCGAAACGGACCGCATCGTCCGTGGACTCGAGGCGGAACTTCGCGAGCGGATTCCGGCGATCGGCGACGACGTCAAACTGCTGGCCTGGCGCACCGACGACGAACTCCGGCTTACCGTCGCTGCCGCCGTCGTCTCCCGGTACGTCTCGAGCATCGATGACTACGTCGACGTGACGGCGCAGGCGGCTGACCTGGCCACCCGTTACGCGAGCGATCGGACGGAACGGGACGTCGAGGTCGCCGTCAACGCCGCCGACGACGTCGACAGCGGAAGCACCTACCTCACCGAAACGGGACTCTCCGCGGAGATGGGCGACGACGGGAACGTCGGCCGGGGCAACCGGGCCAACGGTCTCATCACGCCCCATCGCCCGATGAGTCTCGAGGCAACGGCGGGGAAGAACCCGGTCAGCCACGTCGGCAAACTGTACAACGTCGTCGCGACCAGGGCCGCAGAACGGATCCATCGGGACCTCGACGCCGAGTACGCCGGGGTGAAACTCCTGTCGCGGATCGGCGCGCCGGTAACGGAACCCGTGGCCGTCGACGTCGAGACCACGGCGACCGACGACGACGCGATCCGCCGCCTCGTCACCGCCGAACTCGAGTCGATCGACTCGCTCACTCGCGACCTCGTGGCCGGCGACGTGCGACTGTTCTAGCGCTCTCGACTTCGCGGGGCCGGTCACTCGCGGCGCCTGGCGTCCCGTCCGAGATGCCGTTCGACGGCAGTGACCTTCTCGCCGGCGCGCTGGCTCACCGTTCGTTTGTCGTCGGCTTCCAGAATCGTCCCCATCGGATTGATCTCGTCGGCGACGTCGAACGCCTCGAGCGCGTCGATCGCCTTCGCGATCTCTTCCGCCATGCTACCGTCCCGAACGGGGACGACGTTCAGTTCGCCGATCGCGGTCATGGGGCATCGCACGTCGCGATCGATCATAAGATCGTGCCGCTATCGGGTCGCTTTGATCCCGACGAACGACCCGTCGCCGTACCCCTCCTCGATCGGTTCGAGACCGTCGATCTCCCCGGGCCAGTCGTAGATCGTCTGGACGAACTCGAAGTCGGTGAAGCCGGCCGCCTCGAGGGCGTCGACGAGTTCCTCGGTCGAGACGAACACCGCGTCCCGGTAGAACGGATTCTCGTCTTTCTTCTCCTGGTATATCTCGCCGACGGGACTGTTCTTGTCGATGTAGCCGATCACGAGTCGCCCGGACGGGTCGAGGATCCGATCGGCCTCGGACAACGTCCGAGGAATGTCGTCGACGAAACAGATCGTCGTCACGATCAGCGCGGTGTCGAACGCGTCGTCCGCGAACGGCAGGTGTTCGGCGACGCCCCTGACGACGTCGACCCCCCGCTCGCGGGCGTACTCGAGCATCGCCTCGGCCGGATCGATCCCGACGCCCAGTCCGAGTGGTTCGGCGAACCGCGCGCTCCCGACGCCGATCTCGATCCCGCGCCCGGTCGACGGCACCAGGCGTTCCAGGGCTACCAGTTCGGACCGGTATGCGTCGTCGTGGGCCTCGAACCAGCCCTCGTATCGATCGGTGTGTTCCTCGAACGGCGCTACCTTGGGCATGCCCGATCCTACGTGGCCCGCTCATACCAACGTTCGGTGCGGAACGGTCCATCCATCCGGGGACCGGGCGGTCCCGAGTTCTCCGTCCGTGACTCGGGTCGGAACCGCGCCACGAACCTGCCGATCGCGCCGAGTTCGTCGACGGCGTCATACGGACTGCTGTAGTCAATTACCGCCGATCGCCGACTCCGTCCTGGCGATCGGCGGTAAATAGTTACAGCAATCCGTATCAGTCGTGGCCCGACACCGGCACCGGTTCGTACGGCTCTTCCAGGTACGCGATGTCGGACGCCGACAGCGAGATCTCGAGCGCCTCGACGGCCTGTTCCAGGTGTTCGACGCTCGTGGTGCCGACGATCGGCGCGTCGACCCAGTCCTTGTGGAGGAGCCAGGCGAGCGCGATCTGGGCCATCGTCGCACCCCTGTCGGCGGCGATTTCCGCGACGCGTTCGTTGATCTCCCGGCCGCCCCCCTCGCGGTAGGGGTGCTCGTACATGTGTTCTTCCGTCTCGCCGCGGGTGGTCGCGTCGATCTCCTCGTGCGGGCGCGTGAGATACCCACGGGCCAGCGGCGACCACGGGAGGACGCCGATCCCTTCCTTCTCACAGAGCGGCAGCATCTCGCGCTCTTCCTCCCGATAGACGAGGTTGTAGTGGTTCTGCATCGTGACGAACCGATCGAGGCCCAGCCGATCGCTTGCGTGCAAGGCGTCGGCGAACTGGTGGGCCCACATCGAGGACGCGCCGAGATAGCGGACGTGCCCGCGGCGAACGGCGTCGTCGAGCGCTTGCAGGGTCGTCTCGATCGGCGTGTCGTCGTCCCAGCGGTGGATCTGGTAGAGATCGATCGTGTCCATCCCCAGCCGGTCGCGGCTGGCCGCCAGTTCCTGCTCGATCGCCTTCCGGGAGAGGCCGCCCGAGTTCGGGTCGTCCTCGCGCATCTGGAAGTAGCCCTTCGTGGCGACGACCGACTCCTCGCGGTGACCCTCAAGCGCCTCGCCGAGGATGCGCTCCGATTCCCCCGTCGAGTACATGTTGGCGGTGTCGAAGAAGTTGATCCCGAGGTCGATCGCTCGATCGATGATTCGCTTGCTCTCCTCGTCGTCGAGGACCCACTCGCGCCAGTCGCTCGACCCGAAACTCATACAGCCGAGACAGAGTCGGCTGACTTCCATGCCGGTGTCACCCAGCGTCGTGTACTCCATGCGAGCGCGTACACGCGACACGGCCAAAACTGTACGTGGTCCGGCGATCGAACCGCGATCCGTCCCGCCAATTTTTAGTGGAGCAAGTCACTATTTGGTCCTGACGTATGGCGGACGAACACAACGATCGAGACGCGACTCGCAACGACGACAGTGGCATCGTCTCGCGAATCAAGCGCGTGTTCGATCGCGGCGACTGACCGCGCCCGTCATCGGCCGTTTTCCGTCATCCAGCGTTTTTCGGCGTTCGCGACACTGGAGAGCGGCGGCTGCGGATGGCCGGCCGATCAGATGAGACCCCTGACTAGCGACCCGAAGAGCGGCAGGCCGAACGCGGCGGCGACCACGAGGTAGACGACCGGTACCATCCCGACGACGGCCCCCACGGATCCGCCGAGGGAGACGGCGAAGACGACGAGGACGAGCGCCCCGAAGCCGATCGTACCGAGGACCGCCCGCCGCAGGGTCGGGGCGACGAGTCCGACGAGTGCCCCGCCGAGGAGCAGTCCGGCCCAGTGGAGCCACGCGGCGACCAGTCCGATCGCGACCGCGGCGATGAGTGCGACGGCGTGGATTCGCGACTCCCTCCGAACGCGATCGAGCGGGTTCGCGGGCGTCCCGCCCCTCCCCGAGCGATGGTCGTCCGGGCGCCGGTCCTCGTCCGACTCCGAACCGGCCTCCGACCCCGGGGAACTCACGACGATCCCCCCTCGAAGGTGACGGTCACGTCCGCGTCGTCGTCGATCGATCGGTCCATGGATTTCTGGTCGTTGTCGAGCCACCGCCGGAACTGGTCGTCGTAGTGGGCCGAGAAGTAGTCCCCGGAGTTGCCCCCAGGGAGGATGGCCGTGGCGTCGCCGCCGGGTTCGACGACCATCCGCCAGCTCGACCCGACGGCGGAGTCGACCCGGTAGTTCTTGACCGTGGCCGCCGAGCCGTCCGCCGGGCGCTCCGCGTAGTCGAGGAAGGGTGCCTCGCCGCCGAAGGGGTGTGCGATCGGCCCCGTCGTGTTCCAGTCGCCGTAGGTCTCCCAGCCCTCGTCGTCGATCTCGTCGATCGCCGCCTCGAGCGCCGCGACCATCGCGTCCGCCCGGGAGCGATCGGCGAAGACGGGGCTGTCCGCGGGGAGGGTCGCGAGCACCCAGTCGCGCGGATAGTACGACGCGTCCAGGTCGGCGTCCGCGAAGACGGGCTCGAAGACGCGGTCCCGAAAGTGGTCGATCCAGCGTGCGAAGACGAGTGCGCCGTCAGAATCGCGGTTCATCCGGCGATCCCAGTCCTCGAGCGTCCCTGCGGCGTCGCCGATCCGATCGTCAATTTCGTCGCGTTCCTCGATCGCGGCCAGGAGGTCCGGGACGAGCTGATCCGCCCGGCCGTCCCGGGTGTCCGACTGGACGTCGCGGTGGAACGCGAGATCCGTCGACTCGCCGCTCTCGATCCGCTCGTCGAGCCGATCGTAGATTCGCGCGCCGCGATAGGGCGAGGCGTAGGCGACGCCGACGTAGTGGTTCGGGTCGTCGGTGACTCGCTGGTTGGCCGTCGCGAGGACGTCCGGATCGATCGCGTGGGGTTTCTCCTCGAACGGGACGAACCCGTCCCAGGAGGACTCGCCGAACGGCGTGAACCCCTCCCATTCACCCTCGCCCGCGGAGCCGTCGAAGATGCGGTTTCCGGACACGACGTCGCCGTCGATCGTCCGGATCGGGAGTTTCCCCGTGGCGTAGTACAGCGTCCGGCCGTCGGCGTCCGCGTAGACGAGGTTCTGCGTCGGCAGGTCGAACTTCTGGGTCGACTCGAGCAGGTCTTCGAGGTCGTCGCTGCGCCCGAACTCGTAGATCGCCTCGGTCGTCCGGGTGGCGGTGTGGCCGGTCCAGGCGACGCCGACCGTCCGTTCCTCGCGTTCGATTACCGGCCCGTGGACCGTCTTTCGCACGGTGAGCGTGCGGTTCTCGCCGTCCGCGACGGCGATCTCTCGCTCCTCGATATCGAACTCGCGCCACTCGTCCTCGTAGCGGTAGCGCTCGCCCGCGTCGTCGATCTCGTAGCCGTAGCAGTCGAGCACGTCCGCACCGACGTTGGTGAACGACCACGTCCCGGTCCCGTTCGCACCCGCGATCACGAACGGGACGCCCGGGAAGGTCGCCCCGCGAACCGACGTCTCGGGCGTCTCGACGTGCTGTTCGTACCACAGCGGCGGCGTCATCAGCGTCAGGTGCGGGTCGTACGCGACGATCGGCGTCCCGCTGTCGGTGTGTTCGCCCGAGACGACCCAGCTGTTCGAGCCGACCCCAGTCGGCGACTCGAACCGGGAGAGGTACCCCGTCAGGCTGGAGCCGACGGATCGGCGGTCGTCTTCGGATCCGGTCCGGGTCCCGGTCCCGATAGCCGCCGTCCCGTCCGAGCCGTTCGAGCCGTCGTCGAGGCGGTCCGCGTCGACCGCGTCCCGCAGGATCGGCGTCTCGTGCTCGAGCCGATCGGGGTAGAGTTCGGCGGCGACGTCCTCGCCGAGACGATCGGCGACCAGCGCCCGCCGGAGGTCGCCGAAGTCGCCGGTCAGGTCCCACGAGATCTGTTTCTCCATCAGCATCGAGTCGACCGGAGTCCACTCGCGCGGTTCGTAGTCCAGCAGTTCGAACTCGAGCGGGAGTTGCTCGCGATCGATCGCGGCGTTCACGCCGTCGGCGTAGGCCTCGACGAGCGGTCCCGCGGCGGTTTCCGAGACGTGATCCCAGGTCGTCTCGGCCGCGCCCGCGAAATCCATCGCGACGTGGAACTCGTCGTCCGAGAGCGTGGCCTCCCCCGCGATTTCGGAGAGCTGGCCACGCATGACCCGCCGCTGGAGGTCGAGCTGGAAGAGCCGATCGAACGCCTGCACGTAGCCGACGGCGAAGTACGCCGCCGATTCGTCGTCGGCCGCGACGTGCGGGACGCCGTGCTCGTCGACGCGGACGGTCGCCTCGCCGTAGGGACTCTCGACGGCCTCCGGGAGGCTCCGATCGGCGGCGTCCCAGGCGCGACCCGACAGCGGCGCGAACTGGGCCAGGAGTTCTCGCGCCGAGGAGAGCGTCAGGCCGCCGATTCCGGCGGCGAGCGCGCCCGCGAGCACGCCCCGGCGTGTGGTGTCAGATGGCACAGCAGTATCGATTCGGTCCACCGGCCTTAATAGCCTCGTTGTCAACGGTTTTCAGCGCGAGAACGGTTTATCGAGCCGTCACGGCATCGGGTTCGGCCAGTCCACGAAACGCCGGTGCGGTCGCCTCACAGCGACTCGGGGTCGACCAGTGCGACGCTCTTCCTGACCGCGAGAAACGCCGCGATCCCGAGCAGGCCGTAGAGACCGAGCAGGAGCCAGCTCATCGTCGTCGCCGCCCCGATCGCGAACTTCGCGATGGTGTTCGCCGGATGCTCGGGCAGGAGGCTGGCCACGACCAGCCCGCCGACGATGCCGCCGGAGTAGAGCAGCTGCGCCTGCCGTCTGTCGGGAGCGTACAGCGCGACGATCGTGCCGAGTCCCACGACGAGCAACGACAGCGCGCCGACGAGGACGACCAGCGCGACCGGCCCCGCGATCGCGGTCCCGTTGACGGCCAGCAGGACGAGCCAGGCGATCGCCTGGATCGGGGCGAGCGCCGCGACCGTGAGGAGCTTCGCGTCGACGATGTCGGCGAGCGAGAGGGGTGCGACGCGGAGCAACGTCAGCGTCCCTCGCTGGCGTTCCTCGATCAGGGAGTCGACGACGATCGAGCCGCTGATGAACACCGGGAGGAACAACAGGAGCGGAAGCAAGACGGTGTAGGTGAACGCGACGTACGGGCTCGCACCCACCTCGCGGGGCAGATCGAGCGGGGGTTCGGCGAGCCGATCGGCGTTGCGCTGGCGCTCGACGTGCTCGGCGCGCTCCAGGGTTTCGCGAAGCTGGACGACGACGAGCGTCGTCTCGATCCCCTCTTCGGGAGCGAGTACCCTGACGTGCAACCGCCCGTCGTCGTCCCGGTTCGCGTCCAGGACGGCCGCGGCTCTCCCGCCGTCGAAGGCGCTGTAGGCGGCCGATCGGTCCGTGTAGTGGGTAGGTTCGAGACCGTCCTGCTGATCCGCGACCCGGAGTAGCTGACCCGTGTCGTCGCCCGTGATCGCGACTTCCGTCTCGTAGCCGTCGACCGCACCGGGGTCGTACAGCGAGACGAGCCCGACGACGAGAAACGAGGAGAACGCCGCGATGAACAGCTGGATCGCCAGCGCGAGCAGGATCGTCTTCTCCGTGCGAAGCGATCGCAGTTCCCGCCGGCCGACGGCCAGTTTCGCGCGCAACGGCGACTCGTCGGCTCCCGCCTCGTCGGCCGTCGGCGGATTCGGTCCCCGGGGCCCCGACTCGCCGGTCGATCGCCACGACTCGCGATCACGCGACAAGGGAGATCACCCCGACGTTGTAGGCCGCGTGCACGAGCGTCGCCGCGACGAACCCCACCGCGTACCCGGTCGGGCCGCGGCTCGCGCCGACGGCGGCGACGACCGCCGTGACGGCGTGCAAGACGAGCGGCGCGAGGAAGACGGCGACGAGCACGAGCGGATTGCTCGAGAGTTCCGGCCCGAACGCCGCGACGCCGACGGTCAGGTCCGGCATCCCGACCAGCTGCGCGACGTGGGTGACCTTCTCGCCGACGAAGAAGCCCGCGCCCGACAGCGCACCGACCACGACGGCAGTCCGGAGCGTCGGGTCGAACCGCGATCGGGCGAAGCCGGCGTAGACGTGGACGCTCTTCGCGGCTTCCTCGATCGCCGCCGCGACGACGACGATGGCCGGGAGCGCGATCGTCTCGGGGACGGCGAACAGGAGCGCCACGGCGAGCAACTGCGCCGCGAAGACGAAGGGGATAAAGAGGATCGACAGCAGTGGGACGCTCCGATACCCCCGAACCCGGCCGGCGATCGCGTCGACGACTTTTGCCGGGATCGGCTTCTGGTCGAACATGTCCTCCTCGCGGTAGAGCCCGATCCCGAGCAGGAAGCAGACGGCCGCACTGCAGTAGAACGGGCCGGTCGAGAAGAGGTACTCCCCGAGTCGGACCGAATCGCCCTGCAGGTCCATCACGACGAGCGTCAGCGGCGAGATGAGCGCGATCGGGTTCACGTCGGTGAAGATCGCCGGAATGAACGTGTAGGTCGTCAGGAAGACGCTGATCGTCACCGTCACGAACGTGAGTTCCTTGAACGAGCGCGCGAGCATCGCCCCGGCGAACGTCGCCGCCAGGAAGAGCAGGGCGATCGGGATCGCCGCCGCGACCGAGAGCGGACCGCCCCCGACCGCGTACGCGATGGCGACGACGACCCCGACGAGCCCGAGCAGGTACGGCAGCGTCTTCCCGGCGACGATCTCGTATCGCGAGGCGGGGGAGACGAGCAACAGTTCGCCGCGGCGCTTGACGCGTTCGTCCACGATCGTGCTCCCGTAGGCCTGGATGACGAAGTTCATCGGCACGACGAACAGGAACGCGAGCACGAGCGATTCGAAGGGGAACGGCGGCGAGATCGACCCCGGCGTCCCCGGCGTCGGCTGGTCGGCCGCCGCACCGCCACCGACGTCGGGGACCTGCAGGCTGCCGCCGTCCCCGCCGGTGGTTCCGGAACCGTCGTCTGCAGTCTCGTCTCCAGTGGCTCCCGTCCGATCGTCGTCCCCCGCTCCCGTATCGTCGTTCCCCGGTCCCGAACCATCGTCCGCGCCCGTTCCGCCGCCCCCGTCGACGGGAGCCGTGGACTCGGTCCCGGCCGATCGGGAGTCGAGATTCCGGTCCCGGTAGTCGATCGTCACCTGGATCGGGTAGGCGGCCGCTTCGTCGTCCTCCCGGGCCATCCGCGCATCGTTGTGGTCCTCGATCGCGTCCCGGAACGCGTCGGCCGCCGGATCGCCGACCTCCCCGTAGGCGGTGATGGTCACCCGCGTCGACGGGCCCGAGAGATCGACGACGCCGTCCCCGGTGTCGGCGGTCGAGTCGCGTTCGACGACCACGATGTCGACGGTGGCACGGCTCCCGTCCTCGACCTCGACGTCCTCGAGCGGGACGGGCCTGAACTGCTCGCTCTCGACCGCGACCTCGTAGTACGGGCTCTCCTCGTCGACGCCGACGACGTATATCCCGTCCTCGAGGCCCATGCCGTCGCCGGCCACGGAGATCCCGACGACGCCGACCACGACCAGCATCGCCGCGAGGACCGCCACGGTCTTGCGATCGACCGTGCTGGCGCTTCGAACGACCTCCCAGCGGGCGATCCGGCCGGTTCGCGACCACTGACCGCGGAGGCGGTGGAGGCGGCCGGGCAGATCGTCGCCGGGTCCGCTCGGCCCGCTCACACGTCGGCCTCCGCGGCGTCGCCGGCGACCTCGAGGAAGATCTCTTCGAGGGTCGGCGTCTTCGTCTCGATGTCGACGACGCGGCCGCCGGCAGCCTGGACGGTCTCGCGGATCGATTCCACTGCGGCCATCTCCTCGACGACGTGGCGGTAGTGACCGTTCTCCGCGATTCCGTCCCCGGCGTCGGCCGTCGCGTAGACGTGGTACTCCGTGCCGCCGTGGGCGTCGCGGATCTCTTCTACGCTCCCCCGGGCGATGATCCGCCCGTCGTTCATGATGACGACCCGATCGCAGATGCTCTCGACGTGAAAGAGGTTGTGCGCGCTGAAGACGACCGTCTTCCCCTCGGCGGCGAGTTCCCGAGTGAACTCGATGATGTAGTTCGTCGTCAGCGGATCCAGCCCCGACGCCGGTTCGTCGAAGATCAACACGTCGGGGTCGTTGACCAGCGCCCGCGCGATCGCGACCTTGCGTTTCATCCCCTTCGACACGTTGCCGATCCGCCGATCGCGGTGCTCGAGTTCGAGTCGATCGAGCGACGCGGCGATCCGCTCGTCCGCGACCGAATCGGGCACGCCGTAGAGGTCGGCGAAAAAGGAGAGGTACTCGACGGCGGTCATCTCCTCGTACAGCGGCGACTCCTCGGGGAGAAACCCGAGCCGTCGCTGCATCGCCGGCTCGCCGGGCGTGTGGCCGGCGACGACGGCGTGACCGTCGGTGGGTTCGACGAGGCCGGCGAGCATCTTCAGCGTCGTCGTCTTGCCCGCGCCGTTGGGGCCGACGACGCCGAACACCTCGCCGCGCTCGATCGAGAACGAACTCCCCTCGACGGCGACGAACCCACCGTACTCCTTCCGGAGGTCGTCCACTTCGAGTATCGCCATTGATTGGCTCGACTCAGGGGTGGCCCCCAGTAAAGTCTAGCGGCCAGTTACAGTCGTAGAAACTGTCACGATCGTCGTCGATCCCGCCGAATCCGGGATCCGCCGACGGCCGTCGATCTAAACTAACGTTCTGTTAGCTGGTTCGAAACCGAACTGCTATAGTGATCCAGGGGGAATGGTGTACCACCGATGCCGCCAGCCCAGTCCGACGCCGAGACCCGCGAACGGAACGCCGAGGCCTGCCCCGTCATCGAGTCGCTCGAACAGATCGGCTCCCAGTGGCGACTCGCCGTCCTCCACACCCTGCTCGACGGCGAACAGCGGTTCAACGAACTCAAGCGGTCGACCGGGGCGAACGCCCGCACGCTCTCGCGGGTGCTCGACGACCTCGGCGAGATGGGGTTCGTCGAACGCCGCATCGAGGAGGAGTCGCCGATCGCGACCTACTACAGCCTCACCGAGAAAGGCGAGTCGCTCGAACCCGTCTTCGACGAGATCGAGTGCTGGGCGTCCGAGTGGCTCGACGGGACGGCGCTCGACGCCCCCGAGCAGTAGCCCGCCAGTCCGTCGATACGAGGGCTTTGCGTCCGCCAGTCACGCGACGAACAGCCGGATGTCCGCCGCGAGTTCGCCGTCCTGTTCGGCGGGAACGCGGTCGAACCAGTCGACGTCTCGAACGTCCGCGGGCACGTCGTCGGTGACCGGACGTCCCTCGACGGGAACTGCTCGATAGACGACGTTGTACATGCGAATGCCCCCGTCAGCCGTCCCGTCCGGCTGGATATCGATGCGGCGGAGGCGTTCCGGCCGATCGAGTTCGACGGGGACGCCCGCCAGTCGCGTCACTCCCTGGCGACCGATCGCCGTCCACTCCTCGCCGGACTCGACAGTGAAGGCGGGCAGACTCCACCCGTGCGAGCCGTCGTCCTGTAGGAGGACCGCCCCGTCGTCGTTGGGGAGGCCGACGGCGACGTGGCTGTCGACGGTGCCGCGCATGGCTTCGAACTCGGCCTGCGGGACGGTTCGTGTCTCCTCGTGGACGTCGACGTCCGAACGGGTACGCAGACGGACCGGATCGGACAGGGGTTCCATGAGTACCCAGTGGACGCCACCGACAGATAAAACCTGTCTGCAAAACGAACGGTCCGGTCGAACAGCGACGGTGGCACGGTCGTACGACCGGCCGTCAGTACGGCACGACGTACAGGGCCACCGCCAGGAACGGGATCAGCGCGAGCAACATCGCGATCGCGTAGCCGAACATCTCGCGGGCCCGGATCCGCGTGATCGCCAGCAGCGGGAGCGCCCAGAACGGGTTCAGCAGGTTCGTGTGGGCGTCACCGACGGCGTAGGCCATCGTCGCCTGACCGGTCGGCACGCCGAGATCGTGAGCCGCCTCGAGAACCGACGGGCCGAGGACGATCCACTCTCCCCCGCCGGAGGGGACGAAGAGGTTGACGACCGCTGCAGTGAGCCAGGCGATTACGGGGAACGTGTCTACCGACGAGACCGCGAGTAGCCCTTCGGCCATCGTCTCCGCGAGGCCGGACCCGGTCATCATCCCCTGGATCCCGGCGAAGAACGGGAAGAGGAGGATAATCCCCGCGGCGGCTTCCGCGGCTTCGCCGAAGCGCTCGCGGTAGACCGCCGGTTGCGTGTAGATCGCGATACCGACGAACAGGAACGCGAAGTTGAGTACGTTCAGGTTCAGCGCGTCGAGCCCCTGGGTCCAGAACTGCCAGCCGACCACGGCGACGCCCGTCAGGGCGATGATCCCGCCGAGCAGTTTGCTGTTGTCGATCCGCTCTGCGGGCACGGGGCCGTCGTCCGGCCCCCCGTCGGATCCCGTCTCCGGGGTCGGTTCGTCGACGGCGTCCTCACCGGTGCCCCCGTCCGCTGATGCCTCGAACAGTTCCGCCTCCGGGATGTACGCCGTGATGTCCTCGGCGCGTCTCGCCGAGGGCGTCAGCAGGTAGAGGACGATCGCGGCGAAGACGATCGACAGGACGGTGAGCGTGAGCGCGTACGTGCTGAAGATCGTCGCGGAGGTCGCGACGGGGCCGTCGACGATCCCGAGTTCGACGAACTCGTTGCCCGGCGTCGCGAGCAACAGCGGCGCGGACCCGGACAGCCCCCAGTGCCAGGTGAGGCCGAGGCCCATGTAGCCGGCCACGCAGAGCAAGGGGTAGTGGACGTCGATCCCCTTGCGGTAGGCGGCCTTCCCCATCTCACGGGCGAAAATCGCGCCGACGACGAGGCTGAACCCCCAGTGGATCCAGGCCAGCGCCATCGAGACGACGCCGACGAGGACGACCGCCTGCTGGGGACTGTTGGGTACCGCCGCCAGCCGCTGGAGGCCGTCGTTGACGCGGGGATGGTACGCGATCACGAACCCCGTCATGATGATCAGCACCATCTGCATCGCGAACGTGAGGAAGGCCCAGAACCCGTCGTACCAGTGGAGCACCATGTCCGAGGGTCCCTGTCCCTCGACGACCATGCCGACCACGAACACCACGTACGACAGGATGATCGCGAACAGGAACGGACTCGGCATCCAGCGCTCGACCACGTCCGCGATTCGCTCCCCCGCGCGTTCGATGACGTTGCCACCTGCCGCCGCTGTGTCTGTTGACGACATCAGCACTACGTCAGCAATACTCATACTAATAATTATGTGACCTTAACCCATCCAAACTGACAGCATGAACGGTGACGGCGTGTCGGCTCCGGGTGCCGGTGATGGCGGTCGGTCAGACGGCGTATCGGAGTCCGCCGATCCAACACTGTACCGCGGCTGGTACGTCGTCGCGGGAAGCTTCGTCGGCGCGTTCGTCGTCTTCGGGCTCTCCTACGCCTTCGGCGTCTTCCTGGGGCCGATGCAGCGCGAACTCGGGCTCTCCCGATCGGGCGTGTCGTTCGTCTTCTCCCTCCAGACGGTCGTGATCTACGTCGCCGCGGCCGCGCTGGGCGTCCTCGCGGATCGGTTCGGCGGCCGACGGTTCTTGCTCGTCGGCGCGGTCGCGCTGGCGATCGGCGGCGTGTGGACCAGTCGCTCGTCCACCTACGCCGAACTGCTGGTCGCCTACGGAATCGTCACGGCGATCGGTCTCGGCTCGATCTACGTCGTCTCGTACGCGACGGTTCCCCGGTGGTTCGAGCGCCGCCGCGGTCTCGCGACGGGCATCGCCACGGCCGGCCTCGGGATCGGGATGGTCGCGATGGCACCCGCCGCAAGCGCCCTCGTCGGGACCGTCGGCTGGCGCACGGCAATCCTCGTCCTCGTCGGCGGGGCCGCCGTCCTGGTCGCCCTCGTCACGCCGCTGTTCGCCGACGATCCGGCTTCGGCGGACGTCGATCCCGGGGCCGAGTTCTACGGCAGCGTTCCGGACCCTGACCCGCCGGACTGGGCGACCTACCGGCGGGACGTGACCGCCGTCGCGACGTCCCGGACCTTCCTGCTGGTGTTTGCGGGCTGGGTCTTCGTCTACGGGACGCTCTACGTGGTGCTCGTCCACGTCGTCCCCCACGCCGGCGACGTCGGCCTCGGCGATCGAGTGGGCGCGATCGCGCTCGCCATCGTCGGCGTCACGACCGCCGCCGCCCGGATCGGGGTGGGCGGCCTCGCCGATCGGGTCGGCCGGGTACGCACGTTCGTCGCCTGTTCGGTCGGGATGGGAGCGACGACGATGGCGCTCCCGGTCGTCGATTCGGCGGCGGGACTGTACGCCTTCGCGATCGTCTTCGGGATCGCCTACGGGGGCAACGGGGCGCTGTTGTCGCCGCTGACGGCCGACCTGTTCGGTACGGGGAACGCGAACGCGATCTTCGGCCTGGTCTCGCTGTCCTTCGCCGTCTCGGGGCTGATCGCGCCCTGGGCTGCCGGACTCACGTACGACCTCGCGGGCACGTATACGCCCGCGTTCGTGGGTGCCGGGATCGCCGGCGTCGTCGGTGCCGGGCTGATCACGATCGCGGGGCGCGAGAAGTGACAATCGGACCGTCGACCGAACTCGCGATCAGTCGTCGGTCTCGAGTTCGACCAGTTCGAGCGAGCGATCGAGGTGACAGACGTCGTGCGGTGGGTCGCCGAAGTTCTCCCGGATCCGGTACTCCTCGTCGAACGAGAGGCCGTCGGGGTCGCAGTACTCGTGGCTGGGGCACTCGACGTAGGGACAGGGGCCGGGCAGGCTCGTCTTGCTGCCGGTGAAGGCCCCCTTCGACGTGATATTCGCTTTCACAGTGGCGGGTTCGACCTCGACTGCCCGCACGCCCCCGTCGTGCATGGCACATTCGAGAGTCTGGGCGTTCTCCCGGACGTCGGTGACGCGGTACTTGGTTCCGACGTCCAGATTGAGACACTGGCTCCGGTACGGACAGCCGGCACAGGCGTCCGCCTCGCCGTGATAGACGAACTCGGTTCCCGGTTCGGCCAGCCGGGTCCCGACGAGCGTAACGGTCGACATGGGAGTCGATTCGCGCCGCGATCGGTTAAGCCTCACGTCGAGGCGGTTGCGTTCGCCCGATCGAGCCCTACGGCTCGTCGTCGGCCGACTGTCCGGTCAACTCGTCGAGTCGATCGAAGTACCGCTCCCGCGGCACCTGGTAGAGGTCGCGATAGTCGATCTCGCCGGCGTCGAACTGCCTGGCGAGATCGATCGCGCACGCCACGGCGTCGGATCGATCGTCGAACCGGTGCTGGTCGGGGAGGGAGACGTCGGGTTCCAGGTAGAGGGTGACGAACCAGTCGTTCGCCGTCGTCCGACTGGTCGGGTTGGTCCCGGGTCTCCGGGTTCGCTTGCCGTGGGTGACGTAGAGCGTCGGGAGACAGGCCGGGGGAAACTCCTCGGCGTCGAAGACGTCCGGCCGGTAGGCGAGTACCGTCCGGCCGTCCTCCTCCTCGCTCCAGACGGTCCAGCTGTCGGGAAGGGCGGCGAACGCCGTCATGGGTGCCGATACGGGCGTCGGGGCTAAAGCACCGTCGTCCGATCGGCGGCGGCCGCCGTCGTCTCGCCGCCGCGTCGGACACCGATCACCGCGGGTCCCGACCCGATCGGCGGCGATCGTCGTCCAGCGGTGATCGTCGATCGGCCGTGGTGAGAGCGCGGCCGATCGCGCGCGAGCCAACCCGGACTCTGCAGGCCGATCGTTTTTTTCATTCGATCCCTAATGCGGGGTGTGATACCAATCAACAGTCTACGATTCTGGCAATATTTGCATGGAATGAAGTCATGGTAAATACCTTTTGGGGCCAAGGTTAAGTACGTGGATTACTCACTCATTAAATACTATCGGTATCCGATCGCCGGACCGATCAACTCCGCGCCCGTCCCCGGCGCACGTCGTGAACGACCGGCAGTACGGTACCGACACGATGTAATGGTAAGAGGTCACATATGGCACGACGAATCGCCGCCCGAAGAGGTTCGCGCTCTCTGCGAGCCACCGCGAGGAGTCAAGTGAGTATGTGGCATACGCGTCGTCGTGACGCGGTTGTGGAAGTTGACGGTTCGGCCACGCGACGGTGCAGACGGTCGATCGTCGTTCACTCCACACCTGTCCCATCGCCGCAGGTGCCGATCGAAGACGGGGGACCACCAAACTGGCAATGATACCATGACCGGTGACATCGAGACGCTCGAGAAGCTCAGTACGGATTACAAGGAATCGATGCCCGCGGACCTGCGGGAGACCAAGTCGTTCGACTGGTACCTCGAAGCGGTGTACGAGGACCCGAAGATCGCCCGCAACGCCCACCAGCGCGTCGCGGACATGTTCGACTACTACGGGACGACCTACGACGAGACGGAGGGCATGGTCGAGTACCAGCTCGCCAGCGAAGACCCGCTGAACGACGGCGAGAACACCTTCTACGGGAAGGTGATCCACCAGTCGATCCACGAGTTCGTCAACAAGGTCAAATCGGGTGCCCGCAGGCTCGGTCCCGAGCGGCGGATCAAGCTCTTGCTCGGCCCCGTCGGATCCGGGAAGTCCCACTTCGACAAACAGGTGCGACGCTACTTCGAGGACTACACGCTCCGCGACGAGGGGCGGATGTACACGTTCAAATGGACTAACCTCTGTGACGTCATCAAGGATCAGGATCCGGCCGACGACACCGTCCGATCGCCGATGAACCAGGATCCGCTCGTCCTGCTCCCGCTGGAACAGCGCCAGCAGGTCATCGACGACCTGAACGAGAACCTCGACGCACCGTACACGATCCAGAACGAGCAGGCGCTCGATCCGGAGAGCGAGTTCTACATGGACCGGCTGCTGGCCCACTACGACGACGACCTCCAGCAGGTCCTCGAAAATCACGTCGAGATCATCCGGTTCGTCGCCGACGAGAACAAGCGCCAGGGGCTGGAGACCTTCGAGCCCAAGGACAAGAAGAACCAGGACGAGACCGAACTCACCGGCGACGTCAACTACTCGAAGATCGCCATCTACGGCGAGTCCGATCCGCGCGCGTTCGATTACTCGGGGGCGTTCTGTAACGCCAACCGCGGGATTTTCAGCGGTGAGGAACTGCTGAAACTCCAGCGGGAGTTCCTCTACGACTTCCTGCACGCCACCCAGGAGCAGACGATCAAACCGAAGAACAACCCGCGGATCGACATCGACCAGGTGATCGTCGGGCGGACGAACATGCCCGAGTACAAGGACAAGAAGGGTGACGAGAAGATGGAGGCCTTCAACGACCGCACCAAGCGGATCGACTTCCCCTACGTGCTCAGCTACGAGGACGAGGCCAACATCTACCAGAAGATGCTCAACAACGCCGACGTGCCCGACATCAACGTCGAGCCCCACACGCTCGAGATGGCGGGCCTGTTCGGCGTGCTCACGCGGATCGAGGAACCCGACACCGAGACCGTCGACCTGCTCTCGAAGGCCAAAGCCTACAACGGCGAGATCGACGAGGGCGACGACATCGACCCGAAGAAGCTTCGCGACGAGGCCGCCGCGAAGGCCGAGATCGGCGAAGGGATGGTCGGTATCTCACCCCGCTTCATCGGCGACGAGATCGCCGAGGCGATCATGGACTCGAAACACCGCCAGCGCGGCTTCCTCTCGCCGCTGACGGTGTTCAACTTCTTCGAGGAGAACCTCGAACACCACGGCTCCATCCCCGAGGACAACTTCGAGAAGTACTACCGCTACCTCGAGACGGTCCGCGAGGAGTACCGCGAGCGGGCCATCGAGGACGTCCGCCACGCGCTGGCCTACGACATCGACGAGATCCAGCGCCAGGGCGAGAAGTACATGGACCACGTCATGGCCTACATCGACGACGACACGATCGAGGACGAGTTGACGGGCCGGGAGCAGGAACCCGACGAGACGTTCCTGCGCAGCGTCGAGGAGAAACTCGACATTCCCGAGGACCGCAAGGAGTCGTTCCGCCAGGAGGTCTCGAACTGGGTCTCCCGTCGCGCACGCGAGGGCGAGGCGTTCAACCCGCAGGACAACGAACGCCTGCGCCGCGCCCTGGAGCGCAAGCTCTGGGAGGACAAGAAGCACAACATCAACTTCTCGGCGCTCGTGTCGGCCAACGAGTTCGACGACGACGAACGCTCCTCCTGGATCGACGCCCTGATGGAGCAGGGCTACTCCGAGGAAGGGGCGAAAGAGGTCCTCGAGTTCGCGGGCGCGGAGGTCGCCAAGGCCGAGATGGAAGAGTAACATGACGGGGAACGACTACGTCACCGAGGCCGATCGGACGCTCGAGGAGACCTACGAGGAGCCGATGAGCCTCGCGGCGTACGTCGATCGCATCTTCGAGAACCCGACGATCGCCTCCCACGCCTCGAAGTACCTGCTCGAGGCGATCGAAGCCGCCGGCACCCGGACCGTGGTCGAGGAGGGCGAGGAGAAGGAGCGCTACCGCTTCTTCGACGATCCGCACAACGACGGCGAGCACGCCATCCTCGGCAACACCGAGGTACTGAACGGGTTCGTCGACGACCTCCGATCGATCGCCGCGGGCCGGGCGAAAGACGAGAAAATCATCTGGTTCGAGGGACCGACCGCGACGGGCAAGTCGGAACTCAAGCGCTGTCTGGTCAACGGCCTGCGGGAGTACTCGAAGACCCCCGAGGGCCGGCGCTACACCGTCGAGTGGAACGTGACGACCGCAGAGGCCGAGGATCGCGGCCTGAGCTACGGCGGCGATCCCACGGCCGGGGACGACCAGCACTGGTACGAGAGTCCGGTCCAGGCACACCCGCTGTCGGTGTTCCCCGAGAGCGTCCGCGAGCGCATCCTCGAGGACCTCAACGGCGAACTCGACGATCACGTTCCCGTTCGCGTGGACGCGGCCCTCGACCCCTTCTCGCGGGAAGCCTACGACTTCCTCGAGGAGCGGTACCGCCGGGAGGGCAAGGGAGAGCTGTTCTCCGAGATCGCCGACGACAAACACCTCCGCGTGAAGAACTACGTCGTCGACGTCGGCCAGGGTGTCGGCGTCCTCCACAGCGAGGACGACGGCCCGCCGAAGGAACGGCTCGTCGGCTCGTGGATGCACGGGATGCTCCAGGAACTCGACTCCCGGGGCCGGAAGAATCCGCAAGCGTTCAGCTACGACGGCGTCCTGTCGCAGGGCAACGGCGTCCTCACGATCGTCGAGGACGCGGCCCAGCACGCCGACCTGCTCCAGAAGCTGCTGAACGTCCCCGACGAGCAGTCCGTCAAGCTGGACAAGGGGATCGGGATGGACGTCGACAGCCAGCTGCTGATCATCTCCAATCCCGACCTCGAAGCGCAACTCAACCAGCACGCCGATCGCAACGGAATGGACCCCCTGAAGGCGCTCAAACGCCGCCTCGACAAGCACCAGTTCGGCTACCTCACGAACCTCTCGCTGGAGTGTGAACTCATCCGGCGGGAACTCACGAACGAGACGGAGGTCTGGACGGCCGAGAGCTACGACGAACTGGCCGATCGGATCCGTGAACCGGTGCGGATAACGGTGAAAGATCAGGACGGCGAGGCCAGGGAGCAGGAGTTTGCGCCCCACGCGATCGAGGCCGCCGCGCTGTACGCCGTCGCCACCCGGCTCGACGAGGAGGACCTCCCGAACGGGCTGGACCTCGTCGACAAGGCCCTGATCTACGACCAGGGCTACCTCCAGGAGGGCGACACCCGGCGGGAGAAAGACGACTTCGACTTCGACGACGACGGCCACGACGGCGAACACGGCGTCCCCGTCACGTACACGCGGGACACCCTGGCGGAACTGTTGCGGACGGACAAGGACCGCCACCACCCGGTCCTGCCGGTCGAGAACGTGGTGATGCCCCGCGACGTGTTAAACGGGATGGCCGAGGGGATGGCCGACGCCCCGGTCTTCTCGACCGGCGAGCGATCGGAGTTCGAGAACCGCGTGGTGCCCGTGAAGAACTACATCTTCGACCAGCAGGAGAGCGACGTCATCGAGGCGATCATGCACGAGAAACGGGTCGACGAGGACACCGTCGCGGAGTACGTCGAACACGTCTACGCGTGGGAGACCGACGAGCCGCTGTACAACGATCGCGGCGAGCGCGTCGAACCGGACCCGCTGAAGATGAAGCTGTTCGAGATCGAGCACCTCGGCCGGTTCTCCGAGGACGACTACGAGGGGAACCTCCCCCGGGAAAGCGTGCGGAACTTCCGACGCGAGAAGGTGATCACGTCGCTGAACCGCCACGCGTGGGAACACCGCGACGAGGACTTCTCGGTGCAGGACGTCGACCTGACGGCGATCCCGGTCATCAAGACCGTCCTCGAGAGCCACGACTGGGACGACGTCGAGCGCACGTTCGAGGACTTCGACCCGCGCCAGTGGGACGACCCACCGAGCGGCACGCAGACCGAATCCGTCAAGGCGGACACGATCGACACGATGGTCGACCTCTTCGACTACTCGGAGGCGTCGGCCGAGCTAACCAGCAGACACGTCATGGGACAGGTGTCATACAGATGGGACTGAGAGACGACCTCGAACGATTCCGCGAAGTCGGCGAGGAGCGCCGCGAGGACCTCGCCGACTTCATCCAGTACGGCGACCTCGGACAGAGCAAACCCGGCGAGATCAACATCCCGGTCAAGATCGTCTCGCTCCCGGAGTTCGAGTACGATCGGCGCGACCAGGGTGGCGTCGGACAGGGCGACGGCGACACGCCGGACGTCGGCCAGCCGGTCGGTCAACCCCAGCCGCAGCCGGGCGACGACGACGGCGACGACGGGGACGAACCCGGCGAGGACGGCGGCGAGCACGAGTACTACGAGATGGATCCCGAAGAGTTCGCCCAGGAACTCGACGAGGAACTCGGCCTCGACCTCGATCCGAAGGGCAAGAAGGTCATCGAGGAGAAGGAAGGTCCCTTCACGGACCTCACCCGGACCGGCCCCGACAGCACGCTCGACTTCGAGCGGATGTTCAAGGAGGGGCTCAAGCGCAAACTCGCGATGGACTTCGACGAGGACTTCCTCAGGGAGGTCTGCAAGGTCGAGGGGTTCGGCCCGCGCGACGTCTTCGAGTGGGCCCGCGGGGAGAACGTCCCGGTGTCGATGGCCTGGGTCGAGGAGGCCTACGACGACATTCCCGAGGACGAACTGGACGCGTGGGACTCGATCGACGAGGTCGAGGAGAACGTCGAGCGCCAGACGGTCCAGCAGCAGATCCGCCGCGAGGGGATCAAACACGTCCCCTTCCGCCGGGAGGACGAACGCTACCGCTACCCCGAGATCATCGAGGAGAAAGAGAAGAACGTCGTCGTCGTCAACATCCGCGACGTCTCCGGGTCGATGCGCGAGAAGAAGCGCGAACTCGTCGAGCGGACGTTCACGCCGCTGGACTGGTACCTCCAGGGCAAGTACGACAACGCCGAGTTCGTCTACATCGCCCACGACGCCGACGCCTGGCAGGTCGAACGCGACGAGTTCTTCGGCATCCGATCGGGCGGCGGGACGAAGATCTCGAGCGCGTACGAACTCGCCGACCAGCTGCTGGAGGAGTTCCCCTGGAGCGACTGGAACCGCTACGTCTTCGCGGCGGGCGACTCCGAGAACTCGAGCAACGACACCGAGGAGCGGGTCATCCCGCTGATGGAGGAGATTCCGGCCAACCTCCACGCGTACGTCGAGACCCAGCCGAGCGGCAACGCGATCAACGCCACCCACGCCGAGGAACTGGAACGCCACTTCGGCACCGATTCCGACGACGTCGCGGTGGCCTACGTCAACGACAAGTCCGACGTGACCGACGCGATCTACGAGATCCTCTCGACGGAGGGTGAAGAAGATGAGTAGAACGAATTCCAACGCGGACAGATTCCGCAAGCAAGCGATCGCGACCGACCTCGAGGAACCGGTACGGGAGGCGAGGAACCTGGCCCAGAAACTCGGCCTCGAACCCTACCCGGTCAAGTACTGGATCGTCGACTACGACGAGATGAACGAACTCATCGCCTACGGCGGATTCCAGTCGCGGTACCCGCACTGGCGGTGGGGGATGCAGTACGACAAGCAGCAAAAGCAGGGCCAGTACAGCGGCGGGAAGGCCTTCGAGATCGTCAACAACGACAACCCGGCCCACGCGTTCCTCCAGGAGTCGAACACGCTGGCCGACCAGAAGGCCGTCATCACCCACGTCGAGGCCCACTCCGACTTCTTCTCGAACAACGAGTGGTTCGGCCTCTTCACACGGGGCCAGGCCGACGAGGCCCAGGTCAACGCCGCGGCCATGCTCGAACGCCACGCCCGCGCGATCGACGAGTACATGTCCGATCCCGAGATCGATCGGGCCGAGGTCGAGAAGTGGGTCGATCACTGTCTCTCGCTGGAGGACAACATCGACCAGCACCGGGTGTTCGAGCGGCGACTCGACATCGACGGCCCGGTCGACAAGATCGACGAGGACCTCGCGAAGAAACTCGACGAACTCGACCTCTCGGACGAGATCAAGGGCGAGGTGTTCGACGAGGAGTGGGTCGAGAAACTCGAGGGCGAGGACGGCCCCGTGAACTTCCCGGAGGAACCCCAGAAAGACGTGCTCGCGTTCGTCCGCGAGTACGGCAAACAGTACGACGAGGAGGCCGGCCGCGGCGTCGAGATGGAGCCGTGGCAACGGGACATCCTCGACATGATGCGGGCGGAGGCGTACTACTTCGCCGCCCAGAAGATGACCAAGGTGATGAACGAGGGCTGGGCGGCCTACTGGGAGTCGCTGATGATGTCCGACGAGGCGTTCGCCGGCGACGACGAGTTCCTCAACTACGCCGATCACATGGCGAAAGTGCTCGCCTCGCCCGGGCTCAACCCCTACAGCCTCGGCTTCGAACTGTGGGAGTACGTCGAGAACACGACGAACCGCCGGGAGGTCCTCGAACGGCTCCTCCGCGTCGAGGGGATCTCGTGGCGCAACCTGACCGACGTCGTCGACTTCGACGAGGTGCTCGAGACGCTCGAGCCGCCGCAGGCGATCGACGACATCTCCAGCGAGACGCTGGACCAGCTCGAGGACGTCCCCGACGAGTGGGTCGACCACGACGCGCTCGATCGGGCCCGTGACGGCGAGATCGACGTCGAGAAATACCCGTGGAAGGTGCTCACCTACGAGGGGCTGGCCCGCCGCCACTACTCGCTGGTCAAGCGCCAACATCGCGGTTTCCTCGGCCGGATCAACCAGAACGAACTCGAGCGGATCGGGCGCTACCTGTTCGACGACGCGCGGTACGTGTCGGTCGCGGAGGCCCTCGAGGACGTCGAGTTCACCGCCGGCTGGGACCGCATGTTCGACGTCCGCGAGAGCCACAACGACGTCACCTTCCTCGACGAGTTCCTCACGGAGGAGTTCATCACCGCGAACAACTACTTCACGTACGAACACTCCGCGGCGACCGGTCAGTTCCACGTGGCCAGCGACGCCGCCGACGACGTGAAGAAGAAGCTTCTCCTCCAGTTCACCAACTTCGGGAAGCCGACGATCGCGGTCTACGACGGCAACTACAACAACGCCAACGAACTCCTGCTCGGCCACCAGTACAACGGCGTCATGCTCGACCTGGGTCAGGCCCGGGAGACGCTCAAACGGATCTTCGAGCTGTGGGGGCGCCCCGTCAATCTCCTGACGATCGTCAAGGAGGTCGACGACCACGACATCGAAGTCGCCAAGCGCCGCAACCGCGAGCCGGAGCCGGAAGAGCGCGGCAAACTGCTCCGGTACGACGGCGACGAGGTGACGATGGAGGACGTCCCCTGGGAGGAGGTCGATCACCTCGCCGCCGACGACGTCGACTACGACACGAAACCCGACGAGTGGCTGGCCTGAGCGGTCGAAGCGCATCGCGGTCGGCGACGGGCGGGATCGCTACTCGAGGAGCGCCGGTAACTCGGCCAGCGTCGAGAGGGTGTAGGACGGTTCCGGATCGGCCGTCGTTCGCGATCGGTCCGCGAACGGGATCCAGACCGAGTCGACACCGGCGGCGTTCGCACCGGCGACGTCTTTCTCGAGCGAGTCCCCGATCTTCAGCGCGCGTGCCGGGTCCGATCCCAGTCGCCCCAGAGCGCGTTCGATCGGGTCCGGGGCCGGCTTGACCCGCGAGACGTCGCTCCCGAAGACGATCACGTCGAACCGGTCACGGATACCGGCGGCCGCGAGCTTCGTCGCGTGGGTCCGTTCCGGTCCGTTCGTCACGAGGGCCGTCTCGTACTCCTCGGCGAGCGCGAGCGCCGTTCGCGCCCCCGGTCGGAGCGAGACGGCGCTCTCGTCTAGCACGTCGTCGTACGCACTCGCGAGTTCCGTCGGATCGATCGTCGCGCCCGCCGCCGTCGCCGCGGTGGCGAACAGCCGCCGATCGAAGGCCGCCGCGTCGAGTTCCGTCGACCCGTTCGCGACGAGCCGAGAGGTGAGTTCGAGCGCGTCCGTGTCGCAAAACGGCTCGACGCCACAGCGCGCACAGGCGGCCTCGAACACGTCCGCCGTCGACTGGTCGTGTACGACTAGCGTCCGATCGAGATCGAAAACGAGGGTCTCGTAGGCGGTGTCGGTCCTCGTCACGATTACTCCCACCCCGGTCCGTCCCACTCGTCTTCGAGGAGCCCGTATCGCTCGACGTTCCGGTACTCGCCGTTCGCGAAGTCACACTCCCGTTCGGTCCCTTCGTGGACGAACCCCAGTCGGTCGAGCAGGGCCCGCGAGCGATCGTTCTCGGCGAACGCCCGGGCTTCGACCCGGTGAAGGCCGAGTTCGGCGAACGCGTACTCGACCACCGCCGAGACGGCCTCGGTCGCGTACCCCTCGCCCTGGTACGCGTCGTAGAGCCAGTAGCTGAGCGTCCCGGTGTGGCGATCGACGTCGAAGAGGTTGACGGCCCCGAGTATCTCTGGATCCGCCGCCGTCGGTTCGTCAGACGCGGGTCCGTTCCCGCGTTCGAGATCCGGGGCGAGGCAGACGAGGAGGTTGATACTCGATTCGTCGTTCGCCGCGGAGTCGAGAAACTCCGCCACTCGATCGCGCGACCACGGCGTGTCGAACCCGAGCGCGCGGCGAAACGCGGGATCGTTGCGGGCGTGTCCGAGCGCCGCGAGGTCCGGGTCGGCGCGTTCGACGACGCTGAGGACGACGCGGTCGCCCTCGAGGAAGACGTGTCCTGGCATGACGTTTCGTGCGATTCATGTGTCCCGTCGCCGACATAGTTATTTGGAGAAATTTCGTTCCCCGGCGACCCCGGCAAAACGGTTCGAGAGGGAGGAGGGGTCACGCGGAACTCAACGAACGACATGACCCCGAACGATTCCGACGATCCGAACCACGAGACCGAATCGCGGGCGGCCGAACAGGAGTCGTTCGGCCGTCTCGCCCACGAGGTCCGACTCGAGATTCTGGCCGCTCTCGCCGCGGGGGCGCCGCTCCAGTACGCGGACCTGTTCGATCGATCGTCGGCGACCGATCGCGGCCGGTTCAACTACCACCTCCGGAACCTTCGGGACGGTTACGTCCAGGACACTGACGAGGGGTACGACCTCACCCACCAGGGGCGGTGGGCGACCAACGTGCTGGCCGCCCGCGTTCTCGGCCCGGCGGACGATTTGCCGGTCGCAGAGATCGACTCCCGGTGTGGGAACTGCGGCCGATCGGCCGTCGAGATGGGGTACCGCGACGGCGAATGCGTCGTCCGGTGTCGATCGTGTGAGCGGACCCTCTCACGGTTCGACTTCCCGCCGGGCGCGGCGCACGCGCGTTCCCGGGAATCGCTCGCCGAGGCGTACGCGGCGCGTACACGACACTACGTCACCCTCGCGGACGACGGCGTGTGTCCGTTCTGTGCCGGTCGCATGCGATCGGCGATCCGACCGGGAGCCGCGACGCACCCGGAGAGCCTCCCGGTCGTGTTCGACTGTTCGGGCTGTAGTGCGGCGCTTCGTGCCCCGATCGGACTCGTGCTCACGAACCGACCGGCCGTCTCGACGCGACTCCGCGAGCACGGGATCGAGCCCACCGACCGGCCGTTCTGGGAGTACGAGTGGGGGACGTTTTCGGCCCCAACGCTCGCGGGCACCGATCCGCTGGTCGCCGCCCTCGAACTGCCGTCCGGAGACGACTCCTGGACAGTGTTCGTGGGCGCGGACGTCGTGATTCGGGAGCGATCCGGCGACGTGGCCGACGGGGCGCGATAGATCCCGTCCGAGCGGGGCCACTGATTTGTGTTCGTCGGTGGTACGGTTCGACGATGGATTCGCTCGAGATTACCGGGCGACTGATCGCCGGCATCCTGCTCATCCTGATCAACGCCTACTTCGTCGCCATCGAGTTCGGGCTGACGCGCGCCCGGCAGTACCCGGAGTCGGAGTTCGACACGCCCGGACTGCGACGGGCGTGGGAGATGACCGACGATCTCGAACTGTACCTGACGACCTGCCAGATCTGGATCTCGGGGACCAGTATCGCACTGGGGATCGTCGCCGAGCCCGGACTCGCGGCCCTCTTCGAACCGGTCTTCGAGAATACGGTTCTCGCCTCGGCCGGGTTCGGGTCGATCCTCGCGTTCTTTCTCATCAACATGGTGCACCTGACACACGGGGAACAGACGCCGACCTACCTCGGCGTCGAACGCTCGAAACAGGTCTGCCGGTACGGCGCGGCCCCGCTGTACTGGTTCGCGCTGGTGATCTCGCCGCTGATTCGGTTCGGCGACTGGGTCGCGAAGGGGACGCTCCGGCTGTTCGGCATCGAGATGACCGGCGCGTGGCTCGAGACCGAAGCGGAGGTCATCGAGTCGCGGGCCGACCTCCGGAACCGACTCGGGACCGTCCTCGATCGGGGGGATCTGAGCGACGAGCGGCGCGAGGAGGTGATGAACGCGCTCCAGGTGGGCGAACAGCCGGTGCGCGAGGTGATGATCCCACCCGACGAAATCGTCGCACTCTCGACCGAGGCCGACTTCGAGGAGAACGCCCGTCGGATGGAACGGCGACCGCAAACGCGGTATCCGCTGGTCGGATCGGAGTTGACGGATTTCCACGGGATCGTGTACTTTCCCGTGTTCGCCAGGCATCGCGAGGAGTTGGCGGACGGAACCGTCGACTTTTCCGAACTGGCCGCGCCGCCGATGACGCTCTCCCCGGATACGGTCGTCAGCGACGCGATCGACCAGTTCCAGGCCGAACAGCAGGAACTCGCGTTCGTGATCGAGGACGGTGACGTCGTCGGACTGGTGACGGTGACCGACCTGCTGGAGGCGATCACGGGCGACATCGAAGACCCGCTCGATCAGGGCCGAATCGACGTTCGGGAGGGGAAGGGCGACGACTAGCAGCGCCCGCGCACTCACACCGGCCGGCCTTTCCGCCGGACCGAACCGGACGGTGACGGCGCGCGATCGAAACTGCCAGAACACTCTTATCGTCGTTCGAACATTCAGCGAGTGCAATGGATGGGGATGGGGGCGAAACCGTCGAGAAGAGTCACAACGCGGCCGCGTTCGACCTTCCGGCGGTACTCGCACAACTCGACGACCACGATCCGACCAGTCAACGGCAGGCGGTCCGACGGATCAGGGAGACGATCGACGAGGAACCGTCGCTCTGTCTGCCGACCGTGCCGAAACTCCGGGCGTTGCTCGGCCGCCCGTCGATCGACTTCCACGACGAGATCGCACTGAGCCTGGCCGAACTGGCCGAAGAATCGCCAGCCGACGTCGCACCGTCGGTCGACGAGATCGTCTCGTTTGCCGCCGACAACGAGCGAGACCCAGCGACGCGGGAGCTACTGCGCTGTCTCGACGCCGTCGCGACGGAGCGGCCGGACGCGGTCGTCGAGCACGCGGACGCGATTCTCGCCGTGCTCGAGGAGCGCCGGGGGTACGATCGCTGGGGACTGCGTCTGCTCGCGTCCCTCTCGATCGAGTATCCGGCGGCGGTCGAACCCGCATCGTCGCTCCTGATCGACGCGCTCGCGGGGGATCCGGCGGAAAACGGCGTACCCGCGCTGTCGGCACTCGGACGGCTCGCGCGATCGGACGCGGCCTCGCCCGCGCTCGAGTTCGTCGACGACGCCGTGGCGCTGGTCGATCACGACGACGGGACGCTCAGGAACAACGCGATCGGCTGCCTGGGCGACGTCGCCCACCAGAATCCGGCCGCCGTCGAGGGGGCGTGTCCGCGCATCGCGACGGCGCTCGAGAGCGACGATCCGAACACGCGGGCGAACGCCGCCGTCACGATCGCCCGCGTGGCCGCTGGCGCCGAAGGGGCGGTCGAACCAGCACGGGAGCGCCTCGTCGCCCTGCTCGACGACGACCACGCGCACGTCCGGGCGAACGCCTGTCTCGCCCTCGGGTACGGCGGCGTCGACGGGGCGGCCGATCGACTCGCGACCCTCGCGGCCGAGGACCCGGACCCGAGCGTCCGCGAGCGGGCCGCGTGGGCCGTCGATCGGGTGACCTAGGGGACGGTTACCGTGAACGGCGCGTTCGGGAAACCGTCATGATCCTGCCGGTCGACGAACACGTATGAGCGGCGGATCGATCACGCTCCGACAGGCCGACGAGCGAACGCTCTCCTCCGTCGAAACGCTCCTGGCGGAGAACGACCTGCCGACGGCGGACGTCCGATCGAACCCCGGGTGGTTCTACCTCGCGTTCCACGGCGACGATCGGGTCGGCGTCGGTGGTATCGAACCGTACGGCACCGACGGGCTCCTCCGATCGGTCGTCGTCGAACGATCGGCCCGCGGGAACGGACTCGGAACGGCGCTTACCGAGGCCCTGGAGGAGGTGGCCAGGGAAGAGGGGATCGCCACGCTCTACTTGCTCACGACGACCGCGTCCGCGTTCTTCGCGTCTCACGGCTACGAGGAAATCGATCGCATCGACGCGCCCGATGCGATCCTGAGGACGACGGAGTTCGCCGAACTCTGTCCCGCGTCGGCCACCTGTATGCGGAAGTCGCTGTAGGCCGTTCGTCGCAAGGGGCTTCGTTCTGGACGTCGAGGACTCGACTATGGGACACGCCACATTCAGCGTCGAGACCGACGCACGGCTCACGACCGTCGACGTGACCGACCGAATCGCCGCGGCCGTCCCGGATGACCTCGAAACCGGTACGTGTACGGCATTCGTCCAGCACACGACGGCAGGGCTCGTGGTTCAGGAAGACGAACCCCGACTGCGGGGCGACATCGAGTCGTTCCTCCGCGACCTGGTGCCGGACGAGGGCCACGCCCATGACGAACTGGACGATAATGCCGACTCCCACCTCCGGGCGGCGGTCGTCGGGCCGGACGTGACGATCCCGGTCGAAAACGGCCGACTCGCGCTCGGCACGTGGCAGTCGGTGCTGTTCGTCGAGTGCGACGGCCCGCGCACGCGCACGGTGTCGGTGACGACGATCGGGGACGGCAGTTGACCGCCGCCGTGGACGGTAGTCCGCCCCGGTCTTGGACGGTAGTCCGCCCCGGTCTGCGCGCACTCGTTCTCGCCGACTGCGATTGGCAACTCCTGGTAGCGGCTTCGAGACCGTTGCCGTCTCGATCGCGACTCGTTCCGGGCACAATCTTTAAGCCCGTGGGAAATCGATTTCTAAACGAAAGAAACGTCTAGAAATAAAATCGGTGCCTTTTTCATTGATTCACTGATACGTTTCGGGACGGCGCGTTCCCCGCCGAACGACGCGGATGCGTGAGGCCGACGCGTCGCTCTCGTCCACCGATGACATCGAACCACTCCGATACGTCGACAGAGGGTACCGCCGGCGAACCGATCGCGGATCTCGAGACCTTGCGCCACCGTGACGACGTCGCGTTTCACGAGGAGACCGATACCGCCGACCCGGAGGCGCTCGACGAACTCGCGGCCCTCGACGATCTGGTCGTCGTCGGGGTCACGAACGAGCAGGGATCGGTGTTGCTCCGACGACTGACGGCCGACTGTGCCTGGAAACTGCCGCTCGTCGACGTCCAGTCCGGAGAATCGTACGCCGACGCCGCACGGCGGGCGGTCGAAACGGTCGTCGGTCTCGAGATCACCCTCGACGCGATCGCGGGCGTGTGGCGATTCGAACTCCAACTCGAGAACGGCGATCGGACCGAGACGCGACACTTCGTCGTCTTCGGTGCGACGCCCGCCAACGGGACGGACGTGGCCGATCTGGCCGCCCCGGACGCCGACGAGGACGGTCCCGTCGGCGTCGGCTGGTTCGACGACCTGCCGGACGACGCCGAAGAAGCCCCGGGGACGCGGCTGTTCTTCGAGTGACTGCCGGACGACCGTCAGTCGGACGCCCCGACGCGGAGCGGCCGATCGGCCGAGACGCAGTCCACGCCACAGCGATCGAGCAGTTTGGCCAGGCGGAGGCGTTCGATCGGCCAGGCGTGCACTTCGAGGCCGACCGACTTCGCCCGCGGGACGAGTCCCGTGGTCAGGCACCGCCAGTAGCCCGCCCCGATGACGTCGCAGTCGAGTTCGACGGCGGTCGACACGGGCGCATCGAGCCGCCGGCTGACCAGCAGCCCGATCGGCTGGCTCTCGTCGCGGTCCCGGATCGCCCGCAGTTCGGGTTCGAGAAAGGAGGTCGCGACGACCCGGTTGTCGACGTCGGCGATCGCGTCGAGGACGTCCGCGGCGATGCCCCGCGCCTTCATCTCGAGGTTGAGTTCGACGGACGGCGGCACCGCCGAAAGCACCGCCTCGAGCGTGGGGATTCGCTCGTCCGAGTCGAGCACCGACGCCGTCTGCAGCTCCGCGAGATCGGTGTCCGCGACGGTCCCGTCCCGCCCCGTCACGCGGTCGATCGTCTCGTCGTGGATGACGACGAGTTCCCCCGACCCACACCGTCGCACGTCGAACTCGACGGCGTCGGCGTACTCGGCAGCGGTTCGGACGGCGGCGACCGTGTTCTCCGGTGCCGTCGCGGCGAACCCGCGGTGGGCGATCAGTCGCATTCGGGTACAGTATCGGTCGCGATCGATATCAGTCTCCCGCCTCAGCGAGCCGCTTCCTGCCGAATCCGGCGGCGGTCCAAACTACTTAGCAAGTAGCCTTAATCCGGATGGATTCCTACCGAACAGTAACGATTCCATGCATTACATTCGCCGACCTGCACAGACCCATCGAACCGAGCTATGACCCTCGCGTCGCAACCACCTGCCGATTCGATCGACGTGCTCCTCGTCGAAGACAATCCCGGCGACGTCCGACTCACCCAGGAGGCGTTCAACGCGGTCACGGCCGACATATCGCTTCACGTTACGACGGACGGGCTCGAGGCGCTCGACTGTCTGTCCCGCCTGCTCGAGGATCCGTCGGCCTCACTCCCGGATCTCGTCTTGCTTGACCTGAACCTGCCCCGGATGGGCGGGTTCGAATTCCTCGAGAACGTCCGGTCGGACTCGGACCTCGCGAACCTCCCCGTGCTCGTGTTGACGAGTTCGGAGGCGACCGAGGACGTCCGGGAGAGCTACGACCGGTGCGCGAACGCCTACCTCACCAAACCGACCGATCCCGACGAGTTCGTCACGATCGCCGAGGCCGTCGTGAACTTCTGGTTCGAACAGGCGGCGCTCCCGCCGATTCCCTCGTAGTTCGGCGATCGACGCGAATCACGTCGCTTCTCCAGTCATTTCGTCGGTCGTTCGGCCCCGCCATTGATCTACCGGGGCGTCGACAGGGCTTCGTATGACAGCCACGACAGCGTTCGACGTCGACTTCGATGGGACCGTCGCCGTGATCACCGGTGCGAGCGGGGCCCTGGGCAGCGCGGCCGTCGATCGATTCCGGGCGGCGGGCGCGACGGTCTGTGCTGTCGACGTCGTCGAACCCGACGCGGACGACAGCCAGCTCGACGCCGGCGAGGGCGTCCACTTCTACGAGGCGGACCTGACCGACGAGGACGACGTCGCGGACCTCGTCTCCAGCGTCGTCGACGACCACGGTCGGATCGACCACCTGTTGAACATCGCCGGCACCTGGCGCGGCGGCGATCCGATCGAAGAGACCGACGTCGAAGAGTTCGACCTGCTGGTCGACGTGAACCTGAAGACGGCGTTCCTGGCCTCGAAACACGCACTGCCACACTTACAGGAGACCGGGGGTGCGATCGTCAGCGTCAGCGCCCGATCGTCGCTGGAGGGCGGCGAGGGTGACGGCCCCTACCGGATCACCAAGGCAGGGATTCGTCTGCTGACCGAGACGCTGGCCGAGGAGAACCGGGGCCGCGTCCGTGCCAACTGCGTCATGCCGAGCGTGATCGACACCCCGATGAACCGGGAGATGATGCCCGACGCCGATCACGACTCGTGGGTCGATCCCGCCGATATCGCGGCGATGATGAGCTTCCTCTGTAGCGACGGCGCGTCGGTCACGAGCGGTGCGGCCGTGCCGGTCTACGGGGAGGCCTGAGACCGAATCCGGAACCGGCGTTGAAATCGCCGGTTGACAGGTGGTCGATTTCGTCCCCGAAATCGAGCCGGAAGCCGGCTAATCGTGAGACAACGGCGGTGTGTCGTGAAGTATATCAACCCGGGGGATAAGACCTGCACGTATGAGTACGGGTAACGTAAGGGGGAAGCTCTCACACCTCTCGACACAGGAGTTGGTGGGGGGTCTTCTGCTGCTTGGAATCGTGATTCTCGGCCTCGACCTCGTTCGATTGCTCGTGACCGGCGAGTTACCGCTCGAACGTCTGTTGTCGTACACGTGGAACGGAATCGTCGACTCGCTGTACATCGGCCTCGCCGCGATCGGACTGTCGATGACCTACAGCATCCTGCGGTTCGCGAACTTCTCGCACGGCGACCTCATCACGACCGGCGCGTTCTCGGGGTGGACGGTCGCCTACCTCGTCGGCGGACTCGGCGTCGCGGATCTGAGCAGTCGGCTCTTGCTCCGGGCCAACGGCGGCGCACAGCCCGGGTCGGTCGGAATGGACGTGCTCGCGTCCCCGATCGCGATCGTTCTCGGCCTCCTCGTGGCCGTGGCCGTGACGATTCTCGTCGCGCTGGCGATCGATCGATTCATCTACCGACGACTGCGCGACGAGGGCGGGATCCCGCTGCTGATCGCCAGCGTCGGGGTCGCGCTCGCGCTCCGGTACCTCATTGCGGTGTTCTACACGACGGAGACCCGCATCGTCGTGGCCTCGCCGCCCGAGATCGCCGGGATCGACGTCCACCAGGCCACGCTCGTCGTCTCGGCCGTCGCGCTGATTCTCGGCATTCACCTGCTCTTGCAGTACACGAAACTCGGCAAGTCGATGCGGGCGATGTCCGACAACAAGGACCTCGCGCTCATCACGGGCATTCCGACCGAGCGCGTGATCTTCGCGACCTGGGTGATCGGTGCCGGCCTGGCGGGTGCCGCCGGCTACCTCATCGTCCTCAACCGCGGTCAGATCACGATCAACCTCGGCTGGTTCCTCCTCCTCTTGATCTTCGCGGCCGTCATTCTCGGCGGCATCGGATCGATCTACGGGGCGATCGCGGGATCGCTCGTCATCGGCGTCACGATCAACCTCTCGCTCATCTGGATTCCCTCGGACATGAACGAGATCGCGGCGTTCGTGCTGATGATCCTCGTGTTGATCTTCCGTCCCGATGGGCTGTTTAGCGGGGTGGAGACGGCATGACGTCGCTCACGGATCGCGCCCTCGAGACCCTTCCCGACGGCGTCGTCGACTGGATAACGGAGTCGGGACGGCCCCAGTGGCAGGACGACCTGTTGCTCATCGGCGGCATCGTGCTGGCGACGTACGTCCTCTTCGCCGCGATCGGGCTCCTGTTCGGCGTCGGTGCCAACTCGATCGTCGGCACGCTCCAGCAGATCACGTTCTTCGCGGCCGTCTACGCGCTCACCGCGCTCGCGTTGAACCTCCACTGGGGGTACACCGGGCTGTTCAACATCGGCGTCGCCGGATTCATGGCCGTCGGTGCGTACACGATGGCGATACTGACCGCCGCGCCGGACGGTTCGCCCCCCGGCCTGGGGCTCCCGATGATCGTCGGCGTCGTCGGCGGCATGATCGCCGCCGCGCTCGTCGGCTTCGTCGCGGCATTGCCGGCCCTCCGCGTGCGCGCTGACTACTTCGCGATCGTCACGCTCGGTCTCTCGGAGATCATTCGCCGCGCCCTGCTCTCGCGATCGCTCCAGGAGTTCGACGTCGCGGGATACACGCTCGGGACCGGCGGCGGCAGCGGGATCCGCGCGCCGTCGACCGGCGTCGTCGCGAATTACCTGCTCTACGGCAGTGCCGACCGGTCCAGCGACTCGACCGTTCTTGGCGACCTGCTGTTCAACCTGGGAATCCGGGAGTCGATCGTCGTAAACGGCGTCTACACGCTCGTGTTGATCGCCTTCGTCGTCGCTTTCTACCTGCTGTTGACCCGGATCGCCTACTCCCCGTTCGGTCGAGTGCTGAAGGCGATCCGCGAGGACGAACTCGCGGCTCGTTCGCTCGGGAAGAACACGAACCGGACGAAGATCAAGGTCTTCATGCTCGGCTGTGGGCTGATGGGACTCGCCGGCATCCTCTGGCAGGGGAGTCGGACCCTCGTCAGTCCGAACAACTTCATGCCGATCGTGACCTTCTACATCTTCGTCGCGCTGATCGTCGGCGGGTCGGGATCGAACACCGGGAGCGTCATCGGCGGCTTCGTGTTCGCCGCGTTCCTCTACGAGGGGCCGCGATTCCTCCGAACGATCGTCAGGGCGAACTTCGACGTTCGATCGCCGCCCACCATCTACGACGCGTTCGTCGACCTCGGTTCGGGCGACCCGACCGCACTGGTCGGCTACGCGATCGGGAGTCTGGACGAGATCCGGTTCATTTTCATCGGCGTCGTACTGATACTGTTCATGATCTGGCGTCCCGACGGCCTGCTCGGCCACCGAAAGGAGATCGCGGCCGCCACCGACCTCTCACGTCGGCCCGCCGCGACGGACGGAGGTGAGGCCGATGAGTGACGTGGAAACGGAGCCACAGTCGGCCGATAGCGCCCGCCCCACCGACGAATCGACGCCGCGATCGACCGGCGCGTCGATCCTCGAACTTCGAAATCTCGAGAAACGGTTCGGCGGCATCACCGCCGTCGACGGCGCGAGCTTCGAGGTCGAACGCGGCACGATCACTGGCCTGATCGGCCCGAACGGGGCCGGGAAGTCGACGACGTTCAACTGTATCACGGGCGTTCACGAACCGAACGCGGGCTCGGTCGTCTTCGACGGCGAGGAGATCACCGGCCTGGAACCGCACCAGATCGCCACCCGCGGACTCGTCCGGACGTTCCAGATCGCCCGCGAGTTCCCCGAGATGACCGTCCTCGAGAACATGATGCTCGCACCGAAGGCCCAGCTCGGGGAATCGCTCTGGCGATCGGTCACGCCGATCGTCAGATCGGACGTCGTCGAACAGGAAGGCGAAATGCGAGAGCGGGCCTGGGAGATGCTCGATTTCTTCGAGATCGACCACCTCGCACACGAGTACGCCGGGAACCTCTCCGGCGGCCAGCGAAAGCTGCTCGAACTGGCGCGGGCGTTGCTGACGGAGCCGGAGATGCTCCTGCTGGACGAGCCGATGGCGGGGGTCAACCCGTCGCTCGAGAAGAAGCTCTTGGAGCACATCCACGAACTCCAGGAGCAGGGGTACACGTTCCTCCTGGTCGAACACGACATGGACGTCATTATGAACCACTGCGAACACGTCATCGTCATGCACCAGGGATCGGTTCTCGCCGAAGGGGTGGCCGAAGAGATCCAGTCCAACGAGGCGGTTATCGAGGCCTACCTCGGAGGTGACGTCTGATGGCGCTTCTCGACGTGTCGGGGCTCGACGCCGGATACGGCGACCTCCAGATCCTCGAGGGGGTCGACATGACCGTCGACGAGGGGGAGTACGTCACCATCGTCGGCCCGAACGGGGCCGGGAAATCGACCGTCATGAAGTCGATCTTCGGGCTGACCACCTACATGGGCGGCTCGGTCGACTTCGACGGCGAGGAGATCAGCGCACGCCGGCCCGAGGACATCATCTCGACGGGCATCGGGTACGTCCCGCAGAACGACAACGTCTTCCCGTCGCTGTCGGTCAAGGAGAACCTCGAGATGGGCGCGTACATCCTCGACGACGTGCCGGAAGACCGGCTGCGCCGGATCTACGATCGGTTCCCCATCCTCGAACAGCGCAAAACCCAGAAAGCGGGGACGATGAGCGGCGGACAACAGCAGATGCTCGCGATGGGGCGAGCGTTGATGCTGGATCCCGACCTGTTGATGCTCGACGAACCGAGCGCCGGGCTCGCGCCGGATCTGGTCGACGACATGTTCGATCGGATCGACGAGATCAACGACGACGGCACCGCAATCTTGCTTGTCGAACAGAACGCGAAGGAGGCGCTGCGACGATGTGACCGGGGCTACGTCCTCGTCCAGGGCCAGAACAGGTACGAGGACAGCGGCGACGCCCTGCTCGCGGACGAGCAGGTTCGCCAGGACTTCCTCGGCGGATAGCGCGGCTCTCGGCGTTTCGTTTTGTCCGGTTCGGCGGATCCTCGTCGTCGATCGAAACTGGTCGCCGCTACAGCAGATGCTGGGTCCGATCGCGCGATCCTGCCAAAAAGGTCGATACGTCGCGACGGAGTCGGTTACGCTTCGAAGTCGATTTCTTCGACCGTCTCGAGGCCGTCCTCGCTGAACTCGAAGATCTCGTAGGTGACCGCCTGCATGTCGCCGTTGTCGTCGAAGTTGACGCTGCTCGAGGCCCCCTGGTAGTTGACGGCGTCGCCGTCGTCGACCATCTGGATGGCGTCGGCGAGGTTGCTCGGACCGACGTCTTCGCCGTCGGGGTTCGCGACGTCGCGGAGACTGTCGCGGATCGCGGAGCCGGTCGTCTCGCCGGCGGCGATGCTCGCGAGGATGTTGACGGCCGTCGCGTCGTAGGCCTGGGCGGTGAACACGCCGGGTTCGCTGCCGTACTCGTCCTGGTACAGTTGGTTGAACGCGTCCTCTTCGGGACCGGCGGCGAGCGGGGCCGTCCCCACGACGTTCTCCATCGCGTTGTCGACGTTGCCGGGGAGGTCGCCGTCGCGAAGGCCGTCGGTCACCATGATCGTTTGACCGGTGTCGAACTCGCTGTAGTAGTCCCGGAAGATCTGTTCGCCGCTGGCCGGGTAGCCGATGACGATCATCATGTCCGGATCGTCGGCCAGGGCACTCTCGAGTGCGGACGTGTACGACGGCTGTTCGGCCTCGAAGCCGACGGTCTCGGTGACTTCGCCGCCGAGGTCTTCGAAGGCGCCGACGAACGAGTCCGAGAGCTGCTGACCGTAGTCGTTGTTGAGGTAGAACGACGCGGCCGACTCGAGACCGCGCTCCTCGTAGGCGACTTCCGCCATGACTTCGCCCTGTAGCGCGTCGCTGGGACAGGTCCGGAAGATGTAGTCGTCGTCCTCCAGGTCCGTGATCGTCGGTGCGGTACTGGCCGGCGAGATGCCGACGACCCCGTTCGGGATCAGGATGTCCTCCGCGACCGTGATCGTCACCTGGGAGGACGCCGCGCCGGTGATCGCCGGATAGCCGGCGTCGACGAGCGACTGTGCACCGCTGACCCCCGCGTCCGCCGTCGATTCGGTGTCCTCCTCGCGAATGTCGATTTCGAAATCGACGCCCTCGTTCTCGAGTTGCGTTCCGGGAAGGATCGCCGCATCCCGGATCGGTCCGCCGAGGTTCCCGAGGTCGCCCGTAACCGGCTGGAGAACGCCGACCATCGCGTCTGCGTCTCCGCCGCTACCGTTATCCCCACCGATACAGCCGGCGATGCCGGCTACGCTCGCAGCACCAAGCCCACTTAGTACGCGTCGTCGATTAAGTCCCATTGCTATGGCGTTACAAGGATAGTTCTAGTATAAGTCCTTTTTGTGTGACTACCACTCGCACGAGGTGCCACGACGGACCGACGCGCGTTCGACCCTCCGGTCGGCGATCGATCGTGTGGGACGGGAACACGCCACCATCATGGGAAATAATACGAGTTACAGAACGCTTTTTATTCCGGTGACCGTTGCCTCGGGCAATGAGTTGGCACGGGAGGGAGTCCCTATGACGATGGAAGACCGCATCGACGAGCTCGAGGACCTCCGCGACGAGGCACGGCAGGGAGGTGGCGAGGAACGGATCCAGAAACAACACGACAAGGGGAAGATGACCGCCCGCGAGCGGATCGACTACTTCCTCGACGACGGCACCTTCACGGAGTTCGACCAGCTCCGAACCCACCAGACGAGCCAGTTCGGGATGGAGGAAAAGAAGATCCCGGGCGACGGCGTCGTCACGGGCTACGGCGAGGTCAACGGCCGGACCGTCTTCGTCTTCGCCCACGACTTCACCGTCTTCGGCGGCTCGCTCGGGGAGGTCTTCGCCGAGAAGATCTGCAAGGTGATGGACATGGCGATGGAGGTCGGGGCCCCGATCGTCGGGCTCAACGACTCCGCCGGCGCGCGCATCCAGGAGGGTGTCAAGAGCCTCGCCGGCTTCACCGAAATCTTCCGGCGAAACCAGGAAGCCAGCGGCGTGGTCCCCCAGATCTCCTCGATCATGGGGCCCTGTGCCGGCGGTGCCGTCTACTCGCCGTCGATCACCGACTTCATTTTCATGGTGAAAGACACGAGTCACATGTACATCACCGGCCCCGGCGTCACCAAGACCGTCACCGGCGAGGAGGTGACCCACGAGGAACTCGGCGGGGCGATGACCCACGCCGGCAAGACCGGAGTCGCCCAGTTCGCCTGCGAGACCGAGGAAGGGGCGCTCGACGACATCAAGCGACTCCTCTCGTATCTCCCCCAGAACAACGTCGAGGACCCGCCGCGCGTCGAGCCGTGGGACGACCCCGATCGCCGCGACGACGCGCTCGAGAGCATCGTTCCCCCGAGTCCGCAAAAGCCCTACGACATGACCAACGTCATCGACTCGGTGGTCGACGAGGGGTCGTTCTTCGAGGTCGCCGAGAACTTCGCGAAGAACATCGTCGTCGGCTTCGGTCGCCTCGACGGCCGATCGGTCGGGATCGTCGCCAACCAGCCCCGGGTCAACGCCGGGACGCTCACCGTCGACGCCTCGATGAAGGGATCGCGGTTCGTCCGGTTCTGTGATTCGTTCAACATCCCGATCGTCACGTTCGTCGACGTGCCCGGCTACATGCCCGGCACCGACCAGGAACACCGCGGAATCATCCGCCACGGCGCGAAACTGCTCTACGCGTACTCCGAGGCGACGGTGCCGCTACTGACGGTCATCACGCGCAAGGCCTACGGCGGCGCCTACTGCGTGATGGCCTCGAAGAACCTCGGCGCGGACGTCAACTACGCGTGGCCGACCGCCGAAATCGCCGTCATGGGGCCACAGGGTGCGGTCAACATCCTCTACCGGAAGGAACTCGAGGAGGCCGAGAACCCGGACGAACTGCGCGACGAACTCATCGAGGAGTACCGCGAGGAGTTCGCCAACCCGTACACTGCAACGGACAAAGGGTTCCTCGACGACGTAATCCTGCCGACCGAGACCCGGCCGCGACTGATCGACGACCTCGAGATGCTCGAGACGAAACGCGCGGAGAATCCCGACAAGAAACACGGCAACATCCCGCTGTAACCAGATCCAATGGCGCACCAGAAACAGGCGAACGCGGCCGAGACGCGCAACTCCACGGTGGACGGCGACGCCGGCGGAACCCGCTCTCACGGGACGTCGGGACGGCCTCTGCTCCCCGCCGGCGTCGACATCGACATTCCGGACACCGCCGACGAGGAGGAGGCGGCGGCGATCGTCGCGGCGGTCGGGGCCCACCTCCACGACCACGCGCTCGCGGCCGCTGCCGCCGCGGCGGCCGAGGAGGAGACGTGGGACGACAGGCGCTGGGCGTTCGCCGGTCGGGTCCGGGCACAGCAACAGCGGACCGTCCGGGTGCCGCGTGACGCACCGACGAACCCGTGGAGCGCCGCGGGTCGAACCGATCGGTTCTGAGGACACTTTCTTTCGTCTCGATCGCCGTGATTACGGCTGGAACGGGCGGCCGGCGAAACCGTCAACAAGTTTAACAATCATGGTTGACGAACCACTTGCGAAAAAGTAAGGTAGTGCCCCCGTGACGCTTTCAACAGGAATGTTCAGGAAGGTTCTCGTCGCGAACCGCGGAGAAATCGCCGTCAGAGTGATGCGGGCGTGTGAGGAACTGAACGTCGGAACTGTCGCGATCTACTCCGAGGCAGACAAGGACTCGGGGCACGTGCGCTACGCCGACGAGGCGTACAACGTGGGGCCCGCGCGGGCGGCGGACTCGTACCTGGATCATGAGGCCGTCGTCGAGGCCGCACGGAAGGCCGACGCCGACGCCATCCACCCCGGCTACGGCTTCCTCGCCGAGAACGCCGAGTTCGCGAGCAAGGTCGAGGACGCGGAGGGAATCACCTGGATCGGCCCGTCGGCCGAGGCGATGGAGTCGCTGGGCGAGAAGACCAAGGCCCGGACGATCATGAGCGAGGCCGACGTGCCGATCGTCCCCGGGACCACGGATCCCGTCACCGAACCCGAGGAGGTCAAAGAGTTCGGTGAGGAGCACGGCTACCCGATCGCGATCAAGGCCGAGGGTGGCGGCGGCGGCCGCGGGATGAAGGTCGTCTGGGACGAGAGCGAGGTCGAAGACCAGCTCGAGAGCGCGAAGCGCGAGGGCGAGGCCTACTTCGACAACGACTCGGTCTACCTCGAGCGCTACCTCGAACAGCCCCGGCACATCGAGGTCCAGATCGTCGCCGACGAGCACGGCAACGTCCGTCACCTCGGCGAACGCGACTGTTCGCTCCAGCGCCGCCACCAGAAGGTCATCGAGGAGGGGCCGTCCGCGGCGCTGACCGACGAACTCCGCGAGAAGATCGGCGAGGCGGCCCGACGCGGGGTCGCCGCTGCCGACTACACGAACGCCGGGACCGTCGAGTTCCTCGTCGAGGAAGAGCCCGGTCGGGACGGTCCGCTCGGTCCGGACGCGAACTTCTACTTCCTCGAGGTCAACACCCGGATCCAGGTCGAGCACACGGTCACCGAGGAGATCACGGGCATCGACATCGTCAAGCGCCAGATCCGGATCGCCGCCGGCGAGGAGATCGACTTCGACCAGGACGAGGTCGAGATCGACGGCCACGCGATGGAGTTCCGGATCAACGCCGAGAACGCGGCCAACGACTTCGCGCCCGCGACCGGTGGCACGCTCGAAACGTACGACCCGCCAGGCGGGGTCGGCGTCCGGATGGACGACGCGCTCCGTCAGGGCGACGACCTCGTCACCGACTACGACTCGATGATCGCGAAGCTGGTCGTCTGGGGCGAGGACCGCGACGAGTGTATCGAGCGATCGCTCCGCGCGCTTCGCGAGTACGACATCGAGGGGATCCCGACGATCATCCCGTTCCACCGGCTGATGCTGACCGACGAGGAGTTCGTCGCGAGCACGCACACGACGAAGTACCTCGACGAGGAACTCGACCAGAGCCGCATCGAGGAGGCCCAGGAACAGTGGGGCGGCGACGTCGGCGACGGTGGCGGCGAGGACGAGGAGAGCGTCGAACGCGAGTTCACGGTCGAGGTCAACGGCAAGCGCTTCGAGGTCGAACTGGAAGAACACGGCGCGCCGGCGATTCCGACCGGCGACGGCGGGAACGCCCAGGCGGCCAGTCCGCCCCAGCCCGCCGGCGGCTCCGGCGGCGAGAGCACTGGCGCGGTCGAGGGAGACGGCGAGACCGTCGACGCCGAGATGCAGGGGACGATCCTCGACATCGAGGTCGACGTCGGTGACGAGGTCGCCGCGGGCGACGTCCTCGTCGTGCTCGAGGCGATGAAGATGGAGAACGATATCGTCGCCTCTCGCGGCGGTACCGTCTCCGACATCGCCGTCGCCGAGGGCGATAGCGTCGACATGGGCGACACGCTCGTCGTGCTCGAGTAAGGCCTCGATCGAGCGCGCCGGCGGCCGTCCGAACGCGTTCGCCGTTACGACGACGGCGGTCCGCCCGGAATCACTACGTGCACGCGACGCGATCGCATCGTGAGACCCACCACCGGATTCGATCGTGACGCTCACCCGGCGATTCGATCGCCGCGTGCGACGATCGGCCCACGAACGGCGACACGGCCCGCCGTTCCGGGCAGGGCCAAGATCGGTGGCGCGCGGGGTTCGTGTCTCGAGGCCCCACAGCTGGTATCGGTCAGTCGGTCGGCGCGGACCCGGCCACCGTCGCTTTTCGTCGTGTCCCCGCGATCGAACGAGGAGATCCGTTCTCAGTCGTCTGCCGGCGTGCGGGCTGTCGTCCCGTCGTCCCACGGCAGCGGCCCGTCGTACTCTTCGGGGACGAACGGACAGAGCGGATCGCTCTCGAGGGGATCACCGGTGTGGGCGAACGCCCGGGATCGGCTTCCGCCGCAGACCGATCGGTACGGACAGGCGCCGCACTTCCCCTTGAGTCGATCGCGATCGCGGAGCGACGTGAACAGGTCCGAGTCCCGGTAGAGTTCGTGGACGGGTCGATCGCGGACGTTGCCGGCCGACTCCGGCAGGAAGCCCGAAGGGAAGACCTCGCCAGTGTGGCTGACGAAGGCGAAGCCGTCGCCGGCGACGATGCCGGTCCGGCGGGAGACGCCTTCGTTGCGTTCCGGCGGGCTGTCGGCGGCCGCGGTCCGGCGCTGGAGCGACACGCGGCGGTAGTGAGGTGCCTCCGTGGTCTTGACGCCGAAGGGCGACGTGTCGCTGACCTCGTCGAGCCACGCCATCACGGCGTCGGCCTCGTCGGGATCGATCGGCTCCAGGACCCGCCCGCGCCCCACGGGAACGAGGAAGAAGACGCTCCACATGACGGCCCCGATATCCTCGAGCAGGTCGCGGATCGCGGGGAGTTCGCCCACGGTCTGCCGACAGATGGTCGTGTTGACCTGGACCGGCAGGCCGGCCTCACGGGCGTCCTCGACGGCCCGGATCGTCTCCGCGAAGCTTCCCTCCTCGCCCCGGAACGCGTCGTGGCTCTCGGGGGCAGCGCCGTCGAGGCTGACGGCCATCCGTTTCAGGCCGGCGTCGGCGAGGTCCTCGATCCGATCGGCGGTCAGCGAATGCGTTCCGCTGGGCGTGATCGTCATCCGGTGGCCGAGGTCGTCCCCGTAGGCGACGAGTTCCGTCACGTCCTCGCGGACGAGCGGGTCGCCGCCGGAGAGGACGATCAACTGGCCCTCGCCGAACTCAGCCGCCTGCTCGAGGAGAGCCTTCCCCTCCGCGGTCGAGAGTTCGTCGGGGTGGCGGTTCGGCTTCGCGTCGGCCCGGCAGTGGTCACAGGCCAGCGCACAGGCCTGGGTGAGTTCCCAGATGAGGACGAACGGTCGGTCGGACGTGTCGAACTGGCGGGGGCGCATCGGTCGTGAGTCGGGGGCGTCGCTCCAAAGCCGCCGCCGTTCTTCCCGCGGGTCGGGAAGACGGGCAAATATGTTCGGGCGACGGGGCGGGTGTTCCCACCCGCTGGGAGTTAGGGGAACGTCCTTCGATCCCGTTTCGAACGTCTAGGCATGGTCGAGAAGGAACAGCGATCGCGGGTCGAGAGCGACGAGCGCGGGAACCCGACCCGACAGTGGGAAGTGTTCGTCCGCCAGGAGGAGGGGAGTCCGATGCGACACGTCGGGAGCGTGGCCGCCGCGAGCGGGCCGGAGGCCCACGAACACGCCTCGCGGCTGTTCGGCTGGTACGCCGTCGACGTCTGGTGCTGTCCTGCCGACGCGGTCGAGCGCTACTCCTCCCGGGGCCTCGCGGCCGACGCGGCCGATCGAGACGGTGACCGCGACGCCGACGGCGCGGACGCGATCGGAGACGGCGAGGAAGCGGAACCGCGCGTCTACGAAGAAACCGAAGGCACGCCGCAGGTGAGCGACTCGTGATCTCGATCAGTAAACTCCTCTGTGACCTCGACGCCGAGAGCGACGGACTGCGATACGACGCGGCCGACGAGTCCTCGAAACCCCAGATCACCGAGGAGAAACAGCGCCGTCCCGTGGTCGTCTGGAACACGACTCGCCAGTGTAACCTCTACTGCTCGCACTGCTACGCCGGGGCGGATCTCGAGCCCGGCACCGGGGAGTTCTCGACGGCCGAGGCGAAGACGTTCCTCGAGCAACTTGCCGACTACGGGGCCCCCGTGATCCTCTTTTCGGGCGGCGAACCGCTCGTGCGGGACGATCTGGTCGAACTCGTCGACTACGCGGCGGACCTGGGGCTGCGCCCCGTCCTCTCCTCGAACGGAACGCTCCTCACTCGCGAAAAGGCGGCGGCGTTGCGAGATGCCGGACTCCAGTACGCCGGCATCTCGGTCGACGGCCTCCCGGAGCGAAACGACGCGTTCCGCGGCGAGGAGGGCGCGTTCGACGCGGCCGTCCGCGGCATCGAGAACTGCCTCGACGTCGGCCTCAAGACCGGGCTCCGGTACACGATCACCGAAGCCAACGCGCCGGACCTGGAGGGCGTCGTCGACCTGCTCGTCGACGTCGGCCTCGATCGGTTCTGTTTCTACCACCTCGATTACGGCGGCCGGGGTGCCGACATCGCCGACCTCGACCTGTCGCCCGAGGAAAAGCGGGCTGCGGTCGAACGCCTCGCCGAGATGACGCTGGAGTACCACTCGCAAGGCGAGGAGATCGAGACCCTGCTGGTCGGCAACTACGCCGACGCCGCGTTCCTCGTCAAGTACGCCCGCGAGGAGTTCGGCGAGGCGAAAGCCCGGGCCGTCTACGACCACCTGGAGCGAAACGGCGGCGATCCGACGGGCGAGCGGGTCGCCGACGTCGACTACGAGGGCAACGTCCACCCGACCCAGTTCTGGCAGGGCTACAGCCTGGGAAACGTCCGCGATCGGCCGTTCGGCGAGATCTGGGAGGACGAGTCCAACCCGCTCCTGCGCGCGCTCCGGAACCGGGAGGACCACCTGACCGGGAAGTGCGCGGACTGTCGGTACCAGTCGATCTGCCGCGGCGGCTCCCGACTGCGGGCGCTCGCCGAGACCAGCGACCTCTTCGCGCCGGATCCGCAGTGTTACCTGCGCGAAGACGAGATCCGGCTCGAGGGGGCCGGATCCGCGATCGGTGGCGCGGCCGATTGAGCGCCGCCCCGGGTCGAGGCCCGAGGCGGTTCGCGTGGCACGAGACGGATACGGGACGACCTTCTATTTCTCGTACAGGTAGCTGAGGGCGTAGAGCGCCGCCGCCATCGCGATCACTAGCGGAATCGCTTCTGAAAAGTACCAGACCGACCGATTCGGATCGAATGCGGCGTTGAGCGTGAAGAACAGCCAGCCAACCGTGACGAGGGCTATCATCGCCCCCAGGGCAAACTGGACGACGAGAAGGAGGCCGACCAGGGTGTCCTCGTACGTTCCGGCGTCGATTCGTAGTTGTGGGTCTGCCCGATCGGTTGACATACTCTCACAAGTATGCTAGACATTAGTAAACGTTCGCATATTTTGCGCGTTCCGACGCGGAACCGCGGTCAGACCGACGGCTCGAGTCACTCCGACGACGCGACGTGGACTCGCGTGACGTGGCCGCCACAGCCACACTGATCGACGTACTCCACGTCGATCCCGTCGAAGGTCGCCTCGAGTTCGTCCCAGAGGTACTCCTCGGGGTGGCCGTGGTCGCCGTGGGTGACGAGGTTGACGTGATAGCCGCCTGCGGTGGCCGCGATCGCGTCCCTGGCCTGCTCGATCACGAGGTCGCGATCGTCGGCGTGGCGGGGTTTCTCGAGGTTCGCGGACCACGAGGCGTCGTGCTCGCGACGCGTCACGGGTTCGACGTCGGCGACGTCTTCGGTCATGGTCGGTCGTTGGCTCCCCGCCGGGGTAAGATCTGAGACGAACCTGTTCGGCTCCTCCCGGTCAGCAACAGAACATGAACGGGTAGATCAGCGCGACCCGATCGCCGTCCTCGAGTGTCGTCTCGAACCCCTCGTAGTGCTCGTTGAACCGCCCGTTGATGCAGACGCGGGCGTAGGGTCGGGTCTGGTCCCCCTCGGGGTTCTTGCGCCAGGTGCCCGGCAGTTCGTCGGGAACGGGTGCCCAGCCGTGGGCGGTCGCCTCGGCCTCGGTCTCGGCGATGAGCATGTCCTCGACGTCGTACTCCGCGAAGAACGATTCGAGGAACTCCCGGAGTCGATCGCCCTCGAAGGTGTACTCGAGTTCGTGGGATCCGACGGCGTCGCGGACGTGACCGGTACACCGGACCTCGACCGTCGTCGTCCGGGCCTGCTGTGCGCGCTGATCGATCGTCGTCTCGGCTGTCATAGGCCACGATAGGACGGCCACGGGCAAACAGTCCCCTCCGAACGTGTTCGGCTACAACGGGACGGACGTGGCGGCCGTACGATCGCCCATGAACCAGATACCGGGCGGGCTGCGGACCGACCAGCAGCCCCCGATGGCGATTCCGCTCCGGCACTTCGTCGTGGCGCTTTCGTTTCTCGTCGTCGCGGCCGTCGGCGGGACCGTCCTGGCCGTCACGACGGTGCCTGGACTCTCCGGCGTCGCACGGATTCACGCGCTGTTGCTCGGCTGGATCGGGCTGACGATCATGGGGGCGATGACCCAGTTCGTCCCCGTCTGGTCCGGCGTGACGATCCACTCGCGACGGCTCGCGATCGCCCAACTGTGGCTCGTCACCGCCGGGCTCGTCGGGTTCGTCGCCTGCCTGCTCGCCGGCGCGTTCGCGTGGCTCCCCCTCGTCGCGGCGGCGATCCTGCTGGGTCTCCTGGTGTTCGTCTACAACGTCGGGCGGACGCTGTGGGCGGCCCGACCGCTGGATTTCACCGAGCGCCACTTCGCGCTCGCGCTCGCCTGCTTCGCCACCCTCGCACCGCTCGGCTATCTCATGGCCGTCGACTTCACGAGGCCGGCCTTCGACGGGATCGCCCTCACGAGGGGCGACGTCCTCCTCGTCCACGCGACCCTCGCCCTCTACGGCGCCGTCCTCGCGACGATCGTCGGCGCGCTCGCACAGCTCGGCCAGATGTTCACCCAGGCAGAGTTCGACCCGATCGACGAGCGACTGCTGGCCCTCGAGCAGGCGCTCTTTCCCGCCGGACTGGTCCTGTTCGCCGCGAGCCGCGGCCTCGGGTCGGAACCGGCCGCTCGAATCGGGGCGCTCGCTCTTCTCGCCGGACTCGCCGCGTTCGCCGTCGTTGTCGCCCGACTACTACTGCACTCGACGGTCGATCGATCCCCGATGACGAAGCGGTACTGGGTGGTCGTCGCCTCGCTCGCGGCGTGGATCGCGCTCGCGGTACCGGCGTGGTGGCGCGACCCCGCGAGCTACGCCACGCTTTTCGGGCATCCGGACGGGACCGACGTGCTCCTCGTCGGCGTCTTCGCGTTCGTCGTGGTCGGCTCGCTCTACCACATCGTCCCCTTCATCATCTGGATCGATCGCTACAGCGATCGGCTCGGCTTCGAGCAGGTGCCGATGATCGACGACCTGTACGACGATCGGCTCGAGCGAGCCGACTTCCTGCTGACGCTGGTCGGGTTCGTCGGCCTGGCGGCGGGGCCGCTGGTTGCCCTCCCGACAGCCGTGACGGTCGCGGGCAGTCTCCTCATGACGGTCGGATTCGGCCTGTTCGTCCTGAACATGCTCCTGACGATCCACCGTCACGGTCCGGACGGGATCGCGGGCGTCCTCGCGAGCGGGATCGGACCGGAGGAGGAATCCGCGGCGGCGGAACCGGGCGATCCAGACGTCGGCGTGTCCGTGGACGAGTAGTCGGCGCGTCGACCCGGCCGGAGAAGCACGCCGACGTTACTCCTCGGGCGAGACGCCGACAGCCGGCTCCGACCGCTGTGACTCGATCGTTTTCACGACGAGTTCGCCGTACTCGGCGGCCGTCAGTTCGCCCTCGTTGTACTGTTCCGCCCACGAGGTCTCGACCGTCACCGACCCGTACGACGCCGGCGCGTCGTCGAGGATCGTCGCCCCGAGTGCGACGGCGTCGTAGCCGGCGTCGACCAGCGCCGCGTAGCCGCCCGCGATCAGGGCAACGTCGTGGAGGTCGCCCTCGCGATAGTGATCCGCGTTGACGTACTCGAGCGCCAGTACGTCCCGCTCCCGTTCGATCGACTCGACCGCGATGTCGTATTCGCCGAGCGTCGACGCGAGGCCGTCGGGGTCGGTGATTTCGGCACTCGCGAGGTCCGGGATCCGCTCCTCGAGCACGGACGATCGCTCTTCGACGGGGAGCGAGGGGACGTACTCCGCGGTCGGCCACGTCCGGTTTTTCGGGAACTCCGTTCCCATCTCTTCGATGCAGCCGGCGGTTGCGGCGAGCGCGGCGACCCCGCTAGCCCGCAGGAATCGCCGCCGCGTCGTCCCGCCGGGCTCGGCGGAGGGCGATCGGTCCATGGACGTGGCCTCGCCGTCTCGCGGCAAATGGCTTCGTTCTGCAAACGCCGGCACCGGGCTAAAGGCGTGATTTGTCGTAGGACTGACCAGCCAGATGGCCCTCGAGCTGTACAACGTTGGCCTGGTCGTGATCGGCGTGGCACTGTTCGGCGTCGCCGTCCTCCCGCGGTTCGTCTCCGATCGTGCGATCTCGATGCCGATCTTCTTCGTCGCTCTCGGCATGCTCGTGTTCGGTGCCCCGATCGGGCTCCCCCCGCCGGACCCGCTAGAGCAGGGAACGACGACGGAGCACCTCGCGGAACTGGGCGTCATCGTCGCGCTGATGGGCGTCGGACTGAAGATCGATCGCGTGCCCGGCCTGCGCGCGTGGGCCTCGACGTGGCGACTGCTCGCGATCACGATGCCGCTGTCGATCGCCGGAGCGGCGCTGCTGGGCTGGTGGAGCGGCCTCGTGATCCCGACCGCGATCCTGCTGGGCGCGTGTATCGCCCCGACCGATCCGGTGCTCGCGTCGGAAGTCCAGGTCCGCGGACCGGGAATGGGTACCGAGGCCGAGCCGCTGGAAGCGGCGGCCGGGAAGCAAGACGAGGTCCGGTTCGCTCTCACCTCCGAGGCGGGGTTGAACGATGGGCTGGCCTTCCCGTTTACGAACCTGGCGATCGCGGTCGCCCTCGTCGGCCTCGCGCCCGGCAACTGGCTGGGCGAGTGGCTTATCGTCGACGTCGGTTACCGGATCGTCGTCGGCGTGCTCCTCGGGATCCTCCTCGGCTACCTGACCGCCAGACTCGTCTTCGCCACGGAACCCGATACGCCCGTCGCGGAGTCGGTTCAGGGTCTCGAGGCGATCGCCGGAACCCTGCTCGTCTACGGGGCAACCGAACTCGCCGGGGGCTACGGGTTCATCGCGGTGTTCGTCGCGGCGCTCGTGGTCCGACACTACGAGCGCTCGCACGAGTACAACCGATCTCTCCACGAGGTGAGCGAGTTCGCCGAACAGGTGATGATGGCCCTCATCATGCTCTTTTTCGGCGGCGCGATCGTCGGCGGACTGCTCGACCCACTCACGACGGAGGCGATCGTCGCGGCGATCGCGATCGTGTTCGTCGTCCGGCCCCTCGCCGGCGTGGTTGGGTTTCTCGGGTTCGATCGCGACCCCGCCGAACGGGCGACGATCGCCTTCTTCGGCATCCGGGGGATCGGCTCGTTCTACTACCTCGCCCACGGGCTGAACGAAGCCGCGTTTCCCGACGCCGATCTCGTGTGGGCCATCGTCGGCGCGGTCGTCCTCCTCTCGATCGTCGTCCACGGGATCACCGCGACCCCGGCGGTCCGCTGGCTCGAGGCGCGGGCGGAGTAGCGCCTCCCGCGGGCCAGTTCACCCCGGTCGCGCGTGAAAGACCGCGCCGAGAACGGCGGCGTACAGGGCCGCGCCGAGCACCGAAAGCCAGCGGCCGGCCCCGACCAGCGGCGGCATCGGTGCGAGCAGGCCCGCGACCTCCAGTCCCAGTCCGGTGACGAGTACCGCGATCGATAGCCTCGCGGTCCGGTCGCCGGTACCCGGGGCCGTGGCGATCGCGGGCGGGTAGAAGTGGTACGTAACGCCGACGATCGTCAGGCCGACGAACCCGCCGAGTGCGAGCCGGTAGTGGGCGGTGAACGCGGTCGCCGGGACGCTCGCGGCGGGCGCGAACGCGAACAACAGTCCAAGCAGGGCGACGAGCGCGCCGGCGCCGACGCCGGCGAGGATCGCCCGGCCCCCCGCGCGGTCCCGATCGCTCTGCCGGTGGAGGTCGGCGTACGTGATCGCGAATCCGACCAGCGCGATCGCCTCGAGACCGGCACCGACGCGAAACAGCGTGCCGCCGTGGAAATCGATCGCGAGCAACGCCGGCGCGAGTGCGCCTGCGGGGAGGACGATCGCGACGAGCGCCGGCGCGGGATCGGCCACGAGCAGTCGCGGTAACAGCCTGACCCCGATCGCGAACACCAGCAGGGCCGCCGCTCCGGCCGCGAGCAGGTGGGTCGTCGACGGGCCGTTCCCGGGCAGTCCCGGCGGCCCGACACCGAGGGCGGCCGCCAGGGGGAGTCCCGATCCGACCAGCAGGTACGCGAGTACGACCGGGACGGCGGCGTTGGCCAGCCGATCGACCCCCTCGCGATGGGCGTCGGTCGCCCCGGTCGCTGTCTCGCGGCCGGTCAGGTTGCCCCGGACGGTCCAGAGCAGGCTCGCGACGAAGACGAGACAGCCGACGAACCAGCCCGTCGCCCCGACGAGGGCGAGCGGCCGTGAGCCGATCCCGGCACCGGCCGCGAACGCGCCGATCGTCCCGATCATCGCGAGCGGAAGGTGAACGGCCGGCGCCCGCGGAACGGCGAGGGCCCGCCCGAAGTACGAGGGGATCAGCTGGTACCCCTTCCCGAAGACGACGTGGAAGACGAAGCCGTAGAGGCCGAGCGCGACCGTCGCCGATCGCGGATAGCCGGCGAGTACGGCGACCTGCCAGGCGACGAAGAAGGCGATCCCGGTCGCGACGAAGGCGCGCGACCAGCGCGCGACCGTCGCAGAACTACTCGCGCCCATTCGCGTCTAGAACGGGGAGGACCGCGTCCCGTCGGACGATCCCGGATCGGGGCCGCCGGACTCGCCGGGGACCGCCCCGGTCTCGCGAAATTCGGCTTCGAGGCGCTCCAGCGCGTCGTTGAGCCCCACCGCCTGGTGGTGGGAGGGGTGCACCCGAACCCGGACCAGGTCGTACTCGTGGCGATCGCGGAGGCCGTTCCAGGCCCGGAACGAGCCCTTGACGAGCGCGTCGGCCTGCGGACAGAACTCGGTCGTGGGGGTGAACTCGGCGCGCAGAACGGCCGGATCGTCGGCGTCTTCGGCGTACCGGAACCCTGCTTCCGGGTGGCGACGATCGAGATTGAGTTTCGCGAGGTTGTAGCCGAACGTCGCGTCGTAGACGCCGCGCTGTTCGAAGCACTCCCGCGTGAGGGCGTGGAAGGCGGCGTGTCTCGATCCGGCGAGGACGTCGTGCTCGGCCAGGAACGGGCCGGGGTCGGGGACGTTCTCGGGAACGAACGCGCCCCAGTCGTCGAAGCCGGGATCGGCTGCCGAGTCGGACGCGGACGATGCGCGTGAGAACGGGTTCATACCCGTGCGTACGGACGGGACCGTTCAGTACCTCCTCCCGAACATGTACCCCTGTCCGATCGTCGGGCTTCGACCGGCCCCGTCGCGTTCGATTCGCGGACGGCCGAGAACGGGCGAAGACGTTCGGGAGTAGCTTCTGGTCGCTGTCCGCACAACTCGCGGGCGATGGCCGCTGGATCCACCACCGATCGCGAACCCGACTCGCTGTCCGTACAGTGTCTCCAGCGAGCCTGCGAGGTGGAACGCGAGCAACGCGCCCGTGCGATCGAGCGCCTGGAGTCGGCCGCTGGCGACGACCTCACGGACGACCAGCGCGTGCTCGTCGCGGACCTGGCGCGGTCGCTCACCGCCACCCTGGCACCGGTCGTCATCGAGACGGCGCAGCGTTCCTGTGACACCGAGAACGAACGAACCCGTGCCCGCGATCGATCGGACGACTGATCGGCACCGGATCGGTCGCGCCTTCGTGCGCTCTCGGTCGGCCGCTGCGGCACGCTGGCAGGCTTCGTACGGTCTCATACGGATTGCTGTACCGAGTTACCGGCGCAACCGCCGCCCGGGTCGCGGTTGCGCCGGAACTGACGTACAGTAAACCGTATCAGTCGCCCCGTTCGGCGATCCGAACGTCGCCGCTGACGGCGTCGACGGCGACCTGGATCAGCCCGGACTCGGTCTCGACGTTGACGATCCACGACCCGCTGGTTCGGTGTGGCTCCCCGACGATCGAGACGTCCGCGTGGCCGGCGTCTTCGGCGGTCTCCCGGGCGAGGCGGGTCGCCTCCTCGACGTCCTCGATGCGGATCTCGTCGGTCAGCCTGACGGTGACGACCGGCACGTCGGCCATCCGGACGAGTCGCTCGGTGACGCTGCCGACGAGGACCCGATCGAGCCCGGTCCGTCCCTGCGTCCCCATGATGATCAGGTCGACGCCCTGCTCGTCCGCGTAGTCGAGAATTTCCTCGTGTGGCACCCCCCGGCGGACCGCCGTCGTCACTGAAAGGCCGTCGTCCTGTGCGTCGGCCTCGACGCGGGCGACGGCCCGCTGGGCCGCCCGCTCGGCCTCGTCGCTCTCGAGCGTCCCGAGCGGCCCCTCCGGCACGACCGACAGCGCGTGCACCGTCGCGTCGAACCGATCGGCGATCGTCAGCCCGTGGGCGATCGCCCGTCGCGTGCCGTCGCTGCCGTCGGTCGGAATGAGCACGTCCTGGTACATCGTTTACGGGTGGGTTAGGAGCACGCGCCTAAATACCCTCGACCCCGTTCGAGCCCCGCCCGCCGCTCGATAGCGTCGCCGCTCGATTCCGTCCGTGCCTCGCGTGCCCCGGGTGGAGCGACGTCGTTTCGTCGGATTCGTATCGCTGTTACCTTCGGTAAAGAAAACAGGGCATCGAACCGAACAATGTAAATCTTTTTTACGGTACACGGCAACGTCCCTCACGAGGCATGCCAAATCTTGTCACTAACGTCGCGGCAGCCGTCGAGGAACACGGCGACACCCCCGCGATCGGATTCCAGGGCGAGGAGACCACGTACGAGGAGTTCTGGGCGCAGACGGGCGCGTTCGCCGCCGCCCTCGAGGAACGCGGCCTCGGCGCGGACGACCGCGTCGCGATCTATCTGCCGAACGTCCCGCCGTTCGTGATCGCCTTCCACGGGACGCTCCGGGCCGGCGGGGTCGTCGTTCCGATGAACCCGCAGTACAAAGCCCGAGAGATCGGTCACCTGCTCGGCGACAGCGAGGCCAAGGTGGTCGTCACGCTCGCCGACCTCGTCCCGTTCGTCACCGAGGTACGGGACGACACGTCGGTCGAGCACGTCGTCAGCGTGGGCGGCGAGGCGGAGGGCGCGACGCCGTTCGAGGAGTTCCTCGTCCGCGGCGCGCCCGAGATCGTCGATCGGGCCGACGACGACGTCGCGGTCCAGCCCTACACCAGCGGGACGACCGGCCAGCCCAAGGGCGTCCAGTTGACCCACGAGAACCTCGCGTCGAACGCCGACATGGCGGACCAGCTCATTCCCGACGGGATCCGCCCGGACGACAAGCAACTCGGGGTCCTGCCGCTGTTCCACATCTACGGGATGACCGTCGTGATGAACTCGACGCTGTTCAACGGCGGCATGTACTACGCGGTCCCCGAGTGGGACGCCCAAGAGGCCGTCTCGATCGTCGAGGACGAGGAACTGACGCTGATGCACGGCGTCCCGGCGATGTACAACGACATCATCAACCAGCCCGACGCCGAGGCATTCGACCTCTCCTCGCTGCGGCTCTGTGGCGTCGGCGGCTCCGGCATTCCCGTCGAGGTGCTGCGCCAGTTCGAGGACCGCTACGAGCCGAAAATCTACGAGGGGTACGGCCTGACCGAGACGAGCCCGATCACCCACTTCAACAGCCCGATCGAGGGGCGTCGCGTCGGCAGCATCGGCAAGACCGTTCCCGGCGTCGACTCGAAGGTCGTCGACGAGAACTTCGAGGAGGTCGCGCCCGTTGAGGAGGGACCGATCGACGAGGAGAGCGTTGCGTCGAAGACGCAACGAGGCGAAGGTAGCGCGGAACGAAGTTCCGCGAACCGTTCGAGCGGGCGAAGCCCGCGAGAAGACGGCGAAGCCGCCGGAGCGGTCGATCTCGGTGAGATTACCGGCGAACTCGTCGTCTCTGGCCCGAACGTGATGAAAGGCTACTACGGCCTGCCCGAGGCCAACGAGGAGGCGTTCACGGAGGAAGACGGCAGACGCTGGTTCCACACGGGCGACCTGGGCTATCACGACGAGGACGGCTTCTTCTACGTCGTCGATCGCGAGAAGCACATGATCGTCACCGGCGGCTACAACGTCTACCCGCGGGAGGTCGAGGAACTCCTCTTCGAGCACGAGGCCGTCGCCGACGCCGCAGTGGTCGGGATTCCCGACGAGCGCCGCGGCGAGACCGTCAAGGCGTTCGTCGTTCCCACGCCCGACGCGGACGTCACGCCCGACGACCTCAAGGGGTACTGCCTGACCAACCTCGCGGAGTACAAACACCCCCGCGAGGTCGAGTTCGTCGAGGAACTCCCGCGGACGACGACCGGCAAGGTCCAGAAGTTCAAACTCCGCGACCGAGACGAATCAGCCGCGGAGGCAGAGTAATGACCCTCGGTGACGCGGTGCAACTCGAGGTCGAGGACGACGGGGTCGCGACGATCACGCTCGATCAGCCCGATCGCCGGAACGCGCTCTCGGCGGAGATCGGTGCGGGCATCGTGGCGGCCCTCGACGAGATCGAGGAGAGCGACGCTCGTTGCGTCGTGGTCGAGGGGTCGGGCGGGTCGTTCTCCGCTGGCGGGGACGTCGAGGCGATGATCGAGGGCATCCAGGGCGACATGCCGATCGACGAACGGGTTCGCTACCTCGAGCGGACGACCAACGAGACGATGGCGCGACTCGTCACGTTCCCGCTGCCGACGATCGCGCTCGTCGACGGCCCCGCCGTCGGCGCGGGCGCGAACCTCGCGCTGGCCTGCGACATCCAGCTCGCGACCGAGGACGCCGCCTTCGGGTTCGTCTTCCGGCAGGTGGGACTGAGCGTCGACGCCGGCACGTCGTACCTCCTCCCGCGGGTCGTCGGCGAGAACGTCGCTCAGGAACTGGTCCTGACCGGCGACATCGTCGGCGCGGACCACGCCGAAGAACTCGGCCTCGTCAACCACGTCTACAGTGACGACGAGTTCGACGAGCGGGTCGCGGATCTGGTGGAGACGATCGTCTCCGGCCCGCCGGTGGCGATGCGACAGATGAACCGCCTGGTCCGCGAGGGGCTCGACAAGTCCATCGAGCAGGCCCTGGTCGACGAGGCGACCGCACAGGGGATCGTCTTCGGGACCGACGACCACGAGGAGGGCGTCACCGCCTTCTTCGAGGATCGCGATCCGGAGTTCGAGGGTCGGTAGGAATCGACTGACGGCAAACGCGGGTCCTTCTCGACCGCGATTCGTGTTCGAACGGCGGACCGCGGGTTCGATCGCCGTTGCAATCCCGGCGATCGATCAGTCCCGTCCGGGTCCGATCGGAACGAGCGTCGAGACGCGCGCGTTCTCCTTGAGTTCGAGGCCGCCGTCCGGGACGGTGAGCGGAATCAGGGGGAGATGCGACGCGACCTGGACGGTGGGGTGAGACCCCCCGCGGGCGAGGAGTTCGTTCCGCGGCTGGAGGAGCAACGGCCGATCGGGATCGGTGAGGAACTCGTTGTGCTGGACGACGTACTGGCCGCCATCGAGGTCCCACCAGCCGTAGTCGTCGTCCGGATCGCGAAGGTCGGTCGGGACCGGTTCGAGGTCGGCGTCCTCGAGTTCGTCGCCGCCGAAGTCGATGCGACCGGGGTCGGCGACCTCGTAGATCGCGCTGACCGTCAGATCGATTCCCCCTTCGTGCACCTGTACCGGTTCGTACACCAGGTTGTCGACGCTGTCGGCGAGCGGGTTCTCGGCGGACATATCGGGTGGAATGACGATCCGGAACGGCAAAAAGGATACCGTACCGGCGCGCCCCTCGTCGTCTCCCGGATCGGACGCCGAATCGTGACCACCCACGCCGGTCGCCGCCGGGCGGACGTCAGGCCTCGTGGACGTCCGGCACTTCGACGCCGCGGAACTCGAACCGGGCACCGCCGCGTGAGCCGTCGGTCACCGAGACCTCCCAGCCGTGGCTCGCGGCGAGGCTGTCGACGATCGCCAGCCCGAACCCGGTCCCGTCGCTGTCGGTCGTGAACCCGTAGTCGAAGACCTCCTCACGCCTGTCGGGCGGAATGCCGGGGCCGTCGTCCTCGACGTAGAAGCCGTCAGCGAGCGAGCCGACGCGGACCGTGATTCCCCTGCCGCGGTTCGCGTCAGTTCCCGCGTCGTCGATCGGCTCGTTCGACGATTCGTGATCCACGCTGTCCTCGTGAGCCTGCGAACGAGGGCTCGTGGATCCGTGATCCACGCTGTTGTCAGCGCGGGAAGCGCGCTGACTGCTTGTCGACCCGTGGTCGACACTGTCGTCGGCCTTCGGCCGACTGCTCGTGGATCCGTGATCCACGCTGTTGTCAGCGCGGGAACCGCGCTGACTGCTTGTCGACCCGTGGTCGACACTGTCGTCGGCCTTCGGCCGACTGCTCGTGGATCCGTGATCCACGCTGTTCCGAAACAGGTTCTCCAGGATCTCCGTGAGGAGGGGCCGATCGGCCAGTACGCGCTCGGCCTCCAGGTCGATCGACAGCGACGCGTTCCCGGTGTCGGACGTCTCCCAGGCCGCCCTGACCGCGCTCTCGAGGGCGATCGGTTCGAGGTCTTCGGCGGCGGTTCCCTCCCGGGCGATGGTCAGCAGGACCTCGATCGTCTCGTCGATCCGATTGAGTGCCTCGATCGAATCTTCGAGGTGGGAGACGTCGTCGGTTTCGATCGCGAGTTCCACGTAGCCGCGGGCGACCGCGACCGGATTGCGGAGGTCGTGTGACACCAGGCTGGCGAACTGTTCCAGTCGCTCGGTCTTCGCCTCGAGTTCCCGGGCGTACGATTCGAGTTCCGTTACGTCCCGGACGACGACGACGAACCCGTACCGCCGTCCGCCACGCTCGATCGGGGTCTCCTCGACGACGAGTCGTCGTTCAGTCCCGTCTCGTCGAACCGTGACGTCGGAGCGAAACGCGCCCGACTCGTCGACGACGTCGGGACAGACGTCGCCGAGGGATTCGTCATCGGTCGAGGCCAGCCCCGGTAGGAGGGCGCTCGCCTGGGCGTTGTAGTCGACGACGGCCAACGATTCGTCGACGAGCACGATGCCGTCCCCGACGACCTCGAGCGCCGCGTCACGCGCGAGGGGCGCGACGGCGAACAGGCGGCTGTTGAACAGCGCCCAGGCGACTGCGGCGCCGAACGGCCCGGCCCCGAGCGCCGTGTACTCGACTCCCGGCGCGGGGAGCAGGCCGGTGTACCTCGCGGCGTTGATCACGATGGGAACGAGGGCACCGACCAGTAGCGCCGCACTCTGTGCCCGCGAGACGTTGCGCGATCGGACGACCAACAGTCCGGTGAGAACCAGTCCGCCGAAGAGATAGCAGTACAGAAACACCAGCAAGAGCGCGTACTCGGGCGTGACCGTGCCGGCGAGGTGCGGAAACGGCTCCGTGATCCACTGCGGACCCCAGCCGATCGCACCTTGGTACCGATCGGTCACCAGGATCGCCGTCGGGCCGACGGTCGTCAGCCCGAGCACGGCGAGGACGGGCCGCGTGAGCCAGTGATCGCGGCCCGTGTAGAGTAGCGTGAAGACGAACCAGACGACGGGAGTGGCGAAGGCGATCGGCTGCCACGCGTAGAACCAGACCGTCTGCCACCGCATCGAGGTGGACGCCAGCTGGAGCGCGATCGCGCCCGTCCACCCCGCGTCGAGCACGAGCAACGCGATCATCGCGGTCCCTGCCCGGCCGTCGGCCCGTCGCCGTACCCATTCGGCGATGCCAAGGCAGGCGAGCGCCGTCACACCGAACAGGAACACGTGAACCCAGCGACTCACACGTCTACCTTCGAACGAACGGTAAAGGGTATTATGGCACCGTGACTGTCAGGTCCCCTTACACGGCCATCCTAGCGGGTCTCGACGGTTCGTGCGATCCGGAGCGCCGTCGCCTCGTCGTGCCAGTCGGTGACGAACTGGATCCCGATCGGATCGCCGCCGTCGGCGTCGGCGCCGGATCCGCCACACGGTACCGAGACGGCCGGCGACCCGGTCAGGTTGAACGGCGCGGTGTTGGCCATCGTTCGCAACAATCCGTCCATCCCCTGTACCGCGCCGAACGCGGGTGCCGTCGTGGGCGTCGTCGGGGTCACCAGCGCGTCGACGTCCAGGAACTGCTCGCGAACGGTCGCCGTGAACCGTCGCCGGAAATCCGCGGCCGCCACGTAGTGTCGGCCCCCGAGCGCCTCGTTGAGCGTGCCGTTGTAGAGCAACTGTTCGCGGACGTTCTCGCCGAACTCGCAGTCGTCGGTCGCCTCGGCGATCGCGTCGTGGAGGCACTTCGTCGTCCCCGTTCCCAGCCCGTACTGGACGCCACGGTCGGCGACGAACGCGGCGAACTCGGCCCCGATGAGCGTTCCAACCGCCGCGCCGACGAGATCGTAGCCCTCGATCGAGACCCGATCGATCGTCGCGCCGGCCGCCGCGAGGTCGTCGAGGGTCGCCTCGATCGCGTCGCGGACGTCGTCCGTCGCGAGTGCCATCGACTCCTCGACGACCCCGAGGGTCAGCCCGTCGACGCCCGCGTCGAGCGCCGCCGGGAACGGCGATCTGGCGTGTCCGGCCGGCGTGGCGTGGGTCGACGGATCCGCGATGTCCGGCCCGGCGATCGCGTCGAGGGCGGTCGCCGCAGTCTCGACGTCGGTCGCGAGCGGGCCGACGTGATCGAGCGACGGCGACAGGTCGACGACGCCGAACCGGGAGACGAGCCGGTGGGTCGGTTTGATCCCGACCACGCCGCAGAACGAGGCGGGGATACGGATCGAGCCGGCGGTGTCGGTCCCGAGCGCGGCGTCGACCAGCCCGCCGGCGACCGCCGCGCCGCTCCCGCTCGAGGAGCCACCCGGGACACAACCGTCGGCGGCGGGGTTCTCGACCCGCCCGTGGGCGCAAGTCTCGCCGGTCGTGAAGTAGGCGAACTCGTCCATGTTCGTCGTCCCGACGATCGACGCGCCGCCGGCCCGGAGTCGTTCGACGACCGTCGCGCTGTAGGGTGGCGTGTAGGAGAAGCCGGGCGACCCACACGTCGTCTCGACGCCGGCGACGACCGTGTTCTCCTTGACCGCGATGTCGAGCCCTGCGAGCGGGCCGTCCGTCGCGGTCGGCGGGAGGTCGAACTCCCGCCGGAACGCGTTGTACGGGTCCTCACCCGCCCGCACGTCGGTCGGTTCGTCGCTGGCCGGTGGCTCCACCTCGAACGCCTCGGCGGTCGCCGCGAGCGTCCGGATCGTCTCGCGGTGGGACGGACGGTCGTCGTCGGCGACCGCCATCCCGTACCGGTCGGCGACGCGGTCGATCGTCTCGTCGAGGAGGTCGTCGTCCATGCCCTGCGGTTCCAGAGCAGGCCTCAAATACGTCTGCCTCCCGGAACGCTATGTAGTCCGCGTCCGACGGTCCCGTATGGTCGAGGTACTCACGCCTGAGATCACCCGGTTCGTTCGCGCGATCGGTCCGGAGCCGGACGAGACGCTCCGCGAGATGGACGAGTACGCCGAACGGGAGGGGTTCCCCCACGTCGGCCCCGAGGTCGGCGCGTTCCTCCGGTTCGTCGCACGACTGGCCGAGGCCGAGCGGATCTTCGAGTTCGGCTCCGGCTACGGCTACTCGGCGTACTGGTTCGCCGACACGCTCCCCGAGGACGGCGACATCGTCCTCACGGAGGTCGACGAGGACGAACTCGACCTCGCCCGCGAGTACATGCGGCAGGGCGGGTACGACGATCGCGCCCGGTACGAACTCGGGGACGCGATGGACGCGATCGAGCGCTACGAGGGGCCGTTCGAGGTCGTCCTGATCGACCACCAGAAACACCGCTACGCCGACGCCTTCGAGGCGATCCGGTCGAAGGTCCCGGTCGGCGGGGTCGTCGTCGCGGACAACGCGATCACGGCCGGTCCGATCGAGTTCGAAAAACTGCTGGACCTGGCCGAGGGCGGAGCGCCCGACGACGTGAACGACCACACGCAGGGGATCGCCGACTACCTCGAGCGCGTGACGGGCGATCCGGCCTTCGAGACGATCGTGTTGCCGCTCGGCGAAGGAATCGCGGTGAGTTACCGGGTCGAGTGAGCGCCGCCAGTCGTCGGGAGGAATCAGTAGTCAGAGGGCGTATCGCCGTCGAGAACCTGTTCTTCCGGGGCGTCGATCGCGGCCCGGGAACCGTACTCCCGGAACCCGAGAAACGCGGTCGTCCCGCAGGCCGACAGCAACGTCGCCCACGTGACGGCGGTGACGGCGAGGACGATCGCCTCGGACGGCCCGTAGACGATCGAGCCGAGGGTTTCCAGTCCGACGGCGTGAAGCGGGGCGATCGCGAGGAAGGCCAGCCAGTAGCCGAGCGCGGCGAGTGCGAGGGTCCGTCGGGACACCGCGCCGGCGTACCTAGCGAGTGCGTAGACGCCTGCGACGGCGAGTGCGGTCGCGCCGAGCGTCGGCGCGAGCGCGTCGTCCGGACCGGTCGAGACGCCGGCGACGGCGAACGAGGCGAACGAAACGGCGAGCAGGAACCGATCCGACCGAGGTACTGTCTGGATCACGTCAGGCACCGTTTTGCTGGGAAGAGTGTGCCATCGTACAAATACCTGTTGGGCCGCCACGACCGGCGATCAGTCCTCGAGAACGCGTTCCTCGGGCGTGGGACGTCCCGGGTGGATGCCGTACGTGGCGAAGCCGTACAGGATCGTTATCGCCACGGCACAGCAGATCACGGCGCCGGCGATCGACTCGAGGACGATCGCGGCGACCGGTCCGGCGAGGACGTCGGCGACGGCCGCGGCCGAGTCGTTCCCGGGGGCCATCACGAGTCCGTACGGCAGGAAGGCGACGAACGCGAGGGTCCACCAGCGTCCCGTCGCGAGACGGAGTCGATCGGGGGAGTAGTCGCGGGCGGCGGTGGCCACGCCGGCGACGCCGGCGGCTAGCAACAGCAGGGCCGGGACCATCCGGTATGGCGAGTTCAAGCCAGTATTAACCGCGACGCCGACGGCGACGAGGGCGACGGAACCGACGAGTTGCGCCGATCCCGGGACCGAAAACGGGCGAGTCATGCCTGCTGAGGGGGTTGCGGGTCGGTCTACAAAACCCTCCCGGACTGTCGGCGACGAACCCTGCTCCGCTCGGTCGCTCGCGCGGAGACGACAACAAAGGACGTATTACCGGTGCGGACGAGACGACGGTAAACACGAATGTGGAACGCGATCCAGGAGATGGCGATGCGGATGCTGGCGCGCGCCCGGCGAGCGATCCCCTCGGGAGGTGACGTCACCTCCCGGCTTCCGGGTCGCGGCGTGCTGGCGGCCGCGAAGCGACGCTGGAAACGACACGTCACGGAACGGCCCGATCGGTACCAGGCGTACGTCTCGTTCCCGACCGACGGCGAGCAGTCGGGGGTCGGCGACGTTCACGACTGCATCGAGGACCTGGAGCACGTTTTCGAGGGGCGACTCGACGTGTACGCACGCACGAACGGGATCGCGGTCGTCAGCGATCGCGTTTCGGCCGCCCAGTTCGACAGGGACGCCTTCGAACGCGCCGTCGCGCGGATCGAGGACTATTATGCCGAGACCCACACGGTCGCACGGCTCGAGAAGTGGCGACCGGGCGGCGATCGACTCGTCAAGTCGTTCGTGATCGTCCCGGTCAAGCCGCTCTTTCCCCACGAGTCGTCCGAAAAAGCGCCGCGGGTTCGGTCGGCCGCGGAGTAACCCGTACTGCGCGGATCAGTCGTCGTCGTCGCTCGGACCGGGGCCGGGTTCGGAGCCGGGTTCGCGGTCGGTGCCGCGCGACTGGCTGCTGCGGGAACGCTCGGTCGATCCCGATCGTCCGCCGCTACCGGAACCTTCGTCTGGCGTCACACTCGCGGTGCGTCCCATCCAGCGATCGATGTTGTCGGCGACGTAGTCCTTGCCGCCCCAGCCGAACGCGACGCCGGCACCGATGGCGACGGCCGCGGCGAGCCCCCACGCGAGCGCTCGCGCGAAGACGTAGAGGATCCCCACGTCGATCCCCATCGTGTCGAGGCCGATGACGATCGCCGTGAAGTAAAGGAACATCCGGGCGCCGTTGGCGAACCAGCTGGCGTAGGCGGATTCCGTCGCCGCCCGCGTTCGCTCGATGACGTCACCGATGAAGTCGGCGACGACGAAGCCGATGACGATGACGAGCAGGCCGGCGATGAACGCCGGCAGGTACGCGACGGCCGTCGAGATCCACTCCGACAGCGTCGCGATTGCGAGGGCGTTCGCGGCCGCGAGAATCGCGAGGCCGTAGACGAACCACTTCGCGAGCGACCCGAACGCGCTCGACACCGCCCGTTCGGTGCCCCCGAGGATGCGGCCGAGCGGCGTCTCGAGGACCATTCGATCGAGTTCGATACCGTCGGCGAGTCGTCTGACGACGCCCGCAGCGACGCGCCCGAGGATCCAGCCGACGAGGAGGATCACGAGCGCGCCGACGAGGCGCGGCAGGAACGTCACCAGTTCGGCGACGGGGTCCTGAAGCCATTCGGGGACCTGCGCTTGAGCGGGATGTGGCTGTAGCATGCGCGATTGGCGTTGCCACCGGCCGTCCTTTGTAATTGAGTGCCTATCGATCTATCGTGAAACCAACCAGTCGTCGCCGAAGACGACGCCGCTATTGAAGTGTCTGTTACTCCGAATTGTGCGACGTACGGACCGTGACGGATCGGTGACTCCGTCAGCGTAACTGACTCGCGCGAAGCGACCGGACGGCACGACGAGCACCGTTCCCGCTAGCGATAACCGATAATTGGGTTCGCCGTCGCACTCCGGCAAGGTCAGTCCGGTGTGGCGCGGTCGCCGTCGGGACGCGACGCGAGCGGGTATCTACCGAGTTTCATTCATGACCGATCGGCGAAACGTCGGACGCTCGTCGGTCGTCGCGGGCGTCGATCGGGGGAATCGATCCAACTGAAGCCGTAAATCTGGGAACGGCGCCGGTCTGGACGGGTAGATGGACGGGAGTCGAGTCGATGTGAACGGGCAGAATCCAGTTCGAGCGATAGCCTCCGTAACGATCGATTAGTCCGATCGCGCCTGCAACTGCCGGGAGCGGAGCTATCAGTCGTCGCCAGGCCGTGATTCCACGTACGGTTCCGGGAGGAGTAGCTCCCTCGGCTGGTCGTCGAGCCACTCGAGGAGGGCGACGAGTTGCTCCGTCGCGGCCTCGAACAGGCGTTCGCCGATTTCGGGCGTCGCGTCGGTCTGGTCGCCGAAGACGCCGTTCGGACTGTTCTCGATCGAATCGTAGAACGTGCGCGCGCCGTGGACCAGCGCGGCGTCGTAGTCGAAGGTCGCGCCGCCGTCGCGGGCGTCCTCGAGTCGATCCGTCCGGACGAGTTCCCCGGCGATGTGCATGATCATGGCCGTTTCCTTCGGCCCGCCGTGGGGGCCGGGGGTCTCGAAAACCTCCTCGATGAGTTCGGGGATCGACTCGTCCCACATCCACTCGATCGCGTACGCCGTCTCGTCCTCGTGAAGCCGGCGGCCGACCTCCTGGAGGTGGGCGACGTTGCCCCCGTGGGCGTTGACGTAGACGATACGATCGATCCCGTGGTCGGTGAGGTTCCGCGAGAAACTCTCGACGAAGTCCCGAAAGACCGGCGCATCGACCCACATCGTGCCGGGGAACTGCCGGTGGTGCGAACTGGCGCCGATCCGGAGCGGCGGGGTACACAGGAAGCCGGTCCGGTCGGTCGCTTCGCGTGCGAGCGCCTCGGCGATCAGGTGATCGGTGCCTTCGGGCAGGTGCGGGCCGTGCTGTTCGGTCGAGCCGATCGGGACGACGGCGAGCGATTCGTCGGTGAAGTACCCCGATAGCTCGGGCCACGTACGGTGTGGAAGGTACATGGGTATCGATGTGGCCGAGTCCGCAAAACTTGTGGGGTCGGCTGTCACACCGACGCGGCCGTCGTCGTCGGCCGTGATCCGATCGCCGACGCTCGACAGGAGTGGGATGATAAACCTTAATAGATTACGACGGCTGGATTATTACATGGCAGTCGTCAGCGTCTCGATGCCCGACGAACTCCTCGAACGACTCGACCAGTTCGCCGACGAACACGGCTACACCGGCCGAAGCGAGGTCGTCAGGGAAGCCTCGCGGAACCTGCTCGGCGAGTTCGAGGAGACGAGACTCGAGGACCGGGACCTGATGGGAATCGTTACCGTCCTCTTCGACTACGAGACCACGAGCGTCGAAGAGCGAATGATGCACCTCCGTCACGAACACGAGGACCTGGTCGCGTCGAACTTCCACAGCCACGTCGGCGACCACTACTGTATGGAACTGTTCGTGCTCGAGGGCGAACTCGAGGACATCTCGACGTTCGTCGGGAAGATCCGGGCGACGAGGGACGCACTGACCGTCGATTACTCCGTGATCCCCGTCGACGAGTTCGACCCGATCGCCCAGGAGACCTAGACGGGGGCCCCCCGAAACCCGTCCGTCGGGTTACAGACACCAGTATCGTTTTACTGGTGTCCCGTCGAAGTACTGCACATGTCCTACCGGAAGGTCAACTACGAGGAGGTCGATCAGGTCTCGAGCGCGATGCACTTTCTCAGCGATCCGCTGGAGACCGAACAGGTCGGGGTAACGGTAGCCCGCTGCGACCCCGGCTGGAAGAGCAAACCACACGACCACACGGACAACGACCACGAGGAGGTCTACGTGCTGATCGAGGGCGAGGCGGAGGTGGTCGTCGACGACGATCCCGTGGCGATGGAGACCGGAGACGCGCTGTGGCTCCCACCCGAGTCCACCCGCCAGATCCGTAACGGCGATCGGGAGAGCGCGTTCGTGCTCGTCAGTGCCCCCAGCATCGCGGACGAGGACGGCGACGGCGACGAGTGGCTCCTCTCGGGATTCGCCGGTTGATACGGATCGTTGTAACGAATCACAACAGACCGTACGAGGCCGTCGGGACGATTTAGTGACTCGGCGTCGTCGTCGCCGACAGGGACTGCGATGTACTCGAAACACCACGCGGCCGTCTCGTTCGTCGTCGCCCTGCTCGTCGCGTACGCGCTCCCGCCGGTCTCCATCGCCGGCGTCTCCCTGCCGATTGCACTCGTCGTCGCCTACGGGACCGCCGTCGGCGTCCTCGTCGATCTCGACCACTTTCTCATCGCGCGACTCAAGACCGGGACCTGGGACGCCGTCCGATTCTGTTGCTCGAACCCTGCCGCCGCCGTCGCCGACCAGCGCCGGATCTTCGATCGGGGTGACGTCGGCGTCCTCTCGCGGCTCCTGAGCCACCTCGTGATCGCCGGAGTCTTCGTCCCGCTACTCTCCGTAGTGAGCGTCCCGCTCGCCGTCCTGACCGCGGCCGTCCTCTACGTTCACTTCGTCAGCGACCTGGCGTGGGATATCTGGCGGCTCGATCGGTACGCGGACGTGTCGGCCGACGAACTCGTCCGGGCCATGCGGTGAGCGCCCGATCGGGTCGGCGATCGGATAGCCGCGACGTGACGACCTTGCATCGTTGCCCCTCGCCCTTTTGCGTGTTGCCATGGATGACGGGACATGGACCTGCTCGACGACAGCATCGTCCCGGAGCACGCCCGCGACGTCAAGGAAGAGGCCCGCGACTTTGCCCAGGAACACATCGAACCCAACGCCCAGGAGTACTTCCAGGCGGGCGAGTACCCCCACGAGATTCTCGAAGCGGGCCAGGAGGCCAACCTGGTCGCACAGGACATCCCCGAGGAGTGGGGTGGCCGGGGGCTGGACCTGCCGCAGTTGCTCGCGCTCACCGAGGAGTTCTACCGGGCCGACGCCGGCATCGCGCTGACGCTCCAGCTCGCGAGTTTCGGCTGCGAGATCACCTACGAGTACGGCTCCGACGAGCAGTGCGAGGAGTACATCCGGCCGGTCGCCGAGGGCGAACAACTCTCGGGGCTGGCCGTCTCGGAGCCGGAGACGGGCAGCGACCTCGCGGGGATGCAGACCCGCGCGGAGAAAGACGGCGACGAGTACGTGCTCGACGGCGAGAAGTACTGGATCGGCAACGGCGTCGAGGCGGACTGGGTGACCCTCTACGCGCGGACGGGCGACGACGAGGACAACCGGTACGGGAACCACTCGATGTTCATCGTCCCGACCGACACCGACGGCTACGAGGCCGAACACATCCCCGAGAAGATGGCGATGCGCGCATCGAAGCAGGCCCACATCACCCTGGACGACTGCCGGATTCCCGAGGAGAACCTGATCGGCCACGAGGGAGCCGGGTTCATGATGCTCGCGGACTTCTTCAACCACGGCCGCGTCGTCGTCGCCGGCCACGGCCTCGGTCTCGCCGCGGCTGCGATCGAGGCGGCCTGGGAGTTCACGCACGACCGCGAGGAGTTCGGCCGGACGATCAACGAGTTCCAGGCGGTCCAGCACGGCCTCGCGGACATGCTCATCGAGTTCGAGAGCGCCCGGGCGCTCACGTGGCGTGCCTGCGAGAAGGTTCGCGAAGGACAGAACGCGGGCTACTGGGCGGCGATGGCCAAGACCAAGGCGACCGAGACGGCAGTCGAGGTCTCCGAACAGGGGATGCAGTTCCACGGCGGCCGATCGATCCTCGACGAACGCCGCATCGCCCGGGTTTACCGGGACGCACGGATCCCGGTCATCTACGAGGGGGCGAACGAGGTCCAGCGCAACCTCGTCTACGGCCAGGCGATGTGAGCGGCCTCGGTCCCCAACCGGCGGTCGATCCGACAGTACTGGTAGCGACGGCCCCGGCTTTCGCGATCGGCCGAACGGTTCGGTCGAAAGAACAGTCCGCTTGACCCCCGCCTGAAGACGGAGGTATACGCTCGCAGACTTTATCAGTTCACCAGCCATTCGTGCAGGTAGACCAGACCTGTCGCGGCGGAGGTGTCACGCTATCGCGAATCCAACCCACGTGAACCGGCCACGCGTCCTCTGTGTGAGCAGCGATCGCTCGACGCGTGCGTCCATCACGCTCGCCCTGACCGACACGCCGGTCAACGTCGTCATCGCCCAGAATGCGTCCGCGGCCGTCGACCGGCTCCAGGCGGAGTCGATCGACGCGATCGTCGTCGACGCGCGATCGATCGACGACCTCTCGGCACTCGTCGACGCAGTCGAGTCCACCGCGCCGGAGACGCCGACGTTCGTCCACTGGGGCGAGGACGCCGACGAGTCCGTCGACGTGCTGGCCGAGGTGGTCGCGCGGGCCGACGAAACCGATTCGACGGAACGGCTGGCGGCCGCGGTGACCGAGCGGATCGGGACCGAGGCGGACGACGCGCCGCCCGCCCGGACCGGCGCGGACGAGGTCGACGGGACCGGTGCCCCGGACCTCGACGCGATCGTCGGGGCCGTGCGACGGCGACTCGTGGACGTCACCTCGCCGGTGGCCGTCGAACGGGTCCTCCGCGAGGAGTTCACCGACGGCGATCGGTTCACGTTCGCGTGGGTCGGCGAGTACGATCGCGGCGAACGGGAGGTCGTCCCGTGGCTGACCGACCCGCGGGCGATGGAGTGGCCGATGCAACGGACGTTCGGCATCGGCGACGGCGACAACCCGCTCCTCGAACGGACGATGCACTCCCAGGAGTTGCAGGTCCTCTCGCCCGTCGCCAGCAGGGCAGATGCCGTCCCGTTCGGCGATCACGCGGTCGACCGCGACGTCGAGAGCGTCGCCGTCGCACCGCTTTCCTCGGCGGACGAGTTCTACGGGGTGTTCGTCGTCTACGCACCCGACCGGCTCTCCGGGCACGAACGGGACGCGATCGCGTCGGTCGCCGACACGGCCTCGCACGTGCTCGAGTCGATCGCGATTCGCGGGCGACTCGACCAGCAGGAACGGACGCTCCACCGGTACGAGCGCCTCGTCGAGACGGCGGGCGACGGGATGTACGTCGTCGACGATACGGGGCACTTCATGACCGTCAACGACGCGCTCGTCGAGATGACCGGCTACAGCCGCGAGGGACTGCTGGGCGAACACGTCTCGATCGTCTTCGATCGGGACGACGTCGAGGCCGGTAAAGCGATCGTTCGGCGGCTTCTCGACGGCCGGGAGAGTACGGCGGCCATCGAGGTCGCACTCGAGACCAAGGCCGGATCGACGATCCCCTGTGAGGTCAAGGTCGCCGTTCTCGAACGGGACGGTTCGTTCCTCGGCTCCGTCGGTGTCGTCCGCGACGTCACGGAGCGAAAGCGCAGCGAACGAAAACTCCGCGAACAGAACGAACGCCTCGATGCGTTCGCGCGGATCGTGAGCCACGACCTGCGGAACCCGCTGGGCGTCTCACAGGGCTATCTCGACCTGCTGGAAGAGACCGGTTCGCTCGAGCACGTCGACAACGTTCGCGACGGCCTCGACCGGATGGAGTCGATTATCGAGGACGTGCTCGCGATCGCCCGGGACGGCGAGTGGGCGACGGACGTCGAACGCGTCGACCTCGAAACGGTGGCCGCCGAGGCGTGGGAGCACGTCACCACGGAAGAGGCGACCCTCTCGATTACGGAGACGATGGTCCTCGAGGCCGATCGATCGCGGTTCCTGCGACTGCTCGAGAACTGTTTCCGCAACGCCATCGAACACGGCGGGAGCGACGTCACCATCCGCCTCGGCCCGCTGGGGTCGGCCGGCGACGACGACGCGCCGGCCGACGCCCGGGGCTTCTTCGTCGAAGACGACGGCGGCGGACTCCCCGACGACCTCCAGGGTCAACTGTTCGATCCGTCGGTCTCCTCGTCGTCGGAAGGGCTCGGAATCGGGCTCTGGATCGTCAGGGAGGTCGCTACCGGACACGACTGGTCGATCACGGCGACCGAAAGCGAGGATGGAGGGGCCCGGTTCGAGTTCGAACTCGCGGCCTAATTCTCGGTCTGGAGGTCCTGGAACGCGCCGACGAAGTCGTCGTGGGAGGACATCCCCGAGACGGTCTCGTCGACCCGTTTCTCGAGTTCTCCGACGCGATCGCGCAGTTCCAGATACTCGTCGTTCTCGGCCAGTTCACGGTCCGCTTTCTCGGACTCGAGCAGCGCCTTCTTCGAGACGAGCGCGTAGTACTCCTGGATGTCGGACTCGTAGTCCGATCGATCGGCGACGTCCTCCACCATGGCGACGAGTTCGTCCTTCGAGACGGGCTTGACGAGGTAGTCGTCGAACCCCATCTCGATGATGTCGAAGTCGGGGTCGACCGCCGTCACCATGACGACGCGGCAGTCGTATCCCTTGGCTCGGATCTCCTCCAGAACCTCGTCACCGGAGAGCCCCGGCATACGCCGGTCGAGCAGGACGACGTCGACGGAATCGGCCATCTTCTCGAGGGCTTCCGATCCGTCGTAGGCCGTTTCGACAGTCCAGTCAGTGCCGAGCCACGCGGCAAACAGGTCCGCGAGACGAGCCTCGTCGTCCACGACGAGGATGTCCGGCCGGTCACTCATTGGCTGACCCCTCCATTCTCGTCATCGATTACAGCCACGGCTCACACATGGATCCTCTCTGTGATAAATCTCGCGACCACCTCTCTACTATATTACACCTCCGCCGATCGGCGACACGTGCAAGCGGCCCGGGAGTCGATCGGCTCCCGGTCGGGTTCGACGGCCGGGACGAAAAATCGGCACGGACCGATCGCCGGGCGGTCCTACTTTCCTTCGAATCGCGCTCGCGTTCGAACGACTCGCTGCGCTTACGGCTTCGCCGTTCGCTTTTCGCGGTTCTCGATCCGCTTCGAACCGCGCACCGCTCGTCTCTCGACGGTCGCCTCACTTCCCCTGGAAGTCCGGATCCCCGTCGCCCATGAAGGCGGTGATCCCCTCCATCAGGTCGTCGGTCGCCATCAACTGCCCGAACGCGGACGCCTCGTACTCGAGGCCGGCCTCGGTGTCGTGGCGGCCGGCGAGCATCGCGCGCTTCGTGTACTTGGTCGCGATCGGCGGGCCGCCGGCGAGGTCGGCGGCGAGGTCGAACGCCACGTCCTCGAGGTCGTCGTTGTCGACGACCTCTTTGACGAAGCCGAACTGCTCCATCGCCTCGGCCTCGTAGCGATCGGCCGTGAGGATGATCTCCTTCGCGGGGCCCTCGCCGATGACGTTGGCGAGTCGCTGGGTGCCGCCCCAGCCGGGGAGCAGGCCGAGGTCGAGTTCGGGCTGTCCGAACTCGGAGCGCTCGCTCGCGACGCGGATGTCCGTACACGTCGCCAGTTCCATCCCGCCGCCGAGACAGAAGCCATCGATACCGGCGACGACCGGGAGATCCGACGCTTCGAGTTTGCCGAAGGTCTCCTGGCCCTTCTTCGAGAGTTCGACGGCCCCGAGCGGGTCGGCACCGCCGGCGGCCATGCTCTGGACGTCGGCACCGGCGGAGAAGGCCTTCTCACCCTCGCCGGTGATGAGGATCGCGCGGACGTCGTCGTCGTCCTCGAGCAGGTCGATCGCCTCGGACAGTTCGTCCAGGAGTTCGCCGCTGATGGTGTTCATCCGGTGTGGCCGATCGATGACGACGTGGCCGACCATCTCGCCGGGGTACTCGACGCGGATCGCCTCGAACTCGACGCCAGCGTCGTCGTCCTCCTCGGCGTCGTAGAACGTGCCGACCTCGTCGGCCCGTTCCTGCAGGTAGTCGGCGGGTTCGTAGCGCTCGTGGCCGGTCTCCTCGTAGGCCTCCTCGAGGGCTTCGAGCGCGTTCTCCAGCCCGAACTCGTCGACGACCTTGACGGGGCCGTCGGGGAAGCCGGCACCGAGCTTCGTCGCCTCGTCGATCGACTCCGGCGGGGCGACGTCGTTGCCGATCAGCTTGGCGGCCTCGTTGGCCATCGACGCGATCAGGCGCTTCTCGACGAGGTCGGACTGCTCGTCGGTGGGGATGTCGACGCCGTCCCCGTCCTCGTAGTCGTAGAAGCCCTTGCCGGTCTTCTTGCCCAGTTCCTCGTTTTCGACCTTCTCTTCGAGCAGCGGACACGGCTCGTAGGCCTCGCCGAGCACCTCGTTCATGTACTCGAGCACGTGGAAGCTGACGTCGTTACCGACCTGGTCGCCGAGTTCGAAGCTCCCCATCGGGAGGCCCATACCGTACTTCGTCGTGGAGTCGACTTCGGCGATGGTGGCCTCGTCGTTGTGCACGAGCCAGCAGGCCTCGTTCATCAGCGGGACGAGGATGCGGTTGACGATGAAGCCGGGCGAGTCCTTGTGGACGCGCACCGGCGACTTGCCGAAGTCCTCGGCGAGGGCCTCGATCGTGTCGAGCGTCTCCTCGGCGGTCTCGGCGCCCGAGATCACTTCGACGAGCGGCATCCGCACCGGCGGGTTGAAAAAGTGCATGCCACAGAACTGCTTCGGACGTTCCGTCACGTCGGCCAGTTCCGTGATCGAGAGACTGGACGTGTTGGTCGCGAAGATCGCGTCGTCGGGCGCGACCTCCTCGAGTTCCCCATAGACGTCCTTCTTGATCTCCATCTTCTCCGGGACCGCCTCGATGACGACGTCGGCGTTCCCGCAGGCCTCCTCCATGTCGACCAGCGGCGTGACGCGATCGAGCGCGGCGTCGGCCTCGTCCTGACTCAGCTGGTCGTTTTCGGCCAGCTTGTTGAGCGACCACTCGATCTGCTCGTAGCCGTTCTGGACGAACTCGTCTTTGATGTCGCGCAGGTTCACGTCGTACCCGGCCATGGCGGCGACTTCCGCGATGCCGTGGCCCATGTTCCCCGCACCGAGAACTGCGATGGTGTTGATATCTTCCAGTTCCATGGTCACGTATGCTATCGGCACCGGTTTCAACGTTTCCCTATTCGGTAAAGGAAACTACAGTTCTGTTTACTCCTGGTTACAAAGGACTTTATCGGTGGCATGATAACGATCGTCTATGGAATTCGGGCTCTCCGAAGAACAGGAGCAAATCCGGGAAGAAGTGCAGCGCTTCGCCGAAAACGAGATCGAACCCGTCGCCGAGGAGTACGACGAGGAGGAGAAGTACCCCCACGACGTCGTCGACGAGGCCGCCGAGATGGGCCTGACGGGCGCGTACATCCCGATGGAGTACGGCGGTGCCGGCTACTCCATCCTCGACACCGCGATCATCACGGAGGAGCTGTTCTCCTACGATCCCGGTATCGCGCTCTCGATCGTCTCGACCTCGTTCGGTTGCGAGGCAATCATGAACTTCGGCACCGAAGACCAGAAGGAACGGTACCTCGAGCCGGTCGCCATGGGCGAGAAGATCTCCGGGGCCGCCATTTCCGAACCGGACACCGGCTCCGACGTCTCGTCCGTCTCGACCCGCGCCGAGAAAGACGGCGACGAGTGGGTGATCAACGGAACCAAGATGTGGATCACCAACGGGACCGTCGGTGACTTCTTCGTCGTCCTCTGTAAGACCAACCCCGACGCCGAGGGCCGCTACAACGGCTTCAGCCAGATCATCGTCGAGTCCGATCGCGACGGCTTCTCGGCCGACAAGATCACCGGCAAACTCGGCATCCGCGCCTCCGACACGGCCGAACTCATCTTCGACGACGTGCGCGTGCCCGAGGAGAACCTCGTCGGCACCCGCGACGCCGCGTTCATGCAGCAGATGCAGTTCTTCGACGAAACGCGGACCGCCGTCGCCGCGCAGGGCGTCGGGATCGCGAAGGGCGCGACCCGCGCCGCCCTGGAGTACGCCCAGGACCGCGAACAGTTCGGCCAGTCGATCAGCGAGTTCCAGGCGATCCAGCACAAACTCGCCGAGATGGCGACGAACACCGAGGCCGCGCGCAACCTGACCTACAAGTCCGCCTGGAACGTCGACCAGGGCAACGACATCACCAAACTCGCCTCGATGGCCAAGGAGTACGCCTCCCGCGTCGCCGTCGACGTCGCCGACGAGGCCGTCCAGATCCACGGCGGCTCCGGCTACGTCAACGACTTCCCGGTCGAACGGTTCTACCGCGACGCCAAGATCACCCAGATCTACGAGGGCACCACGGAGATCCAGAAGAACGTCATCGCCCGCGAACTGCTCGGCAAAGGATTCTAAACCGAAATTTTACTCTGCGGTCTGTCGCGATCACGGCGAAGCCGCGATCGCAACGTCCCTCGGTAAAATTTCGATCAAAAGCACTCCTCCCTCCGTTCTCTCACTCCTTGCAGTCGTTCGCTCACATCGGTCGTCGGCCCGCTCGTTCGCCCTGCGGGCTCACTCGCGGTGAAACTGATGGAGCATCCTACCCTCCCCCGGATCGCGTGCTCGGCGAATCTCGCCGAGCACGCTCTCGGCCATCAGCAACGCTCTCGTTCTCGATCGGTCTCCGTCATCCGTCACTGTCGGAATCGGTATCTCCGTCGTCGCTGTCGGAGTCGGTGTCCCCGCCGTCGGTGTCCGAATCGGTATCTCCATCATCCCGATCGGAATCGGTGTCAGTATCCCCACCGATTCGATCGGAATCGGTGTCGGTGTCTCCCGTCCCGCCACTCGTCGACCGTCGATCGTCGCCGCGCGCGTGGGTGCGAGTGGTAGCAGATCGCTCCGGTTCGGCGGCAGATCGCTCCGGTTCGCCGGGACCCGACTCGTTCGGCGACGTGGATTCGGTCGCGGGCACGAAACTGGGCTCGAATACGTACAGGACGACGGGCGGGAGAACGTACGACCCGATCGCGAGCGCCGCGAACCACGGATCGACGAAGACGAGGATACCGAAGATCGCCAGCGCGGCGGCCGCGGCGGTGTGGATCGCCGTAGCCGTGTACCGACGGTAGAAAGACCAGAAGTCCCGAAGCCGGCTCCCGTTCGTTGACGACGCCATCGGATCGACGTACGTTCTCCGGAGGGAAATCCGTTCGTGCGCGCCGGCCGTGGTCACTGGAGAGACCGGTGAGGCCGGGACGACGGCCTTTCAGTCGCGACCGCGGCCCGCTCCCCTGCCGCGTCCGGGCCGATCGAAGCCGACGGCCTGACCGCTGCGGTTCGGATCGGCCGCGCCGGTGAGTTCGTCCTCGTCGATGTCGATGACCTGGACGTTCCCGAGGACGCTCGGTTGGTCGTCCCAGTTCAGGCCCCACTCGTCGGAGGTTTCGCGGGCCTCCGTCGGGACCCCCTCGTCCCAGCCGACGCTGCCGTAACAGTGGGTGTAGACGTTCGGCTCCGTCACTGCTTCGAGCGGGTCCAGCCCGTAGACGTAGCGGTAGAGGATCGTCTGCAGGGTCGTCGAGATGATCGACCAGCCGCCGGGGGAGCCGGCGGTGAACTCCGGCCGTCCGTCGTTCAGGATCATCGTGGGGCTCATGCTGCTCAGCGGGCGCTTCCACCCCTCCGGCTCGTTCGGGCCGCCCGGCTGGAAGTCGAAGTCCGTGAGTTCGTTGTTGATCATGAAGCCGCGGCCGGGCACCATCTTGCCCGAGCCCATGAACTGCTCGATGGTCGAGGTGTAGGCGACGGCGTTGCCCCATCGATCGACGACCGAGAAGTGGGTCGTGTGACCGCCCGTGTCGTACTTCCAGGGGTCGCCACCGCCGAAGCAGCCCTCGGTGTCCTCCATGACCGACGATCCCAGTTCGATCATCCCCGCGCGCTCTCGCAGGTACTCGTCCGAGAGCAGGCCGTCGATAGGCACGTCGGCGAACTCGGGGTCACCCATGTACTCCATGCGGTCGCCCCACGCGACGACCGTCGCCTCGGCGATGAGGTGGTACAGCTCGGTCGATCGGAGGTCGTACTCGTCGATACCGAGGTGCTCGAGCATCCGGAGAACCATCGCCACGACCGTCGGTCCGGAACTCGGGAGCGGCTGGCCGACGAGTTCGACGTCGTACCACTCCTTGCGAACCGGCTCTTCGTGCGTCACGTCGTAGGCCGAGAGGTCGTCCTCGTCGACGGCGTATTCGGACTCCCGGGCGTGGCGCTGGATCTCCGCCGCGAGGTCCTCGGCGATCGGCCCCTCGTAGAACGCCTCGGCCCCGCCGCGCTTGATGTGTGCCAGGGTCTCGGCGAGGTCCGGGTTCGTCATGGTGTCGCCCTCCCGGTAGAGGCTCCCGTTCTCGTCGCTGAAGGTCTCGAGGGCCGCATCGTTGAACTTCCAGGTGTTGTTCGCGATCTGCTCGGCGAGGAACCAGTCGACGGTGAACCCGTCGCGGGCGAGTTCGATCGCGGGGGTGATCAACCGCCCGCGCGGTCGGCTACCGTAGCGTTCGCGGGCCGTCTCGAGGCCCATCACCGTGCCGGGGACGCCCATCGCCTCGCCGGTCTGGATCGCGTCGTCGAAGGGGAGCCCCTCGCCGTCCTGGTCGAGGAACATCTCCGGAACAGCGCCCTGAGAAGCGCGTTCGCGGCAGTTGACGATCTCGACCGAATCGGACGCGGCGTCGTAGACGACCATGAACCCGCCGCCGCCGATGCCCGACCCGTGAGGTTGTGTGACGGTCAGGACGTACTGGAGCGCGATCGCGGCATCGACCGCGTTCCCGCCCTCCCGGAGGACGCGCGCGGCGACGCCGCCCGCGATCGGATCGACCGTCGAGACCATCCCGTCCGCGGCGGTCACCTCCTGGCCGCAGGTGAACTGCGGATGGTCGCAACTGAAGCCGGAGACGTCGGTGACCTCCTGGTACTCCGCGTCAGCGGTTGCCGGGTTCGATCCGACTGCGAGTGCGCCGGCCGTCGTCCCGGTGAGAGCGAGGAACCGACGGCGATCGATTCTCCGCCCGTCGAGGCCGTCTTGTCGTCGTCCGTCAGACGTGTTGTATCTTCCCGCCATAGGCACGAACAAAGTACTGAGACGGGGTAATGAACGTCGCGTCAGACATCACGTACTGATAACGAAGTGATTTCGACCCAACAGAACGGCGGGATGTGGCTCGGATCGCAGCGGAGCGTTCGCAGAGCGATCGGTCGAGCGAACTGGTCCGTCGGGTCGGGCGGTGACCGAGAACCCTATTCCGGGTGACCGCGTGTACACTAGTATGAGAGAGTTCGTCTTCGCCCTCGAGTACGAACCGGGGACGAATCCGGTCGCCGACGTGCTCGCGGAGTACCCCGACACGTCGGTCCGATCGCTGTCGTGTCACGTCACGAGCGACAGCCTCTGGCGGGTCGACCACGCGACCGGATCCCCGGAGGCGCTCGAGGCGCTCGAGCGCGCTTACGAGAACGCCGACTACTGCGCGGACTGTCTCGTCAAAGACGACTGCGGCGCGGACTGCGAGACGCAGGTGCTCGATCGATCGAACGGGACGCTGGTCGTCTACACCTACTGGGACCGGACGGAGGTCTGCACCTCGGTTCCCCACGTCGCGCTGGAGCACCTCGGCGAGGGCCTGCTGTTCGAGACCTACCGCGAGGGCCGGCGCTACCGCTGGCGGATCGTCCTCGCGAGCGACGCGCCGGTCCACGACTTCTTCGACGCGCTCGGCGATGAGGTCGGCGAGTGTACGGGCATCGAGGTGCTTCGGTTGACCGAACTCGATCCCGATCGGACGACCGTCGATCCCGGCGAGGCGCTGCCCGCCGAACAGCGAGCGGCACTCGAGGCGGCCGTCGACCACGGCTACTACGAGACGCCCCGGCGGATCGAACTCTCGGACCTCGCCGACCGGCTGGAGGTGCCCCGATCGACGCTCTCCTACCGGCTCCGACGCGCCGAAGCCACCCTCGCGACGGCGTTCGTCGACGCGAACGAACCGATCGAGGCGCTGGCCGCGAATCTCTGATACGGATTGCTGTAACGATTTACCGGCGTAACCGCAATCCGGGCGGCGGTTGCGCCGGAACTGACGTACAGTAAACCGCATGAACCGGGGCGGCGATCGGCCAAAGTTGGCGTGCGCCAAATAATCCGTATAGGGATCCGACCGCTAGTCCCGGGTGATGAACGAGTCCACCCCAGGGCCCTCTAGGTCGACGGACTCGAGTCGGACGCTCGAGTTGCGCGTGCCGGAGATGGACTGCCCGTCGTGTGCGGGCAAGGTGACGAACAGCGTCGAGCGACTCGACGGGATCGAGTCGCTCGAGCCGCGGGTGACGAGCGGCCGCCTCGTCGTCGAGTACGCCCCCTCGCAAGTGAGCGAGCACGAGGTCCGCGAGCGGGTCCGTGCGGCCGGCTACGAGATCGTCGACGACGCCGGGGAACTGTCGGTCTCGGTCCCCGGGATGGACTGTCCGTCCTGTGCGACCAAGGTCGAGAACGCGCTCGACGCGACCGAGGGCGTCGACGAGATCGAGACCAGACCCGCCTCGGGACAGGTCACCGTCTCGGTGACCGGCGAGACGGACGCCGAAACCGTCGTCGACGCGATCGAAGGTGCCGGCTACGAGGCGGAGGCGATCGACGGCGACCGGGACGGGATCGGGAGCGAGGAGTCGATCTGGCGGAGTCGACGGGCCGTCGCGACGGGCGTCGGTGCCGTCGTCCTGAGCGCCGGACTGGTCCTCGAGTTCCTGGTGCCGGCCGCCGATCCGGCGCTGTTCTCGGTGATCGGCCGAACTTACCACCTCTCCGCACTGCTGTACATCGCGGCCGCGGCCATCGCAGGGGTGCCGATCCTGCGCAACGGCTACTACTCGGCGCGAAACCGGAGCCTCGACATCGACCTCCTGATGGCGGTCGGCATCCTCGCGTCGGTGGCGGCCCACCACCCCTTCGAGGGGGCCACGCTCGCAGTCCTGTTCAGCATCGCCGAGTTGCTCGAGCGGTTCTCGATGGATCGCGCGCGCGACTCCCTTCGGGAGTTGATGGATCTCTCGCCCGATACGGCGACCGTCAAGCGCGAGGACGGGAGCGAGGAGACCGTCCCCGCCGACGCGATCGAACCCGGTGACTGCGTCGTGATCCGCCCGGGTGAGAAGATTCCAGCGGACGGCGTCGTCCGCGAGGGCGAGAGCGCGATCGACGAGTCGCCGATTACGGGCGAGAGCGTCCCGGCCGACAAGACGGTCGGCGACGAGGTCTACGCCGGGACGATCCCCGAGTCGGGGTATCTCGAGGTCGAGGTGACCAGCGAGGCCGACGACTCGACGCTCGCCCGGATCGTCCGCATGGTCGAGGATGCCGAGCGGGAGAAGACCGAGCGCGAGCAGTTCGTCGATCGGTTCGCGAGCATTTACACCCCGATCGTCGTCACGCTCGCCGTCGCCGTGGCCCTGCTACCGCCGCTGCTTGCCGGCTGGTCGTGGAACACGTGGTTCCTCCGGGGACTCACGTTGCTGGTCATCGCGTGTCCCTGCGCGTTCGTCATTTCGACGCCCGTCAGCGTGGTGTCGGGGATCACGAGCGCCGCCCGCAACGGCGTCCTGATCAAGGGTGGACGGCACCTCGAGGCGGTCGCCGAGAGCGACGTGCTCGCCGTGGACAAGACGGGGACGCTGACCGAGGGTGACCTCTCGGTCACGGACGTCGTTCCGCTCGAGGGAGCGGACGAGGGCGAGGTTCTCCGCCGGGCGAGCGCCGTCGAGCGTCGGAGCGAGCACCCGATCGGCCAGTCGATCGTCGGCTACGCCGAGGAACGCGGGATCGGCGTGGACGATCCGGACGTCTCGAACTTCGAGGCGCTGACCGGAAAAGGGGTCCGCGCGGACGTCGACGGGACGACCCACTACGTCGGCAAGCCGGACCTGTTCGACGGGCTAGCGGACCTCGAGCACGTGCACGCGACCACCGACGGCGGGACGTCGCTCGCCGAGATGGGCTACGACTCGTCGTCCCAGTGCGAGCGCGACGGCTGTCTGGACGTCCTCGCGGAGGTCGTCCCCGACCTCGAGTCCGACGGCAAGACCGTCGTGGTCGTCGGCACGGAGGACGGTCCGATCGGCGTCGTCGGCGTCGCCGACCGCGTCCGTCCCGACGCGACGTGGGCCGTCTCGCGCCTGCAGGAGCAGGGCGTCCGCGTGGTGATGCTCACCGGCGACAACGAGGGGACCGCCCGCGCGATCGCGAACGAGGTCGGCATCGACGAGTACCACGCCGAACTGCTCCCCGACGAGAAACTGGAGTGGATCGATCGACTCGAGGACGAGGATGCGAACGCCGACAGCGATCACGGCCGCGTCGCGATGGTCGGCGACGGGATCAACGACGCACCGGCGCTCGCGACCGCGAGCGTCGGGATCGCGATGGGAGCGGCCGGGACCGACACGGCACTCGAGACGGCCGACGTCGCCCTGATGGCCGACGACCTCTCCCGGCTCCCCTACCTCTACGAACTCTCGGGGGACGCGAACGCGGTCATCCGGCAGAACATCTGGGCGAGTCTGGCCGTCAAGGCCGTGCTCGCGGCCGGCGTCCCGTTCGGGCTCGTCACGGTGATCCACGCGGTCGTCATCGGCGACATGGGGATGAGTCTCGGCGTGACTGGCAACGCGATGCGACTCGCGAACGTGGAACCGGAATCGACCGACGTGAGCGGCGAAACGGACGCGTAACGCGAGGTCTCGTTTTTAACGGATCGCCGATCGGAGCCGATCGAGCCCCGGGCGGCCGTCGATCCACCAGAGCCCGACGCCGCAGACGAAGACGACGGCCTCGAGCCACAGGGTCGTCGCCTCGAGGCCGAGTCCGGGGACCGTCCCCAGTGTCTTCACGCCGCTGTAGGGCGGCATCGGCGTGGCGGGCCACAGGAGAAAGCCGAGTTCGTCGTAGTCGCCCGCGAGCACGTGCCACGGGACGTCCGTCGCGAGGTGTGCGCCGTAGCCGATCGCGACGGCGACGCCCAGTCGCTCCCGGTCGGCCCGCCGGGCGAGCAGCCAGCAGACAGTGACGATCGGAACGGCGAACAGTAGCGAGTGACCGATCGTTCGACCGACGGGCGTGACGCCGCCCAGGTACAGGGGTTGATCGATCAGGTCCGGGACCGTCGCCCCGAGGACGGCAGCCAGCGCGGGTGCTGTGGCCGGTGGCTCGCCGCGGTTCCACCGCGCGTACGCGGCGTAGCAGACGTAGCCGACCACGGGGTGGACGATCGGCTGCATTCGTCTGGGAGTACCGGTCCCGGAGTGCTAAATCCCTCGCTCGACGGGGGTAACGGCCCCGACGAGGTAGAACTACGTCGTTTGGGACGCCGCCTATACCGTTCCGGCCCTAACCTCATACTGATGACAAGAAACTCGCCCATCGACCAGCGAGCATCGACGCGAGACTACGCCAGCGGCGTCGAGGGTCGACTCGATGCCACGGGCGAGACCGACGCGGGCGACGATCGCGACCCGGACTATGAGGTCGTCACGACCCCCGTACTCGTGATCGGGGCCGGCGCGGCGGGGGCGCGGGTGGCGATCGAACTCGCGGAATCGGGGATCGACCCGCTCGTGATCGGCAAGCGCGACCACGGCGATGCACACACGACGTGGGCAGCCGGGGGAATCAACGCCGCGCTCGGGTCGCTCGACCCCGAGGACGACTGGACGATCCACGCGGCGGATACGCTGAACGAGGGTCACCACCTGAACGATCCCGAGGCGGTCGAACTCACCGCGAAGGGGATGCCCGATCGGATTCGCGAACTCGAGGAGTGGGGGATGCCGTTCGATCGCACCGAGGACGGGGCGATCAACCAGCGCTACTTCGGCGCCCAGTCGTACCGCCGGACCTGCTTCGTCGGCGATCGGACCGGCGAGGCCATGCTCGGGACGCTGATCGATCGCGCGCGGGAACTCGACGTCCCGTACCGCGAGAACGTGATGATCACCCGCCTGCTCTCGGACGGCCGCCGGGTCGACGGCGCGATCGGGTTCGACATGGAAACCGGCCGCGGGCTGCTGTTTCGCACGAACCACGTCGTGCTGGCGGCGGGCGGGTTCTCGGCGCTCTATCACCGCCACTCCTCGCGCGACGACGAGAACAACGGCGACGGTCAGGCGCTCGCGCTCGAGGCGGGTGCGCGGCTGATGGACCTCGAATTCGTCCAGTTCCACCCCACGGGAATGGTCGGCGATCGGTACGGTGAGAAGTGGGACGGCCGACTCGTGACCGAGGCGGTCCGCGGCGAGGGCGGTCGGCTGTACAACACGGAGGGCGAACGGTTCATGGAACGGTACTCCCCGGACCAGATGGAACTCGACGCCAGGGACGTGGTCGCGCGAGCGATCGCACGGGAGGTCCGCGAGGGACGCGGGACCGAAAACGGCGGCGTCTACCTCGATATCTCGCACCGCGATCCGGCGTACGTCCGCGATCGACTGCCGACGATGGTCGAGCGGTTCGAATCCCTCGGCGTCGACATCACGGCGGAACCGATGGAGGTCGCGCCGACGGCCCACTACACGATGGGGGGCGTCGACATCGACTTCCGGACGGGCGAAACCGGCGTCGAGGGGCTGTACGCCGTCGGTGAGACGGTCGCCGGCGTCCACGGCGCGAACCGACTCGGTGGCAACTCGCTGGCCGAGACTGTCGCGATCGGCAAACACGTCGGCGATCACGTCGCGAGCGAGGTTTCGACCGGGGACGCCGACCCGGAACTCGCCGACGGCCAGCGCGCGTTCGCCGAGCGCGAGTTCCGCGCACTCGACGACCTCGCGGCGTCGAACGGGGACGTCACGCCGCGCGAACTCCTCGACGAACTCGGCGACGTCCTGTGGCGGACCGCCGGTATCCTTCGCGACGCCGACGGGCTCCGTGATGGACTGGACGAACTGGCGGATATTCGGGCCAGAACGGTCGATCTCCGCGTCGACGGCGATCGGACGAGCCGATCGTTCGAGTACGCCGTCGACCTCTCCGTCAGCCTCACCGTCGCCGAGGCGATGCTCCGGGCCGCACTCGAGCGACGCGAGTCCCGCGGGGCGCACTACCGCACGGACGCCCCGGAGACGGATCCGGACTGGCGGGTGACCCTCCTGGTCTCGATCGACGACGGCGAACTCTCGCTCGCCCGCCGGGGCGTCGGCGACCCCTCCCGATCGGTCCGCGAGGCGCTCGAGGAAGGGTACGAACTCGATTACCACCACCTCGAGTGATCGCGCATGACGGGAGCGGTCGTCGAACCGATCGATCGGTGCCGTCGACTCGTACGGACTGCTGTAGTCAATTACCTCCGATCGCCGACTCCGTCCTGGTGATCGGCGGTAAATAGTCACAGCAATCCGTATCAGGCCTCGTACTCGGCCCAGATGTAGCGCGACGCGAGACTCCGGTACGGCCGCCACGGTTCGGCGATCTCGCGCATCTCCGGTCGCGTCAACTCGACGCCGTCGTTGTACAGCCGTTCGATCCCGCGGCGGATCGCGAGGTCGCCGAGCGGGAGGACGTCGGGCCGCTGGAGGACGAACATGAGGTACATCCGGGCGGTCCACGCACCGATGCCCGTGATCTCGGTGAGTTCGGCCATCACTTCGTCGTTCGTGTGGTCGGCGAGGCCCTCCCGGGTGAGATCGCGCTCCTGGAACGCGCGGGCGGCGTTGCGGACGTAGTCGACTTTCGTCCGTGAGAGCCCCGCGTCGAGCAGTTCCTCCCGTGGAGCCGCGAGAACGGTTTCGGGCGTCACCACGCCGTCGAGCACGTCGAAGACCCGCTCTCGGACCGCGGCGGCGCTCGCGGTCGACAGCTGCTGGTTGATGATCGAGACGCAGAGGCGCTCGTACTCGTTTTCGATCGGTTCGAGCGGGTGCGGATCGCGGCGATCGATCACGCCCGCCAGGACGGGATCCTCCCGGAGCACGGATTCGGGGTCGGCCATCGTCGGCGAAAGCAGGGACCGTGCAAACAAAAGCGCGTTGCCCCGTGCGGGGGCAGGCGGGTCGGATTACTCGAGGTCGAATCGATCGGCCTGCATCACGTTGCTCCACGTGTCGACGAAGTCCTCGACGAACTGCTCTTCGCCGTCCTCGGCCGCGTAGACTTCCGAGATGGCTCGCAGCCGGGAGTGCGATCCGAAGATGAGGTCCACGCGGCTGCCTCTCCACTCGATCTCATCCGTCTCGCGGTCGCGTAGCTCGTAGACCTCTTCGTCCTCCGAGACCTGTTCCCACTCGTGGCCCATGTCGAGGACGTTCACGAAGAAGTCGTTGTTCAGCGTCTCCGGCTCGTCGGTGAAGACGCCGAGCTCCGTGTCCTGGTAGGTCGCGCCCAGGGTGCGCAGGCCGCCGACCAGTACCGTCATCTCGTCGGCCGTCAGGTCGAGCAGGTCGGCCTTGTTCACCAGCGACTCCTCGGCCGGACGGTCGTGGTCGCCCGGGAGGTAGTTCCGGAACCCGTCCGCGTCGGGTTTGAGCGCCTCGAAGGACTCGACGTCGGTCTGTTCCTGCGTGGCGTCGGTCCGGCCCGGTTCGAACGGAACAGTTACGTCGTAACCGGCGTCCGCCGCGGCCTGCTCGACCGCCGCGTTACCACCCAGGACGATCAGGTCGGCGAGCGAGACCCGCACGTCGTCCGATCGCGAGCCGATGAACTCCTCCTGGATCGCTTCGTAGGTCGAGAGCACCGTCTCGAGTTCAGCGGGTTCGTTGATCTCCCAGCTCCGCTGGGGCTCGAGGCGGATGCGAGCCCCGTTTGCGCCGCCGCGCTTGTCGCTGTCACGATAGGTCGACGACGCCGCCCAGGCGGTCTTGACCAGCTGCGAGACCGAGACGTCAGACGCGAGGATCTCCTCCTTGAGTTCGGCGACCGCTTCGTCCCCGATCAGGTCGTAGTCGGCGTCGGGGAGCGGGTCCTGCCAGATCATCTCCTCGTCGGGAACCTCCGGGCCGAGGAGCCGTTCCGGCGGGCCCATGTCACGGTGGACCAGCTTGTACCACGCCTTCGCGAAGGCGTCCTGGAACTCGTCGGGGTTCTCCTGGAAGCGCTCCAGGATCTCCCGGTAGTCCGGATCCCGCTTCAGGGCGACGTCCGTCGTCAGCATCATCACGTCTTCGTTCTCCGCGGGATCCGCGACGCCCGGTGCGGCCTCGTCGAGTTCGCCGTCCTGCGTGGTCCACTGCCACGCGCCGCCGGGCCCCTTCTCGGGCCACCACTTGTAGTTCAGCAGGTTGTCGATGAAGCCGGTGTCCCACCGGGTCGGCGCGGCGGTCCATGGCCCTTCGATCCCGCTGGTGATCGTGTCGGGCCCCTTTCCGTCGCCGTACTCGTTCTCCCAGCCGAGGCCCTGCTGCTCGATGGGGGCCGCTTCGGGCTCGGCGCCGACGTGCTCGTCGGGGTCGTCGGCACCGTGGACTTTCCCGAACGTGTGTCCGCCGGCGATGAGCGCGGCCGTTTCCTCGTCGTTCATCGCCATCCGGCCGAACGACTCTCGAATTCGTTCCGCCGCCGCCTCCGGGTCCGGTTCGCCGTCCGGTCCTTCCGGATTCACGTAGATGAGGCCCATCACGGTGGCGCCCAGGGGCTCCTCGAGTTCGCCCTCGTCGCTGAACCGATCGGACTCTTCCATCTTGTTCTCGGGCCCCCAGTAGACGGACTTGTCGGGTTTGAAGTCGTCCTCGCGTCCGCCACCGAAGCCGAACGTCTCGAAGCCCATCGACTCCAGCGAGACGTTCCCGGCCAGGATCATCAGGTCGGCCCACGAGAGTTTCTGGCCGTACTTCTGCTTGACCGGCCAGAGCAGACGTCGCGCCTTGTCGAGGTTCGCGTTGTCGGGCCAGCTGTTGAGCGGCGGGAGGCGCTGTCGACCGCCGTCAGCGCCACCGCGGCCGTCGCTGGTCCGGTACGTGCCGGCGCTGTGCCAGGCCATCCGGATCATCAACGGCCCGTAGTGACCGTAGTCCGCCGGCCACCACTCCTGGGATGTCGTCAACACGTTTTCGATGTCCGCCTTCACTTCGTCGAGGTCGAGCGACTCGAACTCCTCGGCGTAGTCGAAGTCCTCACCCCGCGGATCGACCTGCTCGCCGTTCTGATCGAGAATCTCCAGATCCAGCTGATTCGGCCACCAGTCTTGGTCAGAGCCTATCATCATCAGGCAATTGCTACCTTCGCCTATTAAGATTGTCTAATTCGGAAAGGAAGTATTCTTCATAGCCCAACTGTTCTTATGGATTTGGAAAATTCCGTTGGCGTAGTTGGGGCCGCGTACGTAGCACAACCGCCGGGGGACTCATCGCTATAGAGCCGTTGAATGCCATCCTTGTTTTCAGCCCAGCGATGACGGTTTTCGATAGTGGGAATAGTCCACCAGTGAGACGCCGATCGCCCTGGCTGCCGGTACTCGTCCGGTGACGGCACGGCGGCGCGACGCGCTCTCTTTCTTCGAGGAGAGACTCCCCGCCGTTCACGCCGAGGAGGAGGTCACTCCTCCTCTTCGGGCGTGTCCGGGGCGTCCGTGTCGCTCCGTCGACTGACGTCGACCTGGTAGTTCCCGAGGATGTCGCGGCCGAGCAGGACGGGGTAGTCCATGTGGCTTCGATCCTCGACGCTTGCCGTGACCGTGTGCTGGTTGCCGCCGACGCCGACGACGACGTCGACGACCGGCCTGCTCTTTGCCGTCTTGCTACTCCCGGACCTGATCCGGGTGATCGACTTGATCGGGCCCGCACCGATGTCGGCCGCGAGGCTGGTGTCGATACTCGTCCGCGTCGCGCCGGTGTCGGACTTCGCGAGGACGGACTTCGAGCCGCTGGTCCCCGCGAGAACGACTTCCTCCGTGTACCCGATCACCGACGGTTCCTCGTCCGTGATCGACGACTCCGGCGGTCGCGCCGACGGCTGGGAATCGTCCAGGACGGCCGACAACTCCTCGACGCGCTCCGGGTCGACCTCGCCGCCGGCGCGCTCGATCGCGAGTCTGGCGATGGCGGGTGCGGGACTGATCCCGGTCGCCTGGTAGAGTCCCTTGAACCCCGCCGTCGGGTTCACCTCGAGGACGAACCAGCCGTCGTCGCTCTCGACGAGATCGACGCCCGCGTAGTCGAGTCCGACGGCATCGGCGGCGCGACGCGCCATCTCGCGTGCCTCTTCCGGAAGATCGTCCGTCGCGTTTTCGACGGATCCGCCCAGGGCGACGTTCGTCCGCCAGTCGTTGTCCGGTGCGTACCGGTACATCGCGCCGACGATGTCGCCGTCGACGACGTAGACCCGGATGTCGCGGTGACGCTCGTCGTCGCGATCGATGAGTTCTTGCAGGAACGCGTACCTGTTCCCGACTTTCGCGTTGACCGGGTCGTCGGGACCGATCTTCCAGGTTCCGCCGCCGTGCGTCCCGATCGCGGTCTTGTAGACGGCTTCTTCCCCGTAGTTCTCTCGGGCCCTGTTGAGCCCCTCGGTACTGAGCGAGAGGGTGACGTTCGGCGTCTGGACGTCGTTCGCCGCCAGGGCCGTCGCCGTCGAGAGCTTGTGGACCGCCGTCAGCACTGCCGCGGGCTCGTTGAGCATCGGGACCAGTCCGGAGAACGTGTTCGCGAGGCCGAGTTCCTCGCACGGCTGTTCGGTGTTCGATAGCAGCATCCGGTTCGCGATCACGTCGACGCTCGGTTCGAGCACGACGCTCCCATCGGTGACGCTGATCGACGTGTTCTCGGCCCGGAGCCACTCGGTGTCGTGGCCGAGAGCCTCGACTGCGTTGAGTATCGCTTTCGTTTCCTTGCTGGTGTGAAGGCTCAATACCCCGACAGTAACCGAATCGGCGCCCATACTTACTGGACGACGACTGTGCGGATAAGTATTAACACTCGATCGTGGGCAGGCACCGTATTCTCCGAGAAACGGTCAGTATTCCATCAGGTGACGACCGATCGAACCTGCTGGGGATCGACCAGGCCGCTCACGACGGCGAGGACCGCCCAGGTGAGGGTCCCGACCCCGATCGCGGCGAGGAGCATGGCCAGATTCGAGATCAGTGGGGTCACGAGCAGGACGGCGACGGCCATCACGCCGGTGATGGCACAGATCAGCCCGATCCGTCGCGCGAGCCGGGTGATGCGCAGCGAGAGTTCGCTGTGGACGATGTAGAGGTTCACTGCCACGTAGAACGAGTGCGTCGCGACCGTCGCGGCCGCGGCCCCGACCACGCCGATCGTCGGGATGAGCACGAGGTTCAGCCCGAAGTTCGCGGTCGATGCCGCTCCCTTCGCGATCGCCCGCGAGCGAGCGCGGCCGAGGTAGTCCAGCCCGTCGCTCGTCAGGTTCGTGATCGCCATGAGGACGACGAAGCCACAGAGGATCTGCAGGACCGGCACCGCACCGCTGTAGTCCGGGCCGAAGACCATCGTCACGAAGGGGTCGGCGACGATCGCGAGCCCCACTGCCGCGGGAATGTAGAACAGCATCGTCTGCTCGAGCGAGGTCTCGTAGATCTCCCGGGCCTCGTCGAGTTGGCCCGCCGCTTTCTGCTCGCCGAAGTTCGGCGAGATCGTAAAGCCGAGCGACTCCGCGGGGGCGAGCACGAAGTCGGTGATCTGTTTCCCGAGGGTGTAGAACGCGACCGCGACGGGTGAGAGGAAAAAGCCGACGAGGACGACGTCGATCCGTTTGTCGATGACGTTGGCGCTCCGCGTCGCCGTCAGCGGGACGCTGTACTCGACCAGCCGCCGCGAGAGGCCGTCCTCGTACTCGGTCGCGGGCTCGTAGTCGCGATAGAACTCGAGATAGAGGATCGTCATACCGACGGCGGCCGCGATCGTGTATCCGACGATGTAGCCGAACAGTGCGCCGATCGCGCCCAGCCCGAACAGGACGAAGACGACCGCGAAGAGCAGTCGTCCGGCCCCGCTGATCGCCTGGACCGTCGCGCTGTAGCCGAGGTGGTTGAACCCCTGGAACGCGATCTGTGTGAAGGTGCTAAACGAGAAGACGACGACGTAGAGCACGCCGGCCGCGAGAAACGGCGCGACCTCCGGATCGCGCAACAGGATCGCGATCCGTTCGTGGAACACGAACAGTAGCCCCGCCACGATCGAGATCACGACGAGTTTGAACGCGATCGTCGTGCGCAACAGGTGCGGTATCTGTCCCGGGTCCGCCTCGCGGTACTCGGAGATGTACCGCGCGGCGGACTTACCGAGGCCGAGATCGGCGAACAACTGGACGATCGCGAGAATGCCGATCGCCCAGTAGAGCGCGCCGTAGCCGTCCGGTTCGAGCAGGTAGCGCGCGAGGAGAAACATCAGGAGCGCGCTCGAGAGCATGTAGACGGCTCGAGCGACGAGCGTTGCCTTGAATCCGTGAACGATGTGGTCCTGTCTACTCATTCGAATGAACTGTCACGACTGCTGAACTCGCAAACGACCGACTGGGGAGTCGGTGGCAACCGGTGATCCGATGGATCAACCGAGTGCGCAATTGTAATGCAGCCCGAACACGCGTAATGCGATCACAACAGCTTCGATCGCGGAGGGGCCGCCGTCGAAGGGAGGCCGTAACGTCCACCTACACCGGACGAACCGGAACCGAACGGAAGCGGGTGAGGCGAGTGGTCGGCGTCGCTGTGCCGGTCACGGTCGGACGGGAGGTCGGGACGGTCGGCGTCGCTGCGTCGATCGCAGTCGGACGATCGAAGAACGAACTGCACGGGTCCGGTCGGAACTGCACTGGGTCCGGTCAGAACTGCACGGGGTCCGGTCAGAACTGCACGGGGTCCGGTCAGAACTGCACGGGGTCCGGTCAGAACTGCACTGGGTCCGGTCAGAGGTACGACGAGTCCCACCGGGTCGCCTTCCGGCGATTGCCACAGACGTTACACTGGATGCGACCCATGGTGTCCATCGCGTTGTCGAGCGAGTCGCAGTTCCCGCAGAACCAGCCGTAGAGTTCCGACTGTTCGGCCGTCTCGTAGGCGACGTAGAACGGCGACTTGGAGCCGCGGGCGGCTTCGCCGTAGCTGACGTAGATCGTCTCGTCGTCGACCACGAGTTCGTCGATCGCGCTCCACTCCTCGCCGCTCTCGATGTCGCCTTCGACGTAGACGTTCTCGGTGAACGTCTCGTCACCGATCTCGACCTCGCGCTGGTCGGCCTGCTGGAAGCCGTGATCCGCGTAGAACTCGTTGCCGCCCTCGTTGTCCGCGAGGACGAACCCCTGGATCTGGTCGGCACCCTGCTCCAGCAGTTTCTCGCGGGTCCGGACCAGGAGTCGGACGCCCGTCCCACCCCCGCGGTGGTCGGGATCGATGTGAAGCCAGAGGATCTGGCCGGTGCCGTATCGCTGCCCGACCAGTTCGCTCTGGGAGAACCCGACGATCTCGCCGTCGCGCTCGACGACGAGGAAGAGCGCGTGTTCGTCCTCGAGCGCGTCGGTCAGGGCGTCGTCGCCGTACCACTGGCCGACGGCGTCCCCGATCGTCTCCTCGTCCAGAAAGTCCGTGTACGTGGAGTTGAGAGAGTCGGAAGCGATCGACCGGATCGCGTCGACGTCGGCCTCGGTTGCCTCGCGTATCTCCATGCGCGACTATAGCACGGCATCGTACTAAACGTATGCCCAGCGGGACACATTCGCCCCAACTTGCGATCGGATCGACGTGAGTCGATTCGAGGGGGCGACTCGTCCACCGACCGGAAACGTTCTCAGTGCTGACGCCGGACCCACGTGTATGAGCGACGCGGACGATCCGCCGATCGGCGGGAGCGACTCCGAACCCATGAACGACGCGTTCACGTACAACGGGGGCCGGGTCGATCCCGGCGAATCGGCCAACATCCGCTACGGCATCAGCGAGACCTATCTCGGTGACCCCGTCAGGATACCGGTGACGGTGATCAACGGCGAACACCCCGGTCCGACGGTGTTTCTCTCGGCGGCCGCCCACGGCGACGAACTCAACGGGATCGAGGTCGTCCGCGAAGTCGCCCACGACTGGGACCACTCGGAGCTTCACGGCACCCTCGTCTGTATGCCGGTGATGAACGTCCCCGGCTTTCTCGCCCAGGAGCGGTACCTGCCGATCTACGATCGGGACCTCAACCGATCGTTCCCCGGTCGCGAGGGGTCGACGAGCGCCAGACGGATGGCCCACCGTATCTTCACGAACTTCATCGAACCCTGTGATCTCGGCCTGGACTTCCACACGTCCACGCGCGGCCGGACCAACATGCTCCACGTCCGGGCGAACATGGACGATCCGCTGGTCGAACGGCTCGCCTACGCGTTCAGTTCCAACGTCGTCATCGCGGGCGAGGGGCCCTCCGGGACGCTCCGCCGCGAGGCGACGGCGGCCGACGTGCCGACGATCACGATCGAGATGGGCGAAGCCCACCGCTTCCAGCGGAGCCTGATCGATCGGGCGCTGACGGGGGTCGCGAGCGTCCTCGCCGAGTTCGGCCTCCACCCGGACTCGTCGGTTCACTGGCCCGGTTGGCGAACCGTCATCTATGACGACGACGAGAAGACGTGGCTCCGGGCGGACGCGGGCGGTATCGTCGACATGAAGCGCGGTCGCGGCGCGCTCGTCGAGGAGGGAGAGGTGATCTGTACGATCACGAACCCGTTCAAGGAGGAAGACGACATCGTCACGGTCGAGGCGCCCTTTACCGGGCTGATCGTCGGCGTCCTCGAGAATCCGGTGGTGTACCCCGGAAACCCGCTCTGTCACCTCGTGGGCCTCTCGCCGGACACGCACACGGCGCTCGAACGCGAGCGGACGGTCGAACAGTCCAGCGAGCGGCTACGGAGTTGAGGGAAGTGTCGTTCCGCGGGTCCCCGCGACGTTGCGAACGGTGTCGTCGCGTCGCCCGCCGGACTACCGAGACCGGTGTCGCGAGACGCGTTGCTCGACGACATCGCCGCGCGCGAGACCACCGCCGATCGCACAGCTATCAGCGGTCTGTCTTCCGACCGAACCGGTTCGGTCGGCGGAACAAGGAAGTACTGACTTTCGAGTACCACCTGTCGACGGAAACGGGGAAATCGGCGCGCCAAAAGTAACTTCTATACCTCCACGGTCAAACCCTCCACATGAGCGCATGAGTCAGTCTTACAATCGCGGTCTCGTCGAGGACTTCGGTCGCTGGAAGGAGTTCTCGGCCGGCATGTGGGCGTGGATCTTCCACAAGTTCACCGGGTGGATCCTGATCGGTTACCTGTTTACCCACATCGCCGTGTTGAGTACCGCCATCGGCGCAGCGGGAGATGCATCGGCGATCCAGGCGGAGACCGACGTCTACACGACGACGATCCAGGGGCTCGAGGAACTGTTCATCGTTCGGATCATGGAGGTCGGCCTGCTCGCAGTGGCCGTCTTCCACATCCTGAACGGGCTTCGCCTGCTGATGGTCGACCTCGGCGTCGGCCTCGAGGCACAGGACAAGAGTTTCTACGCGTCGCTGGTGCTGACGGGTGCGATCACCGTCGCCAGCGTTCCGACCTTCATGGTGGGGGTGTAACGATGGCAGAACGATACTCCTCCTTTACCCCTGGCGGGACGGGATGGCTCCTCCAGCGGATCACCGCGGCGTTTCTGGTGGTCGCCCTCGCGTTCCACTTCTTCCAACTACACTTCGTCAACCACGCGGCGGACGTAACCTTTGCATTGACCCAGGGCCGAATGGAGAACGTCGGATACTTCCTGACGATGGTGCTGTTCCTGATCGCCGGGGCCTTCCACGGCCTCAACGGCGTCTACAACGCCCTCGTCAACCAGGGGCTGGAAGGTACCCAAAAGAAGGTGGTACTGGCCGTGCTGGTCATCGCAGGCGTCGCACTCGTCGCGCAGGGAATCTACGTCGCGATCGCTATGGCGGGATGGTAACATGAGCACGCAACAACCCGAACCCGAGACGCAGGAAGCACCGGAAGACCCGGAGATGAAAGGCGCGGAGTCGCCGGTCGACGAACGAGAGAAGGAGGGCGGCATGGTCGACCAGACCTCGGTCGACGACGCCGACCTCGAAGGGGAGACGGTACACATCAAGGTGTTCCGGTACGACCCCGAAGTCGAGGCGAAGCAGGAACCGCGCTTCGACGACTTCCACGTCCCGTTCAAGAAGGGGATGACCGTCCTCGACGCGGTCATGTACGCCCGCGACGAGTACGACTCGTCGCTAACCTTCCGACACTCCTGTCGGCAGGCCGTCTGTGGCTCCGACGCCTTCTTCGTCAACGGCAAGCAGCGCCTGGGCTGCAAGACCCAGATCGCGGACCTCGAACAACCGGTCCGCATCGAACCGCTCCCACACCAGGAGGTCGTCAAGGACCTGGTCGTCGACATGGACCACTTCTACGACCAGATGCACGCCGTCGAGCCGTACTTCCAGGACGAGGACACGCCCGACGCGAGCGACCTCGAAGAACAGCGCCAGTCCCGCGAGAACCGCGAGAAGGTCAAGATGTCCACGCGCTGTATCTGGTGTGGCGCGTGCATGTCCTCGTGTAACATCGCGGCCGGCGACAACGAGTACCTCGGACCGGCGGCGATCAACAAGGCCTACCGGTTCGCGATGGACGAGCGCGAGAGCGAGGAGATCAAAGAGCACCGACTCCGCATCCTCGAGCAGGAACACGGCGTCTGGCGGTGCCAGACCCAGTTCTCCTGTACCGAGGTGTGTCCGAAAGACATCCCGCTCACCGAGCACATTCAGGAGCTCAAGCGGGAAGCGGTCAAGAAGAACCTGAAATTCTGGTAATCTATGTACGAACACGACGTCATCGTGGTCGGCGCCGGCGGCGCCGGCCTCCGGGCCGCGATCGCAGCGCACGAAGCGGGCGCCGACGTGGCGATCGTCACGAAACTGCACCCCGTCCGCAGCCACACCGGCGCAGCGGAGGGCGGAATCAACGCGGCGCTCCAGGAGGGCGACGACTGGGAACTGCACGCCTACGACACGATGAAAGGGTCGGACTACCTGGGCGATGCCCCGGCGGTCGAGACCCTCGCGCAGGACGCCCCCGAGGAGACGATCACCCTCGAGCACTGGGGGATGCCGTTCTCCCGCGAGGAGGACGGACGCGTCTCCCAGCGGCCGTTCGGCGGCCTCTCGTACCCGCGAACCACCTACGCCGGCGCGGAGACCGGCCACCACCTGCTTCACGTGATGTACGAGCAGGTCGTCAAGCGCGGTATCCAGGTCTACGACGAGTGGTACGTCATGAACCTCGCGACGAGCGACGAACCGGACCCGAACGATCGGGAGTGTCACGGCGTCGTCGCCTACGACGTCCAGTCCGGGAAGGTCGAGGGGTTCAAGGCGAGCCAGGGTGTCGTCCTCGCGTCAGGCGGTCCCGGTCAGGCCTTCGATCACACCACCAACGCGGTCTCCTGTACCGGCGACGGACACGCGATGGCCTACCGTGCGGGCGTCCCGCTCGAGGACATGGAGTTCATCCAGTTCCACCCCACGTCGCTCCCCTCCACGGGAGTCCTCATCTCCGAGGGCGTCCGCGGTGAGGGCGGCATCCTCTACAACAGCGAGGGCGAACGCTTCATGTTCGAGCACGGCTACGCGAACAACTCCGGCGAACTCGCCAGCCGCGACGTCGTCGCCCGCGCCGAGCTCACCGAAGTGGACGAAGGGCGCGGCGTCGACGACGAGTACGTCCACCTCGACATGCGCCACCTCGGCGAGGAACGGATCCTCGATCGCCTGGAGAACATCCTGCACCTGGCAGAGGACTTCGAGGGCGTCGACGGCCTCGTCGAACCGATGCCGGTCAAGCCCGGCCAGCACTACGCGATGGGCGGCATCGAGGTCGACGAGAACGGCCAGAGCTGCATCGACGGCCTCTACGCGGCCGGCGAGTGCGCCTGCGTCTCCGTCCACGGCGGGAACCGCCTCGGCGGGAACGCCCTGCCCGAACTGATCGTCTTCGGCAAGCGGGCCGGTCGCCACGCCGCCGGCGATGACCTCGGTGAGGCCGAGATCCGGACGGGCTACGGCGACGACGTCGAAGACGAGACCGAGACCGAGTTCCCGGTGACGCCCGGTGCCGCTGGCATCGACACGAGTGACGGCGTCGCTGCCGACGGCGGCGTCACTGCCGACGCCGAAGGACTACTCGAGCGCGCCGTCGAACGTGAACGCGCCCGCGTCGATCGGCTTCTGGACAAGGACACGGGGGTCCAGCACGCGGAGATCCGCCAGAAACTCCAGAACGCGATGACCGACTACGTCAACGTGTTCCGTACCGAAGACGGCATCCGGAAGGCGCTAAAGATCATCCGCGAGTGCCGCGAGGAGTACCAGGACGTCTACGTCGACGATCCCTCGCGGACGTTCAACACGGACCTGCAGATGACCTACGAGACGCGGAACCTGATCGACGTCGCCGAAACGATCGCGATCGGCGCGCTCGTGCGCAACGAGTTCCGCGGTGCCCACTGGCGCCAGGAGTACCAGGAACGTCGCGACGACGAGTGGCTCAAGCACACGCTCGTCTCGTGGAACGACGGCGAGCCGTCTGTCTTCTACCGCCCCGTCATTCTCGAGGGCCAGGAGAAGACCTACGAGCCGAAAGTGCGCAGTTACTGACGCCTTTCGGCCGTTATTTCGACCGCCGTTTGGCTTCGCTTTCGATCGACGTCGGCAGAATTATACTTCGGTGCAGGCCATCTCTAGTCGATGAGCGACGACAGAATCGTTCGTCGACTGAACGTCGTTATCGGACTCCTCCTCGTCATCATCGTCCTGCAGATCCGGACGTTCGTGTCACCTGTCGTACTGTCCGTCGGCGTCGCGATTCTCGCTCCGGCGGCGATCCTGCTGGTTATTTGGGCCCTGGCGAAGGGGTCGCTCGCGATCGAGTCGTCCTGACCGGGGCCTCCACTGCCGTTATGCGCCCAGTACGTCGAGGAGATCGATCCCGACGTCCAAGTGGTCGATCAGCTTGTACCCGACGTAGATCCCGATAATTCCCACGATACCGGGAAGTTCCGGCGGTGCGGGGATCGGGACGTTGAGAAAGCGAAACAGGACCCCTGTGACCAATCCGGTCAGGAGCGCGAGGAGAGTAACGTGCGTCGACATCGTTCTCGTGCTCACTCGCAGCGTCGAGTACAAAAGCGCCTCGCCTGCCGGTTAGGGACGCGCTAGCACCGATCGCACGCGGATCGTATCACCGGGACGGACGATCGGTGCAGGCAGAAGGTATACCTGTCAGCGACGGAATCTCCCGGTATGGGTTCGTCACCATCACCGGGGGCAGACGTCTCGGTCCCGGCGGAACTCGATTCCGCGCGCGGCAAGCTGGTCTACCTCTACGTGGCGCTCAACGACGGCGCGACAGCCGAAGAGCTTCGGGAACACCTCGATCTCAGTCGTGGTGTCGTCCTCTCGATCACCGGGACGCTTCGCGACGAGGGCCACCTCGAGCGGACCGACGACGGCTTCGAGATCGCCTGAGCGATCGTATCGATCGGCTGACTCGAAATCCCTCAAACCTGTTGGCCAGGAGTGAGGCACACTGCAGAGAGCGGTGCACCTCGCGAATCAACGGAAGAGCGCCCTCTTCCGAGCATCGCGGGCCCTTCGGGTCCGCTCAACGGGGGAGGGCAGGATAAGTTACAGAGGTGGCACCGCGAAGAGGCTTTTCATCGACGTCTTGCCGAGGGGTGGCACTGCCAGCCCGCAGAGCAAAAGGTTGGTGTCAAACGTTCGTTCCTTAGAGTTCGATCCGTTCGACGAGTTGCTCGCGGTTCTCGTTCGTGTTGACCGCGACGATCCGGATCTCGTCCTCGAGGCCGGAGCCGCGGAGTTTGGCCTTGAGCAGGTTGTCGACCTGGTAGACGCCCGCGGCGTTGGTCATGGCGATCTCGACCATCACGGGACGGGTGTCGCCCTCCTGGAGCGAGACGCGGCTGATCGCCTGGCTCGAGAGGGTGTTGATGCCGCGGCCGCCGTGTTCGTAGGGAATCCGCGATCGGCCGCTCTCCATGTCGAGGGCGTCGGCGACGCGGATGACGCCGGCCTCGGTCGTCAGGGGGTTCTCGGCGGTGTGGTGACAGAGGATCGCGTGGAGGACTTCGCCCTTGACGCGGACCTGCTCGGCGACGTCGTAGAACTCGGGCAGGATGCGATCGAGGATGTCGGCCGCGAGTGGAATCGAGTAGTAGACGTGCTCGTCGCGGTGGACGACGTGGCCGACGTCGTGGAGGGTGGCCGCCAGCGCGATGATGACCGACTCGTCTTCCTCCGCGAGGTCCTGCTGGCGCGCGCCGTTGAAGTCGACGTCACCGGCTTTCAGCAGGTCGTACAGGCAGAGCGCGCGGTTGCGGACGATCTCGATGTGCTTCGTGCCGTGATCGTTGTATCGCATCCGATCGACGGCGTTGACGTTCTGGGCCTCGAGGTAGGTCTGGATCTCCTCGTCCTCGTCGATAAACGCGAGGACGCGATTGAGTTTCTCGTCGGGGAAGGGGTGGTCGTCGTCGGGATCGTAGATGCGGCCGGCGGACTCGGCGTCGGCAGAATCGCTCATAGAGACACGTCGCCTGCTGGCTAAAAAAGCCCTGCGACGCCGGCGATTACGATGCGTCGGCGACCGCCTGCTCGACCTCGTCGTACTCCGGTTCGACGCCGGGATCGTCGCTGACCCACGCGTAGGAAATCTCGCCGTCGCCGTCGACGACGAACACCGATCGCTTGGCGACGCCGTAGACGCCGAGCTCGGCGAAGTCCATCTCGACGTCGTAGTCGTCGACGATCTCCTTGTTGTAGTCGCTGATGAGGCCGAACTCGAGGTCGTTCTGCGCGCGGAACTCGTTCAGCGTGAACGGGGAGTCGCGGCTGACGCCGTAGACGGTCGCGTCGAGGTCGTCGAACGCCGCGAGGCGGTCCTGGAACTCGCACATCTCGGTGGTACAGACGCTGGTGAACGCGCCCGGGAAGAACGCCAGGACGAGCGGGGCCTCGTCGAGGCGGTCCGAGAGGGTGAACGATTCGATGTCGCCGGTCGCAAGCGGTGCGGTGAAGTCCGGTGCGTCGTCGCCAGTGGTTGCCATCGTCGGATCATTACGGATAAGTCGGAAAGACAGTTTCGTTCGCGGAACAACGCGCCCGACGGGCCGTCGATCGATTCACCGTCCGGACCGACTGTGTCGGGGCAGGGCGCCGGAGGAGGGGACCGGGTAGCCGACGGACGGTATCACGCCGACGATTTCAGGGACGAGACTAAAGACTGTCTGTCGGGTCATATCGACCAGGGTATGGTAACCAATGGACGTCACCGGCGACCGGTCGACCCCGACGACCGGGAGGGAACACACTGTGGCCACAAGAAGCGATCGGCCACGGATCAGCGGCTGGGGTTGTGTTACGCCTGCCGCGAGACGAGGCGCACGAGCGACGAGAACTGGGTCTGACCGACCGCTGTGACGATCGGTTCGCCCGACGGCAGACCGTTCAGGGCCGCTTCCGAGCCCGGGATCGTACCTGAAAGGGAGCCGATAGGACGGCGATAATCGGGGTGGTGGGTCGACCCGAAAGCCGTCGAGAGACCTTGTTCTCAGGGTGGAAGGTGTTTGATTCGGGTAGTGTCAGGCTGCTCGCTCCAAAAAGGTTATAATTGCCAGTCGGTAAGCCACGCATAGAGATGGTAGCCGAAATCGCACCGCTGTTCATCCCCGGCGCACCCGGGGGTCCGGAACTGCTGATCATCCTTTTCATCGCCATCTTGCTGTTCGGGGCCAACAAGATCCCAAAGTTGGCGCGCTCGACCGGCGAGGCCATGGGCGAATTCCAGAAGGGGCGTGAAAAGGTCGAAACGGAACTCGAAGAGATGCGTGACTCCGGATTCGAGGAAGAGGAGGAAGAAGACGACTTCGTCGACACCGAACCGGTCACCAGCGAAGAAGAGACCGAGACCGAAACGGAAACCAACTGAGTTTTTCCGGGGCGTGTGGCCTAGCGGAGAGGGCAGGAGGTTCCTAACCTTCTGATCGTGGGTTCGAATCCCGCCACGCCCGTTCTGCGAGGAGCGGACGCGACGAGCGAACGGGCCCGGAGATTCGATCGAGAGAAGACGCGCGCAACGAAGTGAGCACGTCTTCACGTAGTTCGAATCCCGCCACGCCCAGTCTCCGATCGCCGCGAACTCCGTCTCGATCGGACGAGTAACGAACGCCCGGAGCGATCGCCGGCCGATTCGGCGCCGGAGGAGTCGATCGCTGTAGCAGACGCATTACTAACCTATCTCTCGATGGGGAGTTTCCTAACCGAATGAAACGGCGCAGGTACGTTGCCGTGGCGGCAACGCTCTCGATCGGTGGCTGTCTGGGGACGGGTGGCGATGCGGGAGGGAACGAGACCGCCGACGGGACGAGTGATTTCGACGCCGACGTGGATCCCGTGGCCGTCGAGGCAGGTACCTACGACGACTTCGAGGCACTCGAGGAGTGGCTCGTCGCGGGCGGATCGCTCGAAGCGGACGGGGAGCGGGCCGTTTCGGGATCGCAGTCGGGTCGGCTCACGGCGAGCGAGACGGCCGATCGAGTCAGCGCCGTCTACGCGCCGAGTCAGCCGCTCGACGTGACGGGATACGCGCCCGGACTGGCGGTCGCGGCCGATCGGGACCTCGTCCTGCGTCTGCGGCTGCACGACGCGGCGGGTGACTTCGTCGAGTACCGGACGCGCGTCGTGGGCGGGCTGCCGTTCGATCGTCGGCAGTTCGGAATCGATCGCCTCGTCGGCGAGCCGTCCATAGACGAGGTGAGACGAATCGAGATACTGCGACACACCGGAGACGGGCCGTCCGAACTGTGGATCGACGACCTCCACTTCGTCCCCCGACCCGATCCGGGGGCGGTGATGATCCACTTCGACGGCGGGTACGAAACGGACTACACGCGGGCCCTCCCGATTCTCGCGGAGCACGACGTCCCTGCGACGACGTTCGTCACGCCCGATCGGCTCCGTACCGACCCGCGTCACGAGGGTGACCGGTTGACGACCGCCCAGGTCGAGACGCTCGCGGACGCCGGCTGGACGATCGGGAGTCACGCGGCCCGCGGACTCGCGCTCACCGACGTGGCCGACGCGCGAGCCGACGTCGACGGCGCAGTGCGGTGGCTCGCGGCGAACGGCTACGGCGAGGGTGCACGATACTTCTCGTATCCGGCGGGCCAGTACGATGCGGCGAGCTACGGCCTCGCCGCCGAATATCACGACCTCGCGTTCGCGGGCGGCGGTGTCGCCCACGGTCACGTCACCGATCCACACCGGATCCCGCGTGTCGTCCATCCGGACGCCGAGACGGCCCGCGACGCGATCGATCAGACGGTAGCCCGTGGTGGAATCACCTCGTTCGTCTTTCACGAACTCGACGCCGACTCGGAAGCCGTGCTCGCGGACCTCGTCGACCGAGTCGTCGACCGGGAATCGGCCGGCGACCTCTCGATCGTCACACCCGCGGACCTGGCCGCGGAGTACCGCTATCGTCCGGATCAGTGATCGGCGACCGATCGAGTGGTTGGAAAATGGGCCGCGCTGTTCGTGCCGCGACGTCAGTGACCGTCGCCGGACCGTCTGTTCGGCTGGCCGAACCTGGTCACGGGCTCGAGTTCCGCCTCGTCGACGTCGTCGAAGGCGTGGCGGGCGATGACCCGGCGGTGGACCTCGTCGGCCCCGTCGACGATGCGGAACTGCCGAACCGACTCGTAGAAGTCCGACAGCGGGAGATCCTTGCCGATACCGTTCGCCCCGCAACACTGGACGGCGAGGTCGATCGCGTCCTGGGTGACGTTGGCGGTGAAGACCTTGCACATGGAGACGGGCACCCGTGCCTCCTCGCCGGCGCTGATCCGATCGGCCGCGTCGCGGATCGCCGTCCGGGCGACGTGCAGACGGGTCTCGGCGTCGGCGATACGGTGGCGCAGCGACTGCTTGTCCGACAGCGTCGAGTCGAAGCCCTGCCGCTCGCTCGTGTAGGCCTTCGCGATGTCGAGCGATCGCTGGGCCATCCCCGAGAAGCGCATGCAGTGGGTCAGACGCGCAGGGCCGAGTCGCTCCTGTGCGTGGACGAACCCCTGGTTCAATTCACCGAGGAGGTGTTCCTCGGGAACGCGGACGTCGTCGTAGACGATTTCCGCGTGTGAGATTCCGTGTGCGCCGCCGCCCATGTGAGGGACGTTCCGGACGACCTCGACGCCGTCGGCGTCCGCGGGCACGATGAAGATCGAACACCCCTGGTAGGGGTGGGCGTCCTCGTCGGTCCGGGCGAGGACGAACAGGACGTCGGCCTCGACGCCCTGGGTGGTCCACCACTTGTGGCCGTCGATAACCCACTCGTCGCCCTCTTTCTCCGCGGTGGTCTGGATCATCTTCGGGTCGGAGCCGGCCCCCTGCATCGGTTCGGTCATCGAGAAGCCGGACTTGATGTCGCCCGCGACGAGGGGATCGAGGTACTGCTCCTTCTGGAGGTCGTCTCCGGCCAGTTCGAGCAGGTGCATGTTGCCCTCGTCGGGCGCGTCGACGCGCATCGCCACCGGGCCGAGCAGACTCCGGCCGGCTTCCTCGAAGACCGGCAGTGCGTCGCGGAAGTCGATTCCCATCCCGCCGTGTTCCTCGGGGATCTGTGGCGCGTAGACGTCGTACTCGCGTGCGGCTTCGCGGAGTTTCGTAATCGTCCCGCTCGAGACGGCCATCCCGCCGGGACGCTCCCGCTCCATCGGGAGGACGACCTCTTCCATCAGATCTTGTGCACGTTGGGCGAGTTCCTGGGCCTGATCCGAGTCATCGTATCGCATACACTACCCTCGTTCGCGCGCCCGAAAAGTATATCTGCCGTTCCCATTCGGTAACTTCGACACCCAGTATATTTATATCTGGTTCTATTATTTACCGTATCGGCTTGCGATGTTAATCAATTGGCCACGATTTTGATCGGTGGAAAAGCCGGTATCGGGCCCGGACGGGGCTGACCGGAGCCGGAGAACCTACCGTGCCGTCCAGCCGCCGTCGGCCGCGAGCACCTCGCCGGTGACGTAACTCGCGGCGTCGCTCGCGAGGAAGACCGCCGGGCCGGCGATCTCCTCGGGGTCGGCGAACCGATCGAGCGGGGTGCGATCGAGGATCGATCGCCGGAGGTCGTCGTCGGCCTCGAGGTCGTCGGTGAGTTCCGTGGAGACGTAGCCCGGTGCGATCGCGTTGACCCGCACGTCGGGGGCCCAGTCGATCGCCACGCTCTTCGTGAGGCCGACGAGGCCGTGCTTCGAGGCGACGTAGGGGTGCTGGCGCGGCAGTCCGACAAGTCCGCCGACGCTGGCGACGTTGATCACCGCTCCACCGTCGCTCTCGAGCAGGGCGTCGGCGGCGGCCGTCGTGACTTCGTAGGCACCGTTCAGGTTGACGTCGAGCACCCGATCGAGGCTCGCCGTCGAGACGTCTTCCGGGCGACCGAGCGCGTCGTCCGGGTTGAACCCGGCGTTGTTGACGACGACGTCGACGCCGCCGAACGCGTCCGTCGTTCGATCGATGGCGTCCGCGACGGCGTCCGGATCGGTCACGTCGGCGGTGACCGCCAGCGCGTCGCCGCCGTCGTCCTCGATCCGATCCGCCACGGCGTCGATCTCGGCCGTCGATCTGGCCACGGGGACGACGGCAGCGCCCGCGTTCGCCAGTTCGACGGCGATCGCGCGGCCGATACCGCGTCCGCCACCGGTCACCAGTGCGACTCGTCCGGAGAGGTCGAAGAGGTCACGCATCGTCTCCCATCACGTCGGCCCAGTTGCGTAATCCTTCCCCCCGGGGCGATCGTCGCCTCGGGGCCGACCCGATAGCGGTTCTCGACGGAACCGATACAGACGGTTTCGATATTGTAATGAATCTAATACCATAGACACTAGAAATTATTTACCGGGGGTTCGTATGCCTCCCTCATGAACGTATCAGGTCACGGGAGGACCGGACGGCGGAACGCACGGGTTCGGTCCGCCGTCCCCGGGATTATCAGAAGTGGTAATGTGTACATGAATTTTTTGAAGGGTGAGGGATAGGGTGGTTTCAATGGCTATTGACGACGCCGACCAGGCGGATGCCGGGCAATTTTCTGAGGGCGAGGCGTCCCACTCTGTGTCGGAGGACCAACGATCCCACGCGTCGGACACGGGCGTTCGCGTCGGTGAGTACACGTGGGCGGATTTCATGGAGGAACACGGACACGGTGACGAAGTCTCGGAACTCTATCCGGACGATCGGCCCGCCGGGGATCAGCTCGGGCTCGACACCGACGGCGCGATCGATCCGGTTCCGCAGGGAGAGGACTGGAACCGGGTCGAGTTCGATCCCGAATCCTACCTGGGATTTCATCCGGACAGGCTCGAGTCTCTCATCGCGGATCCCGCGAAACCGAACGCCGAGATTCTCTGGGACGAATTTCTGGACTACGTCGATCCCGAGACGACGCCGGTCGTCAAGGACGTCTACACGTGGGAACACTACAAGTGGGAGTACTACTACGAGGACGACGGCAGTCGACCCCGCGACAGTGACGGAGAGATCGTTCGTCACGACGAGGAGGAGGCGCTCGGTTTCGACCCCGACACGCTCGAGGACCGCCTCTCGATCGGTGACGACATCGCGATGGAACTCGACGACGTGGTCGAGGAACGGACGGTCAACGTCGAGGAGGACCTCGAGGAGGACGAGTTCTTCTCGACGGCCGCGGGGAACACCACCGTCACCAACCGCTACGATCTCGAGAAGGCGGTGCCGATGGACAAGAAGACCCACTTCCAGGAGGTCGAGCGCTACTGGGTGAACAAACCCTACGCCTGCGTCGTTATTTTCCACTCGGAGAAGGAAAACGAGAAGAAGTACTACATGATCGAGCCGTACCAGAACGAGATCGAGATGGAACTCCAGGAGTTCCTCTCGGGCAAACTCAGGACGGCGATCAAGTACTCCGAGGAGGGGATCAAGGAGAAAGCGACCGAGGACGGACGACGCGACGTCATCGAGGAGGAGACGCGTCGACTCCTGAAGCGGTACGACCTCTTCGAGAAAACCTCGAGCGAGGCGACGACCGGCATCCTCGAGACGATGCGGAACCTGCTTGACGACGACGGGGACGACGAGGAGGTCGAGGTCGGACCGAGTCAGCTCGAGGGGATCGAGGTCCGACCGGAGCCGGCGATCCTCGAAGACGATCCGGATACGCTGAACGAATACCAGGTCGAAAAACTGCTGTACCTCCTGAAGCGCAACTTCATCGGCTACGAGCGGATCGACGGGATCAAACATGACATCAACGTCGAGGACATCTCCGTCGACGGCTACAACTCGCCGGTCTTCGTCTATCACTCGGAGTACGAGCAGATCATCTCGAACATCTACCACGGCGAGGAGGAACTCGACGACTTCGTCGTCAAACTCGCCCAGCGCTCCGGGAAGGGGATCAGTAAGCGGCTGCCGCAGGTCGACGCGACCCTCCCGGACGGCTCGCGCGCCCAGTTGACGCTGGGCAAGGAGGTGTCCGACCACGGGACCAACTACACGATCCGGCAGTTCAAGGACGTCCCGTTCACCCCGATCGACCTCATCAACTGGAACACCTTTAGCCTGGACGAGATGGCGTTCCTCTGGCTCTGTATCGAGAACCACAAGAGCCTGATCTTCGCCGGAGGTACCGCGTCCGGGAAGACGACGAGCCTGAACGCCGTCTCCCTCTTTATTCCGTCCAGCGCGAAGATCGTCTCGATCGAGGACACCCGCGAGGTCGAACTCCCACAGCGAAACTGGATCGCGAGCGTCACGCGCCCCTCCTTCGCCGACGACGAGCAGGGTGACGTCGACGAGTTCGACCTGCTCGAGGCCGCACTGCGCCAGCGACCCGACTACATCGTGATGGGTGAGATCCGTGGCGAGGAGGGCCGGACGCTGTTCCAGGTCATGTCGACGGGCCACACCACCTACACCACGTTCCACGCCGACTCGGTCGACGAGGTGCTCAAGCGGTTCACGACGGACCCGATCAACGTCTCGAAGACGATGTTCACCGCGCTGGACCTGGTCTCGATCCAGACCCAGACCCGCGTCCAGGGGAACAAGGTCCGCCGGAACAAGTCGCTGACCGAAATCAACCACTACGAGGCCGAACACGACGAGATCAACGTCCAGGACGTCTACCAGTGGCAGGCCGAGACCGACGAGTTCCTCAAGATGGGGGACTCCAACACCTTAGAAGAGATCCAGTTCGATCGTGGCTGGAACTCGGAGAAACTCGAGGACGAACTGTTCAAGCGGGAGGTGATCCTCGCGTACCTCATCAGGAACGAACTGAACACGTACGCGGAGGTCGCCGCGACTGTCCAGGCCTTTATCAACGATCCGGATACGATCCTCACACTCATCGCGAACGGGCAACTGGAGGACAGTCTCGAGGATCTCCGGGAGATGGAGAGCGTGCTGATCGACGTCGACCAGGAGAAAGAGGAACTCGTCCCGCGACCGGATGCGACCTCGGAGACGTACAACCTCTCGATGGACATTCTCGAACGGGCCGAGGAGTCGCTGTTCGACGAGTACCGCGGGAAAGTCCCGAGCGGCCTCGCGAGCGCGCTCGGCGACGTGGAAGAAGAGAGCACGATCGAGGTCGATAGCGCGGAGACGGAGGAGTTCGACTTCGCCGGTGCCGTCGACGACGACGTCGGCGCGAACGAGTGGGAACTCGGCGACGGCGCAACCGACTTCGGTGCCGGGACGACCGACGCCGGGGACGACGAACCGGCGTGGCTCGACGACGACACCGGCTTCGACATCGGAAGCGACGACACCGAACCGGACCCGGCCAGGGCGGAAGCGACGGCGAGTGCCGGGGCCGGGGCCGATGCAAGTGAGTCGCCTGCCGCAGCCAGCGGTGGATCGACCGGCGACGTCGGGACGGCCGACGGCACCACCGACGAATCCGTGACGCTCCCGGACACGGTCGATCGGGACGAACCGGAGGTCCGACCCTCCGACGACGCCGAAGAGGGTGATCTCGGCGGGCTGTTCGACGACATGGGCGAAACGCTCGATCGGATGGAGGACGACTCCGGAGGCGACGCGCCCGCGGCGACCACCGGCACCGACACGGAGCCCGATACGTCCGGGTTCGACGCGATGTTTCCGGACGACGATCTCGACTCGATCTTCGATCCGAGCGCCGAGGACGAACCGTCGAATACGGATTTTAGCGACCAACTCGAGTCGGAGGCCCCCGATGTGGGCACCGACGCGACCGAACCGGACGCCCCGTCAGGGGCCGACACCGGGTCGGCCGACCGCGGCGAGACGGCTGGGAGATCGGCGATCGATCACGAGGAACCGGACGCGACGGCACCCGATGACGTCACCGACGCGACTTCGGCGACGGACGACGACCCGACCGGGGACGACGCGACGCCCCCGACGATCGAACTCGGCGACGGAACGGAGACGGACGATCCGACGAGCGACGACTCCGCCGGGACCGACGCCGCACCGCCGGGCGCCGAATCGTCCGATCCGCCGTCGACGGACGGCGAGGACGCGAGCGGCGACGGAGTGTCCGGTGCGGACACCGAAACGGATCCAGTGGCCGATCGGTCGGCCGAGTCGACCGCGGACGCGTCCGGGTCTGTAGACGGTACCGATGCCGCCGACGAGGGAGACGCCGCCGAAGACGGGTCGATATTCGGTGAGGACTCGGAGTCGATCTTCAGCGACGACGCGGACGACGGAGACGACGGTGGATCACTGTTCGACGACACCGACGATGGGTCACCGTTCGCCGACGACGCGGACGAAGACGGCGACTCGGACGGCGGCGGATCACTGTTCGACGACGCGGACGACGACTCGATCTTCAAGGGCGAGGAGGCGAACGAGGAAAGCGAGGACGGCATCTTCGGTGGCGGTGACGAGGAGAGCGACACATGAGCCTGCAAACCGACGATAGCGGGGGGACCGGCGTCTCGACGGGATCCGACGCACTCGGCGAGCGATTCTATCCGCTGTACGATCGGCTGTTCGGCGAGGAGAGCGAGTTCGTCTCCGACCTGGAGAAGAAACTCGCGCAGGCGCGGATGACCGATACCGTCGAACTCTACCTCTCGCGTGCGCTGGGGATCGGGTTCATCGCGGGGCTCGGTCTGTGGCTGATCGGGTTGATGCTCGGCTACGGGCTGTTCGCCACCGGGATCGTCCAGGTCGACGAGATCCTCGGCATTCCGGTCGGGAGCCAGACGGTCCTCGAACTCATCGAAATGCTCCGTGTTCCGGCGCTCGTCCTGTTCACGGGCCTGTTCTTCGGAACGATCGGGTTCGCACTCGGTTTCGGATCGCTGGTCGCGGTTCCCTACTCGCGTGCCTCGGCCCGCAAGCGCGAGATCAACATGCTCCTGACCGACTCCGTCTCGTTCATGTACGCGCTGTCGGTCGGCGGTCTGAACCAACTGGAGATCATCGAGGCGATGGCCCAGGCCGACGATACCTACGGCGAGGTCGCAAAGGAGTTCCAGAGCATCGTCAAGGAGACGGAGTACTTCGACGTCGATTACCGGACGGCGATACGCAAACAGGCGATCGAGACGCCGAGCGACGAACTCTCGCAGTTCCTGACCGACATGCTCTCGATCGTCAACAGCGGTGGGGACATGGAGAGCTTCCTCGAGGACAAGAAAGAAAAGCACATGCGGACCGCCAAACAGGAGCAGGAGCTAACCCTCGAGACGCTCGAACTGTTCGGCGAGATGTACATGACGCTGTCGCTGTTCCCGCTTCTCCTGATCATCATCATGGTCATCATGCAGATGATCCCGGGCGCGGACGTGACCGACCAGATGCTGTACATGACCGTCTACGGGCTGATCCCGCTGACGGGCGTCGGGTTCATCGTCCTCGTCTCGACGGTCAAACACGACGAACCCGGCGACGGCTACCTCACGCTCGGGAGCGGCGATCGACGGGTCGAGAGCGCCACCGACCGGGGACTGCTCAACCTCGGTCTCGTCGAACAGTTCACCGGCGAGTACAGCGTCTTCGATCGCATCAAGAACCGCGAGGGCACTCACGAGACCGTGAGCGTCCTCAAGCGGCCGCACATCTTCTTCCGTGACAACCCGCTGTTGACGCTCCTGTTGACCGTTCCGACCGCGACGGTGATCGTCGTGACGGCGATGGTCTCCGGGTCCGCGCCGACCTCGTGGAACGACATGGTGTCCAACCCGATCTGGGGGACGTTCATCTACGTCTACGTCCCGCTGTACATCATGGCGGTCCCGCTGTCGATCTTTCGGGAGTGGAACGTTCGCCACCGCAACGCCGTCGTGAACAAACTCTCCGAAGACCTCCGGAAACTCTCGAGTGCGAACGACACCGGGCTCACGTTGCTCGAGTCGCTCAAGTCCGTCGCGGACACCACGAGCGGGAAACTGGCCCGCGAGTTCGAGATGATGCACACGAAGGTCAACTACGGGATGAGCCTGAAGCAGTCGCTCATCGAGTTCAACAACAAGTACCACATCCCGCGACTGGCCAGAACGACGCGGCTGATCACGGAGGCACAGGAGGCGTCCAACCAGATCTCGGACGTGCTCCGGACGGCCGCCCGCGCCAGCGAGAACCACGACGACATCGAGCGGGAACGCAAGTCCCGAACGCGGATGCAGGTCGTGATCATCATCATGACGTTCATGACGGTGCTCGCGGTCATCACGATCCTCAAGACGCAGTTCATCGATACGATGGCCGGGCTCGAAGGCGGCAGTGCGGACGTCGACGCAGGGGGTGCCGGCGGTGGACTCGCGGACGCCAACCTCAGCGAGAACATCGACGTCGACATGCTGTCGATGTTGTTCTTCCACGCCGTCACGCTCCAGGCGATCATCTCCGGGTTCATCAGCGGCTACATCCGGGACGCGGACCTGTTGAGCGGGCTCAAGTACGTGATTATCCTCTCGACGATCGCACTCGTCGGCTGGACGCTCGTGGCCTAACATGACCAGCAGAAACAGCCCCGGATCCCGGACGCGACGCAGTCGACCGCGGACGGTCTCGATATCGCTGTCGGACCGCGGACAGACGACGCAGGACTTCGCCGTCGGGATCGGCGTCTTCATCCTCGCGGTCGCGTTCGTCTTCTCCTACGTGCCGTCGCTGGTGACGCCGTACGACTCGTCGGTCGGCGGGGCCGAGACCGCCCAGGCCGATCGGATCGCCGATCGGATCGTCGAGAATACGACCGATTCGTCGACACCGAACGAACTCAACGGAAGCCTGTACCAGGAGCGGTTCGCAGACGTACCCGAGAATCTGACTGCGGTGCTCGGACTCCGTGCGAGCGATGACGACGATGTTTTCGATCGGGTAAATATCACGATCGAATCGCTCGGTGACGAACCGGTCGACGACGAGTGGAGTGGCGGTCACACGTACGACGACCAGAGTGCGGCCAGTTCCGCCCGAATCGTAACGGTCGACGACGGTCTGGACTGCGATCCGGCCTGCCGACTCGTCGTGAGGGTGTGGTGATAGCATGAGAGGACAGACGGACCGCGCCCAGGCGTACACGCTCGAGGGGTTCATCGGCGCGATGATCCTCCTGCTGGCGGTCCTCTTTGCCCTGCAGGCGGTCGTCATCACGCCGACCACCGGTGGGCTGGCCGATCGGACCGTGCAGGCACAGCTCCAGCAGGAGTCACAGGACGCACTCGCCGTCGCCACTCAGGACGGGAATCTCTCGGAGACGGTCCGCAACTGGAATTCGTCCCAGGGCGATAATGGCCAGTTCCACAATGCGACCGAGGCCAGCAGTCCCGAGCAGGACGAACAGACCTACGGGCCCGACGAGTTCGCGAACCAGTCGCGACTCGGGGCGATCCTGCAGGATCGGTACACGAACGACGGCTGGAGTTACAACGTCGAACTCGTCTACGAGAACGAAGACGGCGACGGATTCGACAGTACGCACCTGGTCTACCAGGGCTCGCCGCCGTCGGACGCGTTCACGGCGAGTCACGTCGTGACGCTGTACGAGAATCAGACCGTAATGGAAGGTAACGAATCGTTCCTCGAAGACGCTCACGACGACGGGTATCCGATCCCACCGGTAGACACCAGCGACAGTGGGATCTACAATCTCGTCGAGGTACGGGTGATAATATGGTAACTAACAGTCGGGATAGCGACACCGTTCAGGACCGCGGACAGCTCATCCTCATCGGCGCAATCACGCTCGCGTTCATCGTTCTCGGCGTCGTCGTCGTGTTCAACGGCGTCCTCTTCACCGAGACGCTGTCCTCGAGTGCGACGAGTCAGACTGCGAGCGATGCTGCGACGACCGACGCGGAGGTCCAACAGGGGCTCGGCTGTCTAATCGAGGACGCAAACAGCAACCACAATGACACAAGTAACCTGGGGACAGCAGTGAACGACAGCGTTGAAGACTTCGCCGACCTGTACCGGGATTCGACTGCTAACTCGAAGCCTGCAGTAACGGTTGTCGACCCGGACAGTGTCTCGATCGAATACGACGCCGCTAGCGAAAACGTGACCGCAGTCAACGCAACCATCACTCACACCTCGAACGACGTCAGCTACTCGAAAACCCTGACAATCGAACCGGACGACTGTCCGGAATCGGACTAATACGCCAATGTTCCAACCCATGATCACCGACCAGTCCGGCACCGATCGCGGCATGTCGATCGCCGTCACGCACGTCCTGACGATCGGGATCACGACGATCCTGATCGCCCTGCTGGTGACGAGTTCGGCCGCGATGCTCGACACCGAGACCGATCGCAGCGCCGATCGATCGCTCGAGGCGATCGGGGAACGGCTGGCGGGCGAGATCGCGAACGTCGACGCGATCGCGAACGAGAGCGACGAGAACGTCACGCTCACCACGGAGCATCCGCGTACCGTGGCGGGGTCGAGCTACAGGGTCGAGTTACTCACCGCGGGGTCGGGCGTCTGTGGCGAGGCACCCCTGCTTACTGACGAAACGGACTGTCTGCGGCTGACCGCCTCCAGCGCCGACGTAGAGGTGTACGTACCACTGAAGGTCGACGTCGACGTCGATCACGAGAGTTCGGCCTCCGGTGGACTGATCGAGATTCGTTACGAACCCGATCCGTCCGGAGGATCTAACGATAAAATCACGATCGAGAGTGGGAACACATGAACGCACCAGGCACACCGATCGGACGAACGGACTCGAAGCGAGAGCGGGGCGTCACGGAGGTGATCGCGTTCATCCTGGTGTTCGCGATGGTCCTCAGTTCGGTGGCCGTATTGTACACCACCGGCTTCCAGGCGATGGAGAGCTATCAGGAGAACGAACAGATCACCAACGCGGAACGCGGGATGATCTCCCTCGCGGACAACTTCAACGACGTCCTGCGGTACGACGGCGTCGAGCGACGGTACGGCGAACTGACGCTCCGCGGCGGGACGATCAGTACGGGTGGTGAGAACACCTCGATCGACATCGAGACCGACGGCACGACCAGAGAGTTCGACCTGGGCTCGCTCACGTACGAGTCCGACTCCGATAGCGTCGCCTACGAAGGTGGTGGCGTGTTTCGCGCCAGTGGTGACGGGAGTATGGTCGCAAAACAACCGCGGATACGCTGTGGTGACGAGGTCGTCGTCATCTCGATCGTCACGCTCGACCACGACGGCGAGCGATCGCTCCAGAGTACTGACGGTGTCGGACTGACGATCGCAGAAACCGGTTCACCGGAGCGCATTACGTCAGACGACGATGTTACGATCACAGTCGACAGTCCGCACTACCAGACGGGGTGGAATCATGCACTCAAGCGCGCCGGCTGGAATCCAGGCTCTGATCCCGAGGATGGCACATTCAAGTGTGAAGACGTAGAAAACGTCGAAATCCAGATCGTCACGGCCGAGATTGACTACTGATCTGGACGCCGAGACGACCCTCCGTTCGAACGTGTTCCTGCAATCGCGACCGCTCAATCCTCGTCGTACTCCCAGTCGCCCGTCAGCATCGCCCGGAGCCCCGATCGGGAGGCCAGCGCCGAGACGCGGGCGGCGCGGTCGTCGACGCTCCCGCCCGTGTTGAGATAGAGCCCGTTCGAGAGTTGCGCAGCGGCGGTCATCGGCGTGCCGTCGGAGTGAACCGGCCGATCGTTGAGAACGGTTTCGCCCTCGTCCGGGCCCCAGGGGAGGTCGACCCCGGAGAGGCCGCGATCGAAACAGTACTCGGCGGCGTAGACGAGCGCCCGTTCCGGCGTCGAGTGGCCGATCGCGCCGATCGAGCCACGATCGTTGAAAAAGCGGACGACGTACTCGTCGTCGCCATCGGTTCCGCCGTTGTCGTCGCCATCGCTGTCATCGTCGGTACTGCCGTCGGTGTCGCCACCGGCCTCGCCCGCCCGGGTGCCGGCACGGTCGTCGGCGTCGTCGCTCCCGGCCCGATCGTCGGCGGCCGCCGCGTCCGCCTGGGTCGTCCCTGTCGACTCGTCCGCGGGGACGTCACCGGACTGGGGCGGGTCGTCCCGTCCGGCCACGGGATCGGTAAACTGGATGGAGACGCCCGCGTCGATGTCCGAGCCGTCGGCTGCGGGAAGCGCGGTGGTCTCGGACGCGAACGACGCCACGAGCCGCTCTATGAAGCGATCGGTCGCGGATTCGAACTCGTTCTCGTAGGTGGACCCGCTGACGGCCACGAGGTCGTCGACGATCGAATCGACCAGTGACGATCGGTCGAGGGCCAGCCGTCGGGCGACGTGGTCGCGCGAGTGACGCTCCAGACGGCGGCCGAGTCGGTCGATCGTGAAGTGGGTCAGCGAGGATTCGTAGTCATCGATCGCGGCGAGTCGACAGCTAAACTGGTCGACGTCGCTCGATCCAGCGAGCAGTACCAGCCGCCGTCCGTTCGTGTAGATGGTTCGATCGATGCCCGTCCAGGCCATCGTCTGGCAAATCGCCGATGCGCGGTCCCGTTCCAGCGACTCGGCGAAGGGTTCGACGGCGACGAACAGGGCTGGAATCGCATCGATCGTACAGACGTATTCGAAGCGGGTCCCGTCCACGACTCGGCCGGCCAGACACGAGTCGGCGTGGACGTCCCAGCCGAGCGTTTCGAGGAGGGGATCGACGAGCCAGGCACGCGTCTCCCGTCGGGAGGTCGGCGGCGAGCTGTCGACCAGCGCCCGGTAGCGGGTCGCAAACGAGCGGAGGTCGAGATCCGTCATTCAACGGAGCTACTCGAGGCACCTTCATGTAAGGTCCGGTTATCTATCAATACACGTTGAAATTCGTGAATAGTTCTCACCAATGATAATCGTGCCAGAGGATTTATTGTTTTTCGAGAGGTTTACGGTATCGTATGTCTGGCCCGGTACGAAGTATCATACCTGATTTCATCAGGAGAAGCTACGCACTCAAGTTTGCGCTGGTGTTGCTTCTTCTGGGCCTATCCGTGGGGGCGATCGGGTACGGGGGAACGGAACTGGTCGCAGGAGAGGTCCAGGGACAGGTCCACGACGATCAGGAACGACTCGCGGCACAGGAAGCAAAGAACATCGAACAGTGGAGTGAGCGCAACGAATTCCTCGCGAGCGACGTCGCCAGCGGAATCGCGAGCGCGGACGACGTGGGAGCGTACCTCGAGTCCGAGAAGGAGGCCGAGGACGGCATCTACGACATTCACCACGTCAATACGACGACCGGTCTCATCGCTCACAGTACCAACGAGGAACTCGACGGCGCGACGATCTTCGAAGCGAACGAGACGTGGGCCGCGCTCGACGTCGAGGCGGTCGAGGAGGAACGCGGCGGACTCGACAGCGAGCCACTGATCGGGACGGCTCACGATGGCGAGACGGCAGTGTTGTTCTACGCAGGGTACGTCGGCGAGGATCGAGAAGAGGTTGCCGTCGTCGTGATCGACGTCTACGACTACGTCGACGAGATGATCACTGGCGAAGGGAGTGCCACGTACACGGTCTACACCGGGGACGCGAGCGACGTGCTCAACGAGGACCTCGCCGCCGAGGACGAACCGGTGGCCCGAGAGGAAGACGTCGTCGTCATGGACACCTCCGGCGAGGCGTTCTTCGAGAACTACGAGAACGACGCCATCGACTTCGACGAGGTTACGCTCGAGCCGACGCTGTACGAGATGGGACCGCCGGGGGAGCCGCTGACCCAGTCGATCGAGTCGGACCGCCACGAGGACGAGTTCCTCGCGACGACCGCACAGGTCACGGAGGACAGCAACTTTTACGTCGTGATCCACACCTCCCAGGCCGACGCCTACGGGATCGTCAACGACGTGACGACCTACGGCATCTACGCCTCGATCGCCGGCATCCTCCTCGTCATGCTGGTCGGCGGCGTGATGGGGCGGAACACGTCCCGGTCGATCGATCGGCTGACCTCGAAGGCCGAGCGGATGGAAGAGGGAGACCTCGACGTCGACTTCCGGACACACCGCATCGACAGTATCGGTCGGCTCTATGCCGGCTTCGCCAGCATGCGGGATTCGCTGCAGGACAAGATCCAGACGGCCCACGAGGCCCGCGAGGAGGCCGAACGGGCCCGCGCCGAGACCGAACGGATCAACCAGCACCTCGAGGCGAAAGCCGACGCGTACAGCGACGTCATGCGCGAGTGTGCCGACGGCGACCTCACCGCCCGGCTGGATCCAGAGAGCGAGAGCGAGGCGATGGAGGACATCGCCCGCGAGTTCAACGAGATGATCGCCGAGATCGAACGAACGACGGGGGAACTCAAGGCGTTCGCCAACGACGTCGCGACGGCTTCCGAGCAGGTGACGGCCTCGAGCGAGGAGGTCCGGTCGGCCTCGGAACAGGTCACCGAATCCGTCCAGGAGATCGCCGACGGCGCCGATCGGCAGAACGAGTCCCTCCAGTCGGTCACCCACGAGATGAACGGGCTCTCGACGACGATCGAACAGATCGCCGCCTCCTCGAACCAGGTCGCCGATATCGCCGAGCGGACGGCGACGACCGGCCGCCGTGGCCAGCAGGCCGCCCGGGAGGCGATCCAGGGAATGAACGAGATCGAAGCCGAGTCAGAGCAGGCCGTCGAGGAGATCGAACGGCTCGAGGCGGAGATGGCCCAGATCGACGAACTGATCGAGTTCATCTCCGAAGTGGCCGAGCAGACGAACATGCTGGCGCTGAACGCCAACATCGAAGCCTCGCGCTCGTCGAACTCCGGGGAGGGCTTCTCGGTTGTCGCCGACGAGGTCAAGGATCTCGCCACGGAGACCAAAGAGGCGGCAGAGAACATCGAGGCTCGCCTCGAGCGCATCCAGGAACAGACCGAGCGGACCGCAGAGGAAGTCCAGCAGACGAGTTCACACGTTGCCGAACACACGGACTCTGTCGAGGAAGCCGCGGACGCGCTCGAAGAGATCGCCGACTACGCCGAGGAGACCAACAACGGCGTACAGGAGATCTCGGCCGCGACGGAAGAACAGGCCGCATCGACCCAGGAAGTCGTGGCCATGGTCGACGAGGTCGCGACGATCTCGGCGGAGACGACCACCGAAACCGACAACGTGGCCGCCGCAGCCGAAGAGCAGACGACCGCACTCACCGAGGTGTCCGAGAGTGCGAGCGCTCTCGCGAGCCAGGCCGCACACCTCTCGGAGGCGCTGGACCGGTTCGACACGGACACCGACCCGGACGTGGCCGCCGCTCCGGACGGAGACGCGATCGCTGCGGACGACTCGACGCCGATCGGATCGGAATCCGGGGACGCACTCCCGCTCGGCAGTGGCGGCGACTCTACGGCCGACGACGCGGTCGAGATCCACGACGCCACGGACGCCGACTCGACCGACGCCGGAGCCGACGACGATCGCTCCGACGAGTCGCTCGATGCGGACGAGGTCTTCTCCTTCGGGAACACCGAGGGCGACCAGTAGTCGGCCGGCAACGGACCGTCCAGCCGCCTCACGTCGGCATTTTTTGCTCGATCGATTCGACGTCAGTCGTGGCTGAGCGTCCAGTTCTGTCCGATCGACCGGCGAAGAGAGTGTCGATCGGCGGGGCGACGTCTCGAGTGGCAGGCACACGGACTGGCGCGGCGCTATCGACGATCGGGTTGCGGGTTGCGGAAGAACGCGTATCAGAAGCCGGAACTGGTGTCTACACGGCCCGTGCTGGCTTCGCCCTCGGCGTCGGCAGATTCGCGCTGGTAGATGCGAAGCCGGGCGTCGCGGACGGAAAAGGCCGACTTGAGGTTCGGTGGAATCGTCTCCGCCTTGCCGATGACGAGGTACCCTTCCGGACGGAGGGACCGCGAAATCGTCCGGAGCATGGGCTCTTTGTACGCGTTGTCGATGTATATGAACAGGTTCCGACAGACGACGAGGTCGAACCCTGACTTTGGCTCGTCGTTGATCAGGTCGTGGCGTTCGAGCCTGACGTTTTGCTTCACCTCGGTTCCGATTTCGTACCGTCTGCCGTCGACGTCGACGTACTCGCGGTAGTCGTCGAGAAAGTCGAGTTGATCGTCCAGGTCGACGGTCCGGGACTCTTCGTAGACGCCCGATCGGGCCGTCTCGAGTGCCGGCGTACTGATGTCGGTCCCGAGGATGGTCACACCGGCCTCGTCGATTCCGGGATCGGCGTGGGCGAGCATCGACAGCGAGTACGGTTCCCGACCGTCCGCGCAGGCGGCACTCCAGATGCGGACGGTGTCGGTGGCCGCCGACAGCGATCGGAGCACCTCGCGGATGCCGGCCCAGACGTCGGGGTTGCGAAAGAAGCCGGTGACGTTGATGCTCATCGAATCGAGCAACGCCTCCTGCTCGTCGGCGTCCTCGCACAACAGGTCGAAGTACTCGTCGTACGTATCGGTCTGTGTCCGACGCATCCGGGAGGAGATGCGTCGATCCAGGTAGCTATCGTTGTAGTGGCTCGTCGCGAACGCCAGTTCGTCCTCCACGTACTCGAGCAGGGCGGTAAAGCTCGCGTCGCGATCGTCGCTCACAGTTCCGTCACTCCGTTCACGTCGTCGGCGGAGGTCTTCACGACGAGCGTGCCCGATCCAGGCGTGAACTCGACGGTGCGGCCGTGTTCACCGCCGACGTCCTCCGCGACGAGCGGGACCCCGAGTTTCTCGAGTTCCTCCTTCGCGGCGGCGATGTTTCGCTGGCCGACGCCGTCACCGAAGCTCTCGAACTCGAACATGTCGCTGCCGCCCGCGATCTTGGCTTCGACGGTCGTGTAGCTGGCCCCCTGCTCGACCATCCGGCGCAGGAGCGCGCGGATCGCCGTATCCGCGTACTTTCCGGGTTTGACGTCGCTGTTTTCGGCCTTGTCGCCGTCGGGTAACATGGTGTGTGCGAGGCCGCCGATCGCGGAGTCTTCGTCGTACAGCGCGATCGCGAGACACGACCCGAGTCCGTAGGACTTGAGCGTGTCGTCGCCCTCGCTGACCGCCAGTTCGGAGATGCCAACCTGGACCGGCGTCGGTTCGCCTGGTTCTGTGCCGTACGTCTTCATGCGTTATCGACTTCCTGGAACTCCGCAGTTGTCGGTGCCTCCTCGATCCGATCGACGTCGAGATCGTTCAGTGCCCGTTCGAGGTCGTCTTCGTCGGGGATGGCGTACACCTCGCAGTCGAACTCACGACCGTCCGCGACGACGACGGTGTCGAAGACGAACGCGAAGTCCTGGTTCTCCCCGAGCTGGATGATGACGGGATCGACCGCCGCCGCGCCGATGTCGTGGATGAACTCCGGCGTCGAGTGGTCGATCGTCGTGTCGAGCACGTTCGCCCAGCCGTCGAGAAAGCCACTGGCCATGATGTTGCCCAGTTCCGTGATCGCGCTGGTGCCCATCTCGCCGAAGCCGTCCTCCTCGATCTCCGCCGGGACCATCGCGTCGACGATTTCGTGGGCCGACTCCTCGTCGAACAGGAAGAGGAGATAGCCGCTCGGCATCCCGTCGAACTCGAAGGCGACGCCGACGAGTGTCTCGTCTGCGACCTGCTCGGGAATCGCCTCGAGCGAGACGAAGTTCAACCGGCGGATCTCGACGCTGGTGTCGATCCCGGTCAGGGTCGTCGCCGTCTTGGCCACCTCCTCGGCACCGCGTTCGGCCATCCGATCGAAGCCGTCGAGTTTGTCGTACTCGATCCCGTCGCTCGTCCGGAGCTGGTCCAGGAGCTGGGACATCGACTCCCGCTTCGGGAAGAGATAGTGGCTGAACCCGACCTCGGTGCCGACCGTCTCGATCCGGCTCTGGAAGAGCAGGGCGAGGTCGTCGTCGTCGGGTGCTTCCGCGATGTCGCCGAAGAACGCGTCCGCCGACTGGCCCTCGACGAACTCGGGGGTCGAGACGTCGATCACGGCCTCCAGGACGTCGGCCCAGCCGTCGATGAACCCGCTGTTCATGATGTGGCCGACCTCGGTGGCGGCGCTCCGGGTCATCTCGTCGAACTCCTCGCCGTCGGCCTCCGAGAGGAGGGTTTCGACGAGTCGGAGGGCGTTCTCGCGTTCGAAGATCACCACCGAGTAGCCCTCGATGGCCCCCGTGAGTTTGACGCGAATGCCGACCTTCTCGCTCGAGTCGTCGAAGTCACGGCGGATCTCCCGTCCACGCATGAAGTTGAGTTTCGTGACCCCGACCTGCGTCTCGACGTCGGTCATGTGTGTCAGCCGGCCGGCAGCGAGGCCCGCGCCCTCGCGAGCCATGCGATAGAACGTTCCGAGCGCGTTGACGTCGAGTTTCATGCGGGCTGGACTTCGATTCCGTTGACCATCTCGACGAACTCTGCGAGGTCCGGGAACGCGTAGATCTCCGCCTCGATCTGGTAGCTCGGCACGGTCAGATCGGAGTCGAAGAACAGCGCGAGGTCGTCGCCGCCGAGGCTTGCCGTCCGGGTGACGATGTCGCCTGCCGGCGCGTACACCAGCTGTGGCGCCGCGATATCGATCGCACGCCCGAGCACGTCGGCCCAGCCGTCGATGAAGCCACTCGCCATCATGTTCCCCATCTCCTCGACGGCGCTTCTGGCCATCTTGCCGGAGACGTCGGACATGTCGTCGACGACGTCGCGAAGCATGATCGCCGTGATCTTCTTCGCGCTCGCCTCCGGGAACAGGATCAGGATGTGTCCGTGCGGGGGATCGAGGAGCCGGACGCGGACGCCGACCCGTTTCCCGGGCTCGAGTTGACTCTCGATGTCGTCGACGTCGATGAAGTTCGTCTTCGTGACCTCCATCTGGGCGTCCTCGCCCGTCAGTTTGCTCATGTTGTCGGCGACGCCGTTCGTGCCGACCTTTGCCATTTCGTTGATGAAACTCAGCTTCCGAATGTCGACTTTCATCGTCATAGGTTCCTCTGTAGGTGTTCGTGTTCGTTCATAGTGTCGTCACGTCCAGGATGTTGACTACCTCTCCCCGACCCCGAACCGTTGCCCCACTGAGTCCGGGGATGCCACGCATGAAGCCTTCGAAGGGCTTGACGACGACCTCCTGCTGGCCGTGCACGTGATCGCATCGAAGCGCGATCGGCCTGACCTCGTCGCGGATGCGAACGATCATCCCGTTACCGTTGGCGCCGGCTCGTGGCGTGTCGAGCACCTCGTCGAGCTGGACGACCGACCACTCTCCCTCCTCGTCGGAGAGAACGGGCTCGCCGTCCCGGGCCTCGACCACGGACGCGTCCTCGATGTCGGCGACCGCCTTGGTCGGGACGCCGAACTCCTCGCCGCCACACTCGACGAACAGGATGTCGTCGATCGCGACCGACACCGGCAACGTCATCGTCACCGTCGTTCCGGCACCGGCCTCGCTGTCGATCTCGACGGAGCCGTCCAGGTCCTTGATCGTCCGTTTGACGACGTCCATCCCGACGCCGCGGCCGCTGACGTCGGTCACCTCGTCGGCCGTCGAGAGACCGGGGTGGAAGATGAGGTCGTACGCCTCGTCGTCCGGCAGGTCGGCCACCTCGTCCTCGGTGAGGATGTCGGCATCCACGGCCTCGGATCGCAGGCGATCCGGATCGAGGCCGCTCCCGTCGTCGGAGACCGTGATCCGGACCCGGTCGCGCGATCGATCGGCGGTCACGGCCACGGTCCCCTCCCGGGGCTTGTCGGCGGCCGCCCGTTCTTCGGGCGGCTCGATCCCGTGGTCGACCGCGTTGCGAACCAGGTGGATGAGCGGGTCGCCGATCCGATCGAGGATGCTCCGATCGAGTTCGACGCTCTCCCCGGTCATCTCGAACGCGACCTCCTTGTCCTGTTCGCGCGCGATGTCACGCACCACGCGTGGCAGGCGGTTCGCGACCGTCTCGAGCGGCACGAGACGGACGTCCATCACCGTCTCCTGGAGGTCCGTCGTCAGGTCCTCCAGGTCGTCGAGTTCGGTCGCGATCGCCTGCAAGTCCTGCCCGGTCTCGATCGCGTGCCGGAGACGAACGCGACTCGTAACCAGTCCCTCGACCAGGGTCAGCAACGAGTCGATCTGTTCGACGTCGACGCGGACCGACTGGATTTCGTCGGTCTGTTGCTCGGCGTCCGGCCGATCGGATTGCTCCGGGATCGTAACGTCCGGAATCTCGAACTCCGGTTCGTCGACCACCCGGACGACGTCGTCCTCGTCGGTCGTGTCGACCGCGTCGTCTCCGAAGGAGTCGACGGGGTCGTCCGACGCGTCGAACTCTGTGTCCGGGGTGTCGAACTCGCCACCCGCGATCGCATCGTCCTCGAACCCATCGTCGTCGAGCACACCGTCGAACGGATCGTCGTCGAACGCGTCGTCCTCGAACCCATCATCGTCGTCGAACGCGTCGTCCTCGAACCCATCGTCCTCGATCACGTCAGCGTCGAACGTGTCCTCGTCTTCGAACTGATCGTCGAACCCGTCCGCGAATGATTCGGCCTCGTCGACCGCGAGGTCGTCCGACTCGAACCCGGTCCCGACGGAGTCGTCGGGTTCCGCGTCGTCGTCGAAGTCGGCACCAGCGACGTCGTCCGCGACGGCCGCCGTGTCGTCAAAGGCGTCGTCGTCCGAGTCGGCAGCAGGGACGTCGTCGATTTCCTCGTCTGCCGGTTCCGCCTCGTCTGCCGGTTCCGCCTCGACTGCGTCGTCCGCGGCGTCACCCGATGCACCGTCGCTCTCGGGTTCGATCGGCGACGTGCCGGCGTCGTCCGCCGCCGTCGCCGACTCGTCACCGAACGCGTCGGCGTCCGACTCGTCGGTCACGGAGTTCGCGCCGATCGTCTCCTCCGTGACGACGTCGGCGAGGTCGTCGTCCTGGTCGGCGCTGGCCGGCTCGGAACCGTCTTCCCCGGCGTCGGTTCCCTCGATCGGCTCGGAACCGTCTTCCCCGGCGTCGATCGGCACTGCCTCGTCCGCGTCGGGTTCCTCGACCGCGCCGACCGGTTCGGCCGTCGCAGTTGCACTATCCCCAGACTCGGTCGAAGCCGCCTCGTCGGTCGTCGCGTCGGCGCGAGCGTCGCTCGCCGAGTCGTCCTCGACGAACGCGTCGTCGGGATCGACCGAGGTGTCGGCCGGCGAGTCGTCGACCAGCACGTCGTCCGCGTCGGCTGGCGAGTCGTCGACCAGCACGTCGTCCGCGTCGGCTGGCGAGTCGTCGACCAGCACGTCGTCCGCGTCGGCTGGCGAGTCGTCGACCAGCATCTCGTCGATCGCCTCGTCCGAGGGCTCGTCTCCGAGGAACGAGTCGTCGTCGAGGTCGACGTCCTCGCCGAGCAGTTCGTCCATGTCGACCTCGTCTTCGTCGTCGAACTCGTCGAACTCGAGTTTCTCGAGTTCGTCCTGGAGTTCGTCGAAGCCGACCATCTCGACCTCGTCTTTGAGTTCCTCGAAGACCGCACCGGCGTCGTCGACTTCCTCGTCGTCGGCCGGCGCGTCGCCAGTCGACGCGGCTTCCCCGGCCGCGACGTCGGCCGATCCGGCGTCCTGAATCCCGGCGTCGTCCGACGGGGTGGCGGGCTCCGCTTCGATGTCCTCCTCGTCGAGGAGGTCGTCGAAGGATCCCGCGTCACCCATCTCGTCGAACGCGTCCAGGTCATCGTCCTCGAGTTCCTCGACTTTCTCGTCCAGGTCGTCGAACTCGTCGAACTCGTCGAGCAGTTCGTCGACCTCGAGCTCCTGGGCCTCCTCGTTGGAGAGTTCGTCCGGGAGGTCCTCGTCGGCGACGGGTTCGGTCCCGTCCGCGGTTTCGTCGGTCGCACCATCGGATCCGACTGCGCCGATCGCGTCGAACCGATCGGTCACGTCGACGATCTCGAAGTCGGTGACCTCGTCGACCGGTTCCAGCCCGGACCGGATCGCGGTCTCGCCGACGGCGCTGCCGAAGACCGCGTCGAAGCACCCGCCGTACTCGTCGGCGTCGATCCGCTCTCGCCCGGGCACGGTTCCGATCAGGTCGAACGCGTCGATCAGCGCCTCGACGACCAGCGGGCCGTTGTTGATCTCGTCGTCCGGGGTGATCGCGAGCCGTGCGAGATACGCGTCGTGTTCGTCGTCGGCCGGCGGTTCGAACCGCGAGAGGACATCGTCGATCTCGCTCTCGCTCGGCGGGTCGATCGACGGTGGCCTGGACGGCTCCCCGAGTTGGCCCCGGAGGGCCTCGATCGTCGCCGATGGATCGGTCTCGATCTCGCCGGTCGCCTCGACCTCGTCGATCATCGTCTCGAGTTCGTCGACGGCGTCGAAGACGACGTCCATCAACTCCGACGTGACGTCGAGGTCGCCGGCCCGGACTGCGTCGAGGAGATCTTCGATCGCGTGGGCGAGATCGCTCGCCGACTCGAGGCCCATCGCACCGCAGTTCCCCTTGAGCGTGTGGGCGATACGGAAGATGTTCTCCATCGCCTCGTCGTCGTCGGGGTCTCGCTCCAGCGTGAGCAAGGCGTTGTTCAACTCCGTGATTTGTTCGTCGCTCTCCTGAACGAAATCGGTCACGTAATCAGTCATCGTTCTCACCGTCCGTTGCAAACGCGTCGACGATCTCGTCGACGATCTCGCTTGCGGGGGCAACCTCGTCGATACAACCCGTTTCGATCGCCTGACAGGGGATGCCAAAGACCGGACTCGTCGCCTCGTCCTGGGCGATGGTGTGGCCGCCGGCGGCCGAAATCGCCTCGATACCGCCGGCCCCGTCACGACCCATGCCGGTCAACACGACGCCACAGAGCGGGTCGGCGACAGCCTCGGCGGCGGTCTCCATCGTCACGTCGATCGCCGGCCGAACGCCGTGAATCCGCGGCCCGTCGTCCAGTCGGAGGACGAGGCTCCCGTCGGTAGCCCGTGCCACCTCGAGGTGGTGATCGCCGGGTGCGACCGCCGCCTCGCCGGGACCGATCCGATCGCCGTCCGACGCTTCACGGACGTCGTACTCGCTCAGCGAGTCGAGTCGATCGGCGAACCGGCCGGTAAAGCCCACGGGCATGTGCTGGACGACGAGGACCGTCGCGCCCAGCGCCGCCGGGAGCCGCGTGAAGAGTCGTTCGACGATCTTCGGCCCGCCGGTCGACGCACCGATCACGATCGTCGGATCGGCGTCGGGTTCGTCGTCGATCGAGACCGGTTCGATCGCCTCGTCCTCGCCTGCCGCGTCCGGATCGGCACCTGCTCCGGGTGCCGGTGTCGGACCGGCTCCCGGCGAGGCCGTCGCCGTCCCGGATTCGGTGACGGGGCCCGCCGCGGGCGTGGCCGACCGGTTGCTCACGGCATCCGTCGCACTGCTCGTCGAGTGGACGGCCGCGGCAGCCCGGGCGAGCGCGAGCGAGGAGACGTCCGCGTCGGCGAGTTCGTCGACCGTCTCGACGACCTCCTCGGCGAGGTGTGCGATGTTCTTCGATCCCGGATTGCTGGGGTCCGGCTTGTGGAGGAACTCCACGGCGCCGCGTTCCAGCGCGTCGAGCGTGGCTTCCGTGCCGGATTCCGTGTACGCACTGAGCATGAGAATCAGCGTCGGATTCGTCGCCATGATCCGCTCGACGGCCTCGATCCCGCCCAGTTCGGGCATCTCGACGTCCATCGTCACGACGTCGGGATCGTACTCCGCGACGGCGTCGATCGCTTCCGCGCCGTTCGATGCCGTTTCGACGTCGTAGCCAGCGTCGGAGAGCGCGTTGCCGATGACTGTCCGCATGAACTGCGAGTCGTCGACAACGAGTACTCCCGTCATGCAGCGACGACGTCGGAGAGGGCCTTTCTGACGCTGGGTTCTTCGAACGGTTTCGTGACGTAGCCGTCCGCGCCAGCTTTCACGGCGAGTTTCATCTTCTCCCGCTGGCCGACGCTCGTACACATGATGACGCGCGCATTGGGGTCGAGTTTCTTGATCGCCGCGGTGGCCTTGATGCCGTTGCATTTCGGCATCACGATGTCCATCATTACGATGTCCGGATCGTATTCTTTGTACAGTTTGACTGCTTCAGCGCCGTTGGACGCCTCTCCGAGAATGCGGTAATCCTGTTCTAGGATCTGTCGGAGCAAATTCCGCATAAAATGAGAGTCGTCCACGATGAGCACCCCTGTCGACATTCAGTAGTACACCAACCGCTGATAGAAATACAACTACCATAAATGCTGTCTCTCGATTATCAGTAATGATAAACGCCGAATACGGCTGTGAGAGACGCCTCAGACCCCGACATCTGAGATCGTGTCTACGGGCCGTTTGCGCCGTGTCCCGACGCTAACAGCAGTTTGTCGACGTCGATCACTGCGGTCGCCTCGACGACGATCTCCGTGGTCTCGTCCTCCGACTCCGCCGCGTCGTCGACCTCCTCGTCGGCGTCGATATCGAACGTCTCACCGATCGAGTCGAGGCCGCTTCCGATCGATCGACCCCGCGCCAGCGCGGCCACACCGCCCGGTCCGCTCGAGGCCCCGGTATCGACGCCGCTCTCCCCGTCGGCCGTCGCGACGACGCTCCCCGCAGTACGGTCCGGTTCGCGCTCCTGTTCGACGATCGCGACGACGAGCGGGTGCTCGAGCGCGTCGCCCGACAGGTCACGCTCCTCGATGGCGTTCTCGTCGAGGACGTCCCGTTCCGGGACGGCTTCGACGCCAATCACGTCGTCGATCCGGATCCCCGCCGACTGCTGATCGGCCGGGCGATCGAAGACCAGCAACCGGTTGCGCTCCGACTCATCGTCCGTCACGGGAAAGTGGACGCGTGGATCGACGACCGCAGTGATGTCGCCCCGGAGATCCGTCACCCCCTCGATCGCCGCCGGCGATCGGGGGACCCGCGTCAGGTCCGTCGGGGCCTCCGTGATCGTCTTCACCTCGTCGACCGGGAGTGCGAGTCGGTGTTCACCGAGGCCGACGAAGACGAACCAGCGTCGTGCCTCCTCGTCGGCCGAACTGTCCGACTCCTCTCGTTGCTCGTCAGCGTCGTCGATAGTAATTCCGAGAAGCTTTTCGGGCAGATCCGGGGCCATGTTCCTGTTCGTGTATCACATTCCACCAATAAAACGTTGACTGCCGACACCGTCACGGACGCTGACGGAACCGATCGACCGATCCGTCCGGGACTGGCGACCTGGCGGCGATCCCGCGTCCGGACCGGTAGCCGAACACACAAGACTTATTTTTTGCTGTGGGCACCGAGCGTATCGGATGACGTCGGTTTCGAATCCGCGTGACGGCGGCGATGACGGAGACGTATCAGATGACGTTACTGTTCTGACGTTCGAACTCGACGCGACGAGCTACTGCGTCGCGGCCGACGCCGTCGCGTCCGTTCTCGGCGTCAACGGTGAGGAGACGCTCACGTCCGCCGCTGACCCGTGGAACGCCGGCACCGTCACCGTCGCCGGCGAACGAGTTCGGGTCATCGATCTTCCCCGGGTGTTCACGTCGACGATGCGGCCCGGAGACCGGGTCGACGAGCCGAAACTCCTCGTTTTCACTCCCCCGGACGATGGGGACACCTACTACGGCTGGCTCGTCGACGAGGTCGGCACCACGGAGACGGTGCGAACGGCCGCCCTCGAGCCAACGCGAATCGCCACGGGGACCCGGTACGTGCGCGGACGGATCGAAATCGACGACAGCGCGGTCGTCTGGCTCGACGAGCGGACGATTCACGCCTGATACGGACCGCTGTACCGAGTTCCCGGCGGAACCGCAGGTCGGTCGCGGGTGCGCCGGAACTGACGGACAGCACTCCGCACGAGAGAGGGACGTGTCGGGGCCGAGAGGGAGCAAATCAGAAGACGACCGCGTCGCGACGTTACCGCAAGCCCGGCGGTGGGCCGCCGTCGTCGTCGTCATCGAGGTCGACATCTACCCCCATCTCCGCTCGCTGTTCGCGAAGCCGTTTGACTTTCCGGTAATAGTACCCGATCCCGACGCCACCGAGCAGGACGACCGTCCCCACGAGCCCGGCGAACAGCGTAATGTCCCTGGCGTGATAGAACCTGAGTGAGATCGTACTGTCGACCTCGTCCCAGACCAGCCGCTCCCGGTTGCCGTCGACCGTCTCGCGCTCGAAGCCGCCCGGATTGACGTCGCCGAACAGGAAGTTCGACGTCCGGTGGTCTTCCGGGAGAGTCACCTCGTACGATCCCGTCACGTACGCCGGAAGACGGAAGGTCTTGCCGCCTGCCGACCCCGAGAACGCGAGGGTGCCGTTGCCGTCCGGCACGACGACGTCCGTGCTCGATCGGCCCTGGTCGACGTCGAGTTCCGAGCCGTTCAGTTCCGTCCCGTTGGGGTACCAGTACCGGACGCTGTGGATGTCGAGCGCCTCGTCGCGATAGAACGTCGATCGGTACAGCGAGAGTTCCTCGGTGTCGTTGAGGTCGTACACCGCGCGGAACTCGCCGTCACCGATCAGGCTCCCGCCCTCGATGTCGATCGCCACGTCGGCGTCGCTGTCCCTGAGATCGTCGTACTCCTGTTCGCGATCGAGTTCCTCGTCGGAGATGCCGCCGAAGATCGCCGAACAGCCGGCTCCCATCGTGAGGAGCGCGACCGCGAGGATCGCGAGAACGAGCCGTCGATTCATACTAGGGAACGACACAGCGCAGTTCCGCGGGGAGGTACTCGCCGACGCTCGCCAGCAGTCCCGGCGGATCGGTGCCCTCGGTGCAGATCACGCTCTGTTCGAGCAGCCCGAGCCGTTCGACGGTGACGTAGTCCTGGGCGTGTCCGGCCCGGTTGAGCGTGGCCCGTACCTCCGCTCGTGTGGCGCTGTTGACGTTGAGCCGGCCGGTCCCGCGGGTCCACTCGTAGAGCCGATCGACCTCGTCGTCGGCGAGTCGGCTCCGCCCGTCCGCGTCCGGAGCCTCGTAGACGAACCGCAACGGCAGGTGCTGGACCAGGCCGTAGCGCTCGCGGATCTGTTCGGGGGATCCCGGGCCCAGCCCGAGTTCGGCCGACGGAATCCGGACCCCCTCACCCTGTCCGGCGTCGAGGACGAACCCGTCGTCGTCCCACGATTCGAGAGTTCCGACGTAGGTCTCGCCGGCCTCGAGATCGGGGACGATCTCGCCGAACTCCTCCCGCAGGACGTTTCGTGCGACGACCGCGTCGTCGCCCTCGATCGTCACCGACGGGAAGTCGTCGTGGCGAACGCCGATGTCGAAGTCGACGTCGAGGTCCCCGATCTCGTTGTCGACGAGCGATCGGAGCGAATCCAGCGCCCGGTCGCGGGCGTCACCCTCCACGTACAGTTTGGTTGCGAGTACGACCATCAGGCTCCCGCGTCGATGTTGAGTTCGTCCTCGAGCGCCTCGAGTCGATCGTCCATCGCATTGACGAGTCGGTCGTTGTCCATCGATTCGACCGGCGAGCCACACTCCGGACACTCGAAGCCGAAGTCCATCGCCTCGCCGAACTCGAACCGGATCGAGCAGATCTCACAGAGGTAGAACTCGTGGTTGCGCTCGTACTCCCGGCGGTCCTCCAGGGCCTCGTGGAGCCGGTACATCTCCTCCTCGAGATTCTCCGGGATGTTGTCGTACTCGAAGGTCCAGAGGTAGGTGAGCCACCCCGAATCCTCGTCCCGGAGCCGACGGTACGTCGCCAGGTCGTTCTCGTAGAGGATAAACAGCGCCCGGCGCACGTCGTTCAACTCGAGGTCGAGTTCCTCCGCGAGTTCCTCGTCGGTCACTTCCCCGTCCGGCGGTGCCGCCGCGACGGGCATCCCCTTGGGACCGACGAGCTCGTGCAAGTACTTCTGGATGACCGGATCCTCGAGCAGGTCCTCAAAAGCCATTAGCTATCTATAACGCCATCCAGCCATTAAGTCTTGTCAACTGCCCCGCCCACAACGGCGGAGCGCTCGCTCGATCGGGGGCCAGTCAGCCCTCGACTCACTCGACGACTCGAATCACCAAACCGTTTTGACAGTCGTTCGCCTCTATTCGGTATGGACCAGCCAGCGGAGACGCCAACACGCGATCTGCTCGCACACGTTCTCGTTCCCGTCGCACACGAGGCCGACGCCAGGGTGACGGCCCGCGCGCTCGAGCCGTACGACCCGGACCGCGTCACGGCACTCCACGTCGTCGAGAAGGGCGAGGGCGTGCCGGACAAGACCCCGGTCGAACAGTCCGAAGAACTGGCCGCGGACGCCTTCGCCGCCGTCCGGGAGGTGTTCCCCGACGCCGACGACCACGTCGCGTACGGCAGGAACGTCGCCAAGTCGATCTTCGCGGCCGCAGACGAGGTCGACGCGAGCGCGATCGCGTACCGGGCACGCGAGGGTGGCCGCCTCGCCCGGTTCCTCTCCGGCGATCTCACGCTGAAGCTCGTCACACAGGCCGATCGGCCCGTCGTCGCGCTCCCCCAGACCGACGGTGGCGAGGACTGAGTCCGCCGAGAGGCGACCCGCGATCGGGCATCGGGTCTCGTTTCTCACCCCCGATCGATGTGCCGCCGATCCCGCGTCGATTCGTGCCGACGAAAATCGGGCGATTCTCTGGAATAGCAAATGCAAAAGGTTCAAATTCACTTCGCCTATCGAATAGATATGTTGACTTCGAAGATGGATACCGCTAGTCGTCGCCACGAGATCGTAAGACGACCGGGGTCAGGGCGGCCAGTTCAGAACAGTGCACGAGCGCCTGCCGGGCGATTTCTCGCGTGGTGAGCGGGAATGAGTACTGAAGAAGAACTCGCGAAGGACCTCGGCCCGCTCGCCGCGCTGACGATCGGGATCGGGACGATGATCGGTGCCGGCATTTTCGTCCTTCCGGGGACGGCAGTCGCACGGGCCGGGCCGCTCGCCGCGGCGACGTTCGTCCTCGGCGGGGTCATCGCACTCTTTACCGCGCTGTCCGCCTCCGAACTCGGGACGGCGATGCCCAAGTCCGGCGGCGCGTACTTCTACGTGAACCGCGCGCTCGGACCCATGTTCGGGTCCGTCGCGGGGTGGGCGAACTGGCTCGGGCTCGCGTTCGCCTCCGCGTTCTACATGTACGGCTTCGGCGAGTACGTCAACGCGCTGGTCGGGCTCGGATCGGTTGGGCTCGGCCCGCTGACGCTGGAGGCGGCGCAGGTGATCGGACTCGCGGGCGCCCTCCTTTTCATCGCGGTCAACTACTTCGGCGCGAAGGAGACGGGCGGGCTCCAGATCGTCATCGTCATGTCGCTTCTGGGCATTCTCGCCGTCTTCACCGTCGTCGGGCTGTTGAACGCCGACATGGAGTCGCTACGGCCGCTCGCGCCGCCGGGCACGACGAGCCAGGTGCTCCCGGTCACGGGGATCATCTTCGTCTCGTATCTCGGGTTCGTCCAGATCACCTCGGTCGCCGAGGAGATCAAGAACCCCGGGCGGAACCTCCCGCTCGCGGTCCTCGGCTCGGTCGTCATCGTTACGGTCGTGTACGCGCTGTTTCTCCTCGTATTGCTCGCGGCGGTACCGAACGACCTCGTCGCCAACAACGAGACCGCGGTCGTCGACGCCGCCCGCCTGCTGTTCGGCAACTACGAGGTGTTCGGCTACTCGCTGGGCGTCGTCGGCGCCGGCATGCTGCTGATCGGCGGGCTGCTCGCGACCGCCTCCTCGGCGAACGCGTCGATCCTCTCGTCGTCGCGGATCAACTTCGCGATGGGGCGCGAGAAGATCGTCACCCCGAAACTCAACGAGATCCACAAGCGGTTCGGGACGCCCTACAAGTCGATCGCGCTCACCGGCGCGCTCATCCTCGTGTTCCTCGTCGCCGGGGGCGTCGAGTCGCTCTCGACGATGGGGTCCGTGCTCCACCTCATCGTTTACGGACTGCTCAACCTCGCGCTGATCGTGATGCGCGAGTCGGAGGTCGAGGGGTACGACCCCGACTTCGAGGTCCCGCTCTACCCGATCGTCCCGATAATCGGGACGGTATCGTCGTTCGCGCTGATCGCGTACATCGAGCCGAGGATCATCCTCCTTTCGGCCGGACTCGTCGTATTCGCCCTGCTCTGGTACCTCTTGTACGCCCGCGAGAAGGTGGAAACGCGCGGCGTGCTGGGGACGTGGATCCTCGATCGCTCCGAGGAGATGCCCGACGCGGCCGTCTCCGCGGCGACGTCCGTCCAGCCCGAAAAGAGCACCTACCGCGTGATGGTGCCGCTGGCGAACCCGGCCACGGAGAAACACCTCATCACGCTCGCGTCGGCAATCGCGAAAGAGCGTGACGGCACCGTCGTCGCGGTCAACATCGCGAACGTGCCCGACCAGACGTCGCTGGCGGCGGCCCGCGATCGGGGCGCGTACGACGCCGCCAACGAACTGCTCGAGACCGCAAAAGCGGACGCCGAGACCCTCGACGTCGACGTGGAAACGCACGTGATCCTCTCACACCGGACGTTCGAGGAGGTGTTCGACGCCGCGACGACCTTCGACGCGGACATGACCGTGATGGGGTGGGGAGAAGACCACCACTCGTCCGGTCGCGCGGAGTCCGCGATCGACGAACTCGCGCACAACCTGCCCTGCGACTTCCTCGTCTTCAAGGATCGCGGCTTCGACCCGTCGCGCATCCTCGTCCCGACCGCGGGCGGTCCGGACTCGGCGCTCTCGGCGGCAGTCGCGGAGACGCTCGGCGATGAGTTCGACGCCGAGGTGACTCTCCTTCACGTCGCGGACGACACCGACGCCGGAGAGGCGTTCCTGAACGAGTGGGCGGCCGACCACGGCCTGGCGGACGCGACCCTCCGCGTCGAGTCTGGCGACGTCGAGACCCGTATCGCGGAGGCGGCGACGGACGCGACGCTGCTAATCATCGGCGCGACCGAGAAGGGGCTGCTCTCGCGACTGGTCCGCGGCTCGCTCGTCCTCGACGTGCTGGACGACGTCGAGTGCTCGGTCCTGCTCGCCGAGACGCAACACAAGCGCGGCTTCAGGGAACGGATTTTCGGCTCCCGCGATCGCACCCCGGAACGGAACGAACCGGAGAACGAACCCCGGACGAAAGCGTAGGAACGCCCTCGACGGGTCGGAGAGGGCGTGCTTGCTCGTATTCTACGAATCGCTTCGAAGCCGTCGTCGGACCGGCGATCCGGCGTGTCGCCCCTGTTCGTCGTGGTACGCTGGACGAGACGATCTCGCGATTACCGCCGCCAGAACGCCCCGGTGAACACGACGAGCGCGGGGATGATCTCGAGGCGGCCGATCCACATGAGAAAGATCATCAGGAGTTTGGACGTGTACGGAAACTCGAGGTAACTTCCGAACGGACCCAGCGAGCCAAAGCCCGGTCCGATGTTCCCGATCGTCGCGATGCTCGCGCTGATCGCCTCCAGGGCGGTCAACTCGTAACCGACGCGGGCGGCGTCTAGCGCGATCAGGACCGTCGAGAGTCCGAAGATGAGGAAGTAAATGAACGTGAATCCGAGGACCCCTCGAACGGCGTCCTCGTCGACCACGTAGCCGCCGAGCCTGATCGGCCGGACGGCCTCGGGGTGGGCGGCGGTGAACAGTTCCCGGTGGGCGACCTTCAGGACGATCAACCAGCGGATGACCTTGACGCCGCCGCCGGTCGACCCGGCGCTCCCCCCGATGAACATCGTGAATAGGAGCAGAACCTGGGCGTGCGTCTCCCACTCCGCGAAGTCGCTCGTCGCGAATCCCGTCGAGTTCAGCAGCGAGACGATCTGGAACGTGGCCTGTCTGAGTGCCGGTTCGATCGTTCCTTCGGTGGTCCCGCCGAGCGCCCCCAGTGCCGGCGCCGCCCCACTGTAGAGGAGCGCGCCGAGGATCCCAGTCAGGACTGCGATCGCACCGGCGTAGGTTCGAAACTCCGTGTTCCGGAGGAAGCGCCGCGGTTCGCCCCGGAGCAGGTACCAGAACAGCGCGAAGTTCGTCCCCGCGACGACGATGAACGGGATGATGACCCACTGGACGATCGCCGTGAACGCGGCGATGCTGTCGGCCTCCGGGGAGAACCCGCCGGTCGGCAGGGTCGTAAAGCCGTGGGCGACCGCGTTGTAGAACGTCATCTCCGGGGCGAGCCCGAGGAGGTGGAGCCCGTACAGCAGACTGATCAACAGGACGGTAAAGCCGAAGTAAACGAGCCAGAGGATCCGCGCGGTTTCGGCGATCTTCGGCGTGAGTTTCTGGAGTTCCGGTCCGGGTGCCTCGGCGCGAATCAACTGCGCCCCGTTGACCGCCAGTTCGGGGAGGATGGCGATCATCAGGACGATGATCCCCATCCCGCCCAGCCACTGGGTGAGCTGGCGCCACATCATGATCGCGTGGGAGTGGCGCTCGGTCGAAATCTCGCCGAGGACGGTCGCCCCGGTGGTCGTGAACCCGGACATCGACTCGAAGAGGGCGTTGACCGGGTGTGAGAGGGTCGACGCGGTTCCATATCCCGCCAGGACGTACGGGACCGCTCCGACGATCGCGACGGCGAGCCAGGAGATCGCCACCACCAGCATCGCCTCTCGCGGCTGGAGATCCGGCTCCGGATCGAGTCGTTCGAGGGCGAGTCCGAGCGCGATCGTGAACGCGATCGTCAGCCCGAACACGAGGAGTTGTCTCTCTTCCACGTAGACGAGCGCGACGACTAGCGGGACGACCATCGTCAGCGCGAGATACTTCAGGATCGTCCCTGTGAGTGCGACGCTCGCCCGCCAGTCGATCCGTACCATCAGTCCCACCCCGCAGACCGGCTACTCGTCAACTCGTCCGACGATCGCACGCCCGTCATCCTGTCGACAGACGACTCGGGGAGACGACTAAAGGGCTTCGTCTCGTAGAAATCCTCGAATGCCCGTCCGTCTGCCCAGTGTTCGCGATCCACGAACGTTTTTCGACGTGTTCGGGGTCGTCGTCATCTCGATCGGACTGATGGCCGCCATCCTGACCGTCTGGCACGGGACGATCGTCCGGATCGAGATGGTCGCGTTCGGTCTCCTGGTGCTCGTCTGGGTGCTGTGGGCAGTCGACAGAATCCTCGAGCGATCGGTCGAGAGAGCCAAACGGGAGACGGGACAGAACAGGGAGTGGCGGCGCTGATCGCGTCACCGCCGATGCGACGGCGACCGAGTCGGCGGTGACGCGATAACCGGGTTAGATGAGGTCGATGACGTCGTCGAGGACTCTCGCGTCGACGAAGAGCACGACGTGGTCGCCCGATTCGACGACCGTCGTCCCGCGGGGCGTCACCAGTTCGCCGCCGCGGGAGATCGCCCCGATCACGACACCGTCGGGCAGGTCGGCGGTCGCCTCGGCGATCGGTCGGCCCGTCAGGACGCTGTTGATGTTCGCCTCGATCTCGATCACCTCGGCGCGATCGTGTTCGAGCATGGCCACCTTCTCGGTGTGGTCGGCGCGGGTAAAGCGGACGATCTCCTCGGCGGTCTCCTCGCGCGGGTTGACCGCCACGTCGATTCCGACGGTCTCGAAGACGTCCGCGTACTCGGGGTGTTCGATGACGGCGACGGTCCGATCGACGCCGAGACGACGGGCAAGAAGCGAGACGAGCAGGTTCTTCTCGTCGCTGTCGAGGGCGGCGACGACGATGTCGGCCTCGTCGACGTGCTCGCGGGCCAGAAACTCCGCGTCCGTCGCGTCGCTTTCCATCACCATCGTGTTCGGCAGTTTCTCGGCGACCTCCCGGGCGCGATCGGGATCCCGTTCGATCAGTCGCGGTCGGTTGCCCTGTTCGTCGAACAGTCGGGCGACCTGGAAGCCGATCTCGCTGGCCCCGACGATGACGACTTCCTTGGACCCGTTCGTCTCGGCCGTGGCAATGTCGGTGGCGAACCCACTGACGGAGTCGGGACTACCGATCACGACCACCCTGTCGCCGGCGCGCATCATCGTTTCGCCGGTCGCGACCATCATCTCCCCGTCGCGGAAGATGCCGGCGAACGTCAGCGAGTCGTACTGGTCGGCCTCGCGAACGGTCTTGTCAGCGACGGGGCTCCCCGATCCGATGTCGAACTCGGCCATCCGGACGAGCCCGCCGGCGAACATCTCGACGTCCTGGGCCGCGGCCAGGCCCGAAATCCGGAAGATCGCCTGGGCGGTCAGCAGGTCCGTACAGGCCATGAAGTCCACGCCGAACGCGCCCTGGGAGCCCTGCCAGGTCTCGAGCAGGGTGCGGCGCTTGACGCGGGCGATCGTGAACGCGTCGCTCCTGGTCTTTGCGGCCCCACAGACGACGAGGTTGGTCTCGTCGTCGTCCGTGCACGCGATGACCAGCCCGGCAGACTCGATGTTCGCCTCCTCGAGCGTCTCGATGTCCGTCCCGTCCCCTTCGACCGCCAGGACGTCGAGCGAGTAGGTCAGCTCGTCGACGACGTCGCCGTCCTGATCGACGATCACGACGTCGTGGGAGTCCTCGAGGTTGGCGGCGATCGTGCGCCCGACCTCGCCGGCACCGACGACGATCACGCGCACGGCGATCCCTCACGAATCATTATTGGTGGATGTTTTCGTAGCGGGAGGATATACGTTACGCACGATCACTGTATGGCTTAAGAGGGGGCGCTACTCCCCGTCGTCGTCCGCGTCGGCCGACTCGACCCGTTTGCCGGTCTCCATCGGGATCACGCGCCGATCGGCGTCTACCCACTCGCGGTCCAGTTCCCGACCCTCGAAGAGTCGATCGAGGAAGACCGCGAGGCCGGCCACCTCGGAGTGGGGCTGGTTGGTGACGCCGACGTTCCAGTCGGCCGCCTCGTAGACGTCGAAGGAGACCTTCTCCGCCCCGACGACGACCAGGAGCGGGTCCTCGTCGTCGTGGTGGGCCGATCGGATCTCGCCCTCGACGTCCTGGACGCGCTCGCCGTACATCGTGAGGTGGACGATCCGGCCGTCCCAGTTTCGGATGAGCGCCTTCGGCGACGCCGTCAGTTCGACGTCGAACGGGCCGCCGAACCGATCGGTGATGTCCGCGACGGTCTCGTGGGACTGGCCCGCGTTGTCGGGGAAGACGGCTCGATCGGCCCCGAGCGCTCGCGCGGTCAGTCCGACGTGGGTCGTCATCCGCTCGTCCCGGCCGGGGCGGTGGCCGAGTCGAAGGACGGCGACCTCGGGAAACTCCTGCATGAGGGTACCCACTGGGGCGGGAGGTTAGGGGATTTCGTTTTGCACCCCGACTCCGGGGGACCGGTGGCCAGGCTGACACCGACCGTTATTGGGCCCCTCTCCCATGCTATGTACTATGGAGAAGATCAACGAATCCGCCCTCGACTGGGACGAGTACGATCGCGACGAGACGGACGGCGAGACCGCCTTTCGGCGCAAAGAACTCGCGAACGCGGTCGACGCCGACGACCTCGGCTGTAGCCTCTACGAACTGCCGCCGGGGAGTCGATCGTGGCCCTACCACTACCACACGGCCAACGAGGAGGCGCTGTACGTGCTGGCGGGCGAGGGACGGCTCCGGGCCGCGGATGGCGAAGAGCCGCTTCGGGCGGGGGACTACGTGACCCTGCCGGCGGACGAGAGCGGCGGCCACCGGGTCGTCAACGACGGCGACGACCCGCTCCGGTACCTGATGATCTCGACGATGATCGAACCCGATATCACCGTCTACCCGGAGATGGAGAAGTTCGGCGTCTACGTCGGCTCCCCGCCCGGCGGGCGGGACGAACGATCGCTCGAGGGGTACTATCGAATCGACGACGACGTCGAGTACTGGGACGAGGACTCGTCCGAGGGGAGCCTCGATCGAGAGCGCCGATAGGCTTTTTCAGGTGCCGGAAAAACTCGTAGTCGATGGGCGAAACCGGGGTTCAGCGGGTGATCGATCGATGAGTGGCATCGCCGAGTGGCTCGAAACCGCCCGAGAGGAGCGGTGGGGGATCCTCACCGACCTGATGTTCGCGATCCTCTGGGTAACGGCGGTCGACGTCTTCTTCACGCTGGTCGACGGGCCGAGGTGGGCGTACTACATGTTCATGCTCGCTGGAATCGTCGCGTACTACGGCTTCTTCATGAGTCTCAAGCTGGCGAGGGCGAACCAGGAGTAACGAGCCGTCGCGAGGAACCGCAGACCCGGGTCGGTCGGAGAATTCGTCGATCGGTTCGAAGACGCTCGCGACCGCGACCCGTCCGTCCGGGAGGGCCGATAGCAGACGATCCAACCCGGGATCGGCGTCGGTGTCGCTCTCGAGGCGATCGGTGGCGTCGAGCGCCGCTTCGATGCCCAACCCGAACCGCGTCAAGCCCCGTGGCATTCGCTTCGAACAGCCTGTACCTATTGGGACGATTCTGATACGAGGCGGTGTCCGAATCGGCGCCACCGTCGCTGATCGACGTGGCGGCGAAAAAACAGTGGTCGTCGGCTATTCGTGCGATGAACGCGAGTCCGCTATTTGACCTCGTCCGCTCGCGCGTCGACGACGAGTACGGGGACCGTCGTCGATCGGAGCGTCCGTTCGGTGACGCTCCCGAGCAGCGCGCGTCTCACGCCGGAGCGACCGTGGCTTCCCATGACGACGAGATCGATGTCATTGTCGCTGGCGTAGTCGGCGATCAAATCGTGGGGCTGTCCTCCGGAGGTGTGTTCGACGACCGTGAGTCCGCGCTCGTGCGCCTGCTCGCGGACGTAGCCGGTTGCGGCTTCCGCGTCCTCGCGGAGTTCGGTCATGCCCTGGAAGTTACCCTGTCTGATCCGATCGACCTGTTCTGCGCCCAGGCTGTACGCGACCGCGTCGGTGTCGACGACGTACAGCGCGTGCACCTCGGCGTCGTACTGCGCGGCGATGTCGAGCGCGTGCTCGACCGCCAGTTCCGCTACGTCACTTCCGTCCGTCGGGATGAGTATGCGTTCGTACATGGATCAGTCGTCCGCAGGGCTCGGTCCACCGCTGTTCTTCTCGGCGACGACGTCGGCCGCCGTCTTGTCTTTTGGCATCGGTTCCGGGCTGTGACACTGCCGGACCATCTGCTTGGTCTCGAGCGGCGGTTCGTCGGTGACCAGCGAGACGGCGATGGTGACGGCGAAGACGATCGGCACGCCGACCAGGCCGGAGCCGATCGCGGGCATCCACGTCGCGAGGAACTCGTTTCCGAAGCCGGGACCGAAGTGGCCCTCGTTGAACATCGGGATGAGCCAGACGATCAGTCCGGTGGTCATGCCCGCGAGCGCGCCCTGCCGGTTCGTGTTCTCCCACCAGAGCCCGAGGAAGAACATCGGGAACAGGACGATGGCCGCGAGCGAGAACGCGAACGAGACCAGCGCGGCGATCGGTGCCGTGGGGTCCAGCGCGAAGATGATCGTCAGCACGCCCAGGGCCACGATGCTCAGACGGCCGACGAGGACCTGCTGGCGCTGGGTAGCGTCGGGGTTGATGATGTTTGCGTAGATGTCGTGCGAGATCGCCGAGGAGCCGGCGATGAACAGACCGGCGACCGTCGCGACCGCCGCGGCGATGCCGCCCGCCGCGACGAAGCCGACGAGCCAGGTCGGCAGCCCGGCCAGTTGCGTCGCCAGCACGACGATGACGTCACCGGCTTCTGCGCTCATTCCGGGATCGCCGTACGCCGCGCGAACCCCGTCGCTGTAGAGGTCGGTACCGAACGCCGCGTACGCGGGTGCCGACAGGTACAGTAGACAGATGAAGAACAGCCCCCAGGTGCACGACCAGCGGGCGATTCGCTCGTTCTCGACAGTGTAGAACCGGACCAGCACGTGGGGCAGGCCGCAGGTCCCGAAGATCAGGCTGAACGCCGTCGCGATCCACAGGTAGTAGCTCCCGCCCGCGAACGGATCGGAGAACTCGGCGCTGAGTTCGTTGATCAGCATCCCGTACTCGAGCTGTGGTAGTATCGTCGAGTAGCCCGAGGCGTAGCCAGTCACCAGTAACCCGATCAGGAACGCGCTGATGAGGATGACGTACTGGATGACCATCGTCTTGGTCGCGCCGAGCATCCCCGACAGCGCGAGGTACGCGATCGTGATGACCATGAAGATGACCATCATCCCCTGGTACCCGCTCAGACCCGGAAGGCCGGGGTCTCCGAGGATGTAGAGGCCAACCAGACCCATCCCGCGTGCCTGGCCGAGCGCGTAGACGAACCCGATCAGGAACGTCGTGATCGCGGCGATCGCACGCGCGGCGTCCGAGTTGAACCGGTCGCCGACGAAGTCGGGCGCGGTGTACTTCCCGAACCGGCGCATCTGCGCGGCCAGGAAGATGAGCAGGATGAAGTAACCGGTCGTCCAGCCGACGACGAACGCCAGCCCGTAGACGCCTGATAAGGCGATGAGTGCGGCCATCCCCAGGTAGGAGGCGGCCGACATCCAGTTGGCGCCGATCGCCATCCCGTTTTCGACGTTGCCGATCGAGCGACCGGCGACCCACATATCGGCCGTGTCGGCGACCTTGTAGAAGACCCCGGCCGCCAGGAACAGCCCCATCATCGCGATGACGATGATCGCAGGTACCGGCTTGAAGCCGATATCCAGCCCCTCCGGAAGCAACGCCTCGTCCGCCTGGAGCGGCACGAACACGTCCCCCGCGATCGCGAGGGCGTCAGCCGCGGCGAGCCCGCTCATTTCTCGGCACCCCCGTCGGTCGCGGTCGGCTCCTGACCGCTGGTGTCAGTCCGTTCCAGATCGGCTCCGGCGAACTGTTCGATATCGTATTTTTCGTCGATGTGATCGCGCTTGCGGACGTACCAGACCGACAGCAGGAGCGCGCCGCCCGGTCCGCCGATCGCGATCAGGAAGTAGTGAAGCGGGAAGCCGAGTACCGGCATCGTCGACGTCATCACGTCCGGTGCGAGCCGCGTCAACGTGATCGGTCCGAAGACGATCACCGCCCAGATCGCGAACCCCCGTAAGATGATTCGATTGTGGTCCTGCATGAACGGGGTCGCCGGTTTCAGCAGGTTGATCTCGACGTCCAGATAGTCGATTTGCTTCTCCCGCTCGACTTCCGAGACGCCTCCGTCCGTCTGGAGTTCGTTCGATTCGTCGCTCGTATTGTGACTGTTATTGTCTGTCATGTGTTGAACCGTGATGTTTACTGTCTGTGTCTCTCTTATAAATATGTCGGGGTGATTACTCGCCCGCGACCTGCTCGGCGATATCGTCGACGACGTCCGGATTCCGCAGCGTCGACGTGTTCCCGAGTTCGTTGCCGCTCGCGATGTCCTCGAGCAGCCGGCGCATGATCTTGCCCGATCGCGTCTTGGGCAGTTCGGGCGTGAAGATCACTTCCTCGGGCTTGGCGATTGGCCCGATCGAGTCGAGGATGCCTTCGACGGCCTGCTCCTCGAGTTCCTCGTTGCCTTCGTAGCCGTCTTCGGGGATCGCGTAGACGTAGACCGCCTCGCCCTTGACCTCGTGGTCGCCGCCGACGACGGCGGCTTCGGCGATCCCCTCGACGCCGACGACGGCCGACTCGATCTCCATCGTGCCGAGCCGGTGGCCGGAGACGTTGAGCACGTCGTCGACCCGACCCAGGACCGTAATGAAGCCGTCATCGTCGATCTTGGCCCCGTCCTCGGGGAAGTAGACCCACTCGTCGGCCTCCTCGTCGGAGTACTCGCTCCAGTACTCCTCGATGAACCGATCGTCGTTGTTGTACAGCGTCCGGAGCATGCCCGGCCACGGGTTGTTGACCGTGACGTAGCCGGCCTGCCCGGCGTCGACCTCCTCACCCTGCGCGTTGACGACGCGCGCGTCGATTCCCGGTAGCGGCGGCCCCGCGGAGCCCGGTTTCATGGTGTTGATCCCCGGCAGGGTGGTGATCATCATGCCCCCGGTCTCGGTCTGCCACCAGGTGTCGACGATCGGGCACTCCTCGTTGCCGATGTGCTTGTAGTACCACTTCCAGGCGCGCGGGTTGATCGGCTCCCCGACGGTGCCGAGCAGTCGCAGCGAGGAGAGGTCGTGGTTCTGCGTGTACTCCTCGCCCCACTTCATGAACGCCCGGATCGCCGTTGGCGCGGTGTAGAAGATGTCGACCTCGTTCTTCTCGACGATCTCCCACAGGCGATCCTTGTCGGGGTAGTCCGGCGTTCCCTCGTACATCACCGATGTCGTGCCCAGCGCGAGCGGCCCGTAGACGATGTAGGAGTGGCCGGTGATCCAGCCGATGTCCGCCGAACACCAGTAGGTGTCATCGGCTTCGATGTCCAGCACGGCGTGGCTCGTCCAGGCCGTGTACGCGAGGTAGCCGCCGGTGGTGTGCTTGACACCTTTCGGCTTGCCGGTCGTCCCGGAGGTGTACATCAGGAACAGCATGTCCTCGGCGTCCCGCGAGACCGGCTCGACCGACGACCCCTCGTGGTCGGCCACCAGCTCGTCGTAGTCGTGCTGGTTGTCCGCGAGGTCGTGCTCGAGGTCGTCACCCAGCCGATCGACGACCACGACGTCGGAGACCTCGTGCTCGACGCCCTCGAGACCCTCGTTGGCCTTCGAGATGTGATCGAGCGCGTCGCCGCGGCGGTAGTAGCCGTCGCAGGTGACGAGGTACTCGCTGTCGGCCGAGTTCATCCGCGTGGCGAGCGCGTCCGCCGAGAAGCCGGCGAAGACGACCGAGTGCGGCGCGCCGATGCGGGCACAGGCCAGCATCGCGATCGGCAACTCGGGAATCATCGGCATGTACAGCGTGACGACGTCGTCCTCCTCGACGCCGAGGTCCCGAAGGGTCGCCGCGAAGTCCTCGACCTCGTCTAGCAGTTCCTCGTAGGTGTAGGTGCGCGTCTCGCCGAGTTCACCCTCCCACTCGATCGCCACGCTGTCGCCCGCACCGTCCTCGACGTGGCGGTCGAGACAGTTGTACGACGCGTTGAGTTCGCCGCCGGTGAACCACTCGTAGAACGGCGCGTTCCCGTCCTCCAGGACGGTGTCGTACGCCTCGTCCCACGAGAGCAGATCGGCTGCTCGTTCCCAGCACTCCGGCCAGTTCTCCTCGAACTCGTCGTATACCCCCGGATCAGTGACGTTTGCCTGCTCGACGAACGACTCTGGAGGTTCGAACGCCTCTTGCTCCTCGAGTCGTGCCTCGAGATCGGCATTGTCCTGTGACATGGTACAGCCAACCAATCGAGTACCCACTTAGTAAAGCCGGCCTCTAGTTGTACAAAATCGACTCGATTCTCGGAGGAGTATCTAGCATATATTGACTGTTTTAAGACATGATAGCCGGTTCCGACGCCCGTTTTTCCGTGTTATCGACGGCGCGACGGACCATCACTGGACGGATCGTGTCGACTGCGTGGCGGACCGTCCGCGATCTCGAACGGTTCGGACGGAACATCTAGAGACCTAGCACCGGGTCGATCACGATCGCTCCGGACAGTCCCCGTCCGGATCGTCGACGACCGTTCGCCCGATAGACGCTACTCGTCCGGATCGTCGAAGAACGTCCGGAGCAACTCGTGTTGCCCCTTCCGCAGGTGGTTGTGCAGTGTCGGGGAGGAAACCCCCATCGCGTCGGCGACTTCCTCGGCCGTGCTCTCCCGGGGCCAGTCGTAGTAGCCGCCGAAATAGGCCGCCCGGAGCGCGGCCTCCTGGCGATCTGTCAGGCGATCCTCGAGTCCTTCCCGGAACTCGCGGGCCGTCTGGACGGTTCGCTCGGCCTCGCGTTTCCCCAGCAGTTCGGAGTCCGGGAACGTGGAGCGAAGCCCGTCGAGGATCGTCCGGACGTCGGCGTCGGCCGCGCAGTCGCCGGTAATCGTCGCCGACCCGCCCTCGAAGACCGCCTCGTGGACGGTCACCCCGTACTCGGTGAGCGTGACGATCGGACAGGAACTCTCGATGACGAACTCGACGCGCCAGCCGTCCTCGTCGGTCTCGATCAGCCGACAGTCCTCGATTCCGGGAGCAGCGTCGGCGAGGTCGAAGACGTCGGACGGCGACGCCCCCTCGAGCCAGACGTAGTAGAGCTGCGTCGACTCCTCGATCGAGACCAGCGAGTCGAGTTCGAACCGACAGCCGAGTTTGCGCGAGGCGTCGACGAAGAACGATCGATCGTCGCGGCAGGCGATCTCGAGTTCGATCACGCGATCGGACAGCAGGAGGTTCCGCCGGCGGATCGCGGCGATCGCGTAGCCGACCTGTCGGCCGATCGTCTCGAGCCACGCCCGCTCGTCGTCTTCGAACGCCCCCGGTCGCTCGGTCGCGACCGCGAGCGTTCCGTAGACGGTGTCGCCGTAGCCGAGGGGGACTCTCGCGACGGCCCCCGCGAACGCGTCGTCGTCGAGCGTCGCCCCGACGTCGTCAGCGACGGTCACCGCTCCGCCCTCGGTCTCGCCGGTGATCGCCGGGTCCGATCGGTCGACCCCAGTGCCCGAACCGTCCCCGCGCCACTCGTCCGGAACGACCCGTTCGACCGCGCCGGGGTCGATCCCGCTGGAGGCGCGCCACTTCCGGCGGCGATCCGACATGGTCGCCCGGTCGATCCAGGCGAACTCGTAGGCCCGTCCGTCGGTGAGTGCGGCACACGTGGCCGTCTCGACCTCCTCGTGATCGGTCGATTCGAGCAACGCGTCGGTCACGGCCCGGTGTCGCTGGGAGACCGCGTAGAGCCGATCGAGTTCGTCCCGGCGCTCGCGCACGCCCTCGAGTTCCTCGTGGACGGCCGTCGCGTCGCGGACGAAGACGGCGAACCCGCGGTGGTGACCCTGGTCGTCCCGGAGCGGCGAGACGGTTTCGGTCGCGCGGAACTGCGAGCCGTCCTTGTGGACGCGCCAGCCGTCGGTTTCGTAGCCCGATTCGTCGAGCGCCGTCGAGAGCGTCCGCTCCGGAACCCCGTCCTCGACGGCGTCGTCGGTGTAGAACGCCGAGACGTGGGTGCCGACGATCTCGCCAGCCCGGTAGCCGAACATCGCGGCCGCGCTGCGGTTCCACCGCTCGACGTAGCCGTCGGCGTCGAGGCGCACGAGAGCGTAGCGGTCGCTGGCGGCCAGTAACAGCCGAACGACGCTGTCGTCGCTCACCGCGGGACCGGACCGATGGTCCCCGGAGCGAGGCCGCGACGGCCCTTCGACGGCGTCGAATGCCTCGACGATCTCGGTATCCGTCGGCTCGGGCAGGTAGGACTCGAGGGCTTCGAAACTGCGCCAGCCGCCCGCACTCTTGACGACGCGGGGGTTCACGTCGTGGTCGACCAGCGCCGTGTGGGCGAAGTACTGCCGGAGGTTGCTCGTGGAGACGTCGGCGAGGCCGGGATCGTCGAACAGGTCGCTCGCCCGATCGGCGACGTCCGACACCAGCATCTGGAGGCGTCGCGGCGTCACGGTGAAGATCCGATCGTCGGACGAGAGGTCGTTACTGCGGGCGTACCGCTTCAGTTCGCGCTCGACGCGGGTCGGCAGGTACGCGGTTCGACCCCCGGCGTCGTCGCCGGTCGGCACCCGTACCAGGTACCGCGGCGGATCGATCCGCACCTGCTCGACGTCGCCGATCGTGAGCCGCGTCAGTTCGGCCGGCCGGAGTCCGACGTCCCCACAGAGCCGGATCACCAGCGCCTCTCGGTAGGTCTCCGCGGCGTCGAGGAGGGACTCGTACTCCCGGCGTCCGAGCACGACCCCCGTAGTCCCCTCGAGACTCATAGCGTCTGGTTCGCTCGTTCTGGCGACGCGAACATAACTGTATCGCCTGTCGTCACCGTTCACTGGATATTCCCGGATACGACGCAGTCGATCGCGGGGAAGTCGTTTCGTCAGCGTAGAAATAGCGAAACGTTACGGGGGGCGAACGTCCTCGTCGCCCTCGTTGCCGATCTCGGCCTGGATCTCGCCGACGATCTCCGGATTCCGGAGCGCGCTCGTGTCGCCCAGTTCCTCGCCGTTCGCGACGTCCTCGAGCAGGCGGCGCATGATCTTCCCCGATCGCGTCTTGGGGAGTTCGGGGGTGAACACTACCGCCGCGGGCCGGGCGATCGTTCCGATCGTGGACTCGATGTTATCAAAAATCGATCGGCGGACCGTCGGGTCGGAGTCGTAGCCGCTCTCGGTGCTCACGTACGCGCAAATTTCGGTGTCGCCGGCCCCGCTCGTGCGACCGACGACGGCGGCCTCGGCCACGCCGTCGACGCCGGCGATCGCGGACTCGATCTCCATCGTGCTCAGCCGTCGTCCCGACACGTTGATCACGTCGTCGACCCGGCCCAGCACGGTGATGTAGCCGTCCTCGTCGATCCGGGCCGCGTCGCCGCTCTCGTACCACCACCGGTCCGCCTCGGGGTCCGAGAACCGGGTCCAGTACTCCTCGATGAACCGATCGTCGCCGTCGTACAGCGTCCGGGCCATCCCCGGCCACGGCCTGGCGAGGACGAGGTAGCCGGGTTCGCCCGGTTCGACCTCCGTCCCTGAATCGTCGACGACCCGGGCGTCGATCCCCGGCAGGGCTGGCCCCGCAGCGCCGGGTCTCATCTCGTCGATGCCGGGGAGCGTCGAGACCGTGATCGCTCCCGTCTCGGTCTGCCACCACGTATCGACGATCGGGCACTCCTCGTCCCCGATGTGTTCGTAGTACCACTCCCACGGCCGCGGACTGATCGGTTCCCCGACGGTGCCGAGAAGCCGCAGCGAGGAGAGGTCGTGCCCTGCGGGATACTCCTCGCCCCACTTCATGAACGCCCGGATCGCCGTCGGTGCGGTGTAGAACACGTCGACGGCGTTCCGATCGACGATCTCCCAGAGGCGGTCCCGATCGGGGTAGTCGGGAGTCCCCTCGTACATCACGGTCGTCGTGCCGAGTGCCAGCGGTCCGTAGACGATGTAGGAGTGACCCGTGATCCAGCCGATGTCGGCCGCACACCAGTAGGTGTCTTCGGGTTTGACGTCCAGGACGGCGTGGCTCGTCCAGGCGACGTGGGCGAGGTAGCCGCCCGTACTGTGGACGACGCCTTTCGGCTCGCCGGTCGTCCCGGAGGTGTACATCAGGAACAGCATGTCCTCGGCGTCGCGGGACACCGGTTCGACGGTCTCGCCGGTGAACTCCGCGCAGAGGTCGTGGTAGTCACGTTCGCCGTCGCCGAGCACGTGGGGGAGGTCGTCGCCGAGTCGATCGACGACGACCGTCTGGACGTCGTGGTCGAGCGCGATCCGGGCGTTGTCGACCTTGCTCTTCTGGTTGAACGCGTCGCCGCGGCGGTAATAGCCGTCGCAGGTGAGCAGGTACTCGCTGTCGGCGGCGTCCATCCGGGTGGCGAGCGCGTCCGCCGACAGCCCGGCGAAGACGACGCTGTGAGGGGCCCCGATCCGGGCACAGGCTAGCATCGCGATCGGGAGTTCCGGGATCATCGGCAAGTAGATCGTCACGACGTCGTCCTCGCCGACGCCGAGTTCCCCCAGTGCCGCCGCGAGTTCGTTGACCTCGACGAACAGGTCCTGGTAGGTGTAGGTCTCGCGTTCGCCGCGCTTGCCCTCCCACCTGATGGCGGTGTGGGTCTTCCGGCCGGCCTCGATGTGCCGGTCGAGACAGTTGTACGACGCGTTGAGTTCGCCGCCGGTGAACCAGCGGTAGAACGGGGCGTCCTCGTCCTCGAGGACGGTGCCGTAGGGCTCGTCCCAGGTAAGTAGATCGGCAGCCCGCTCCCAGCCTGCCGGTTCGTCGAACTCCTCGTGGATCCGGTCGTCCGTCACGTTCGCCTGATCGACGAACGACGGGGACGGATTTCGAGGCGACCCGGTGGGGGCGGGTCGCTCCCGTCCCCACCCGTTCCGATCGTCCATGTGTCGTGCGAATCGAGGACGGTCAGACGAATAAACGTTCCTCCAGCGATGCGAAATCGGCACCCGGTCCGCGGCGTGACCGTCGAACGCCTCGACCGACCGGGCGCGTTCACCGAACCCGTTCGTCGACCGCTAGAACTGGTCCCTCGTCGAGTCGATGTCCGAGATTTCGTCGGGGTCGATCTCGTCGGAGGGGCGGCGAACGACGTAGACGTCGTACCGGTGGTCGTTCGCGACGGGGCTCCCGACGCTCGACTGCGGGGCGATCACCGACCCGGCGTTTTCGGAGCCGATGAACACGACGGAGGCCTCGACCTCCGCGGCGACGCGTCGGATCTCACGGACGACGTTCGTCGTCGCCGTCGCCGTCGGTTCGTCGGAACTGACTCGCTCGACCCGGACCGTCGCCTCCGGTGCGACCTCCTCGGCCCGCGATCGAAGTCCCGACTCGATCCGCTCCGACGCGAACGGTTCGCCCTGCGTGATCCAGCCCCGTTCCACGGCGTAGTCCGCGTCGTCGGGGATCACCGTCAGCACGACGACGTCTTCGTCGAGCAGGTCGCCGAAGGTCGACGCTTTCTCGAGCGCGTTCGTCGCCAGTTCCGAGCCGTCGAAGGGGACGAGGAGTGTCATGGCGTTATCTCTAACGAGAACGGTCGTAAATGTTCGCCCTCCCCCTCTCGAACGAATTTATAAATGTAAAATCAGTTTTCAATTTCCAACGACGAGCACCGGTCGATCGGCGAACCTGACGACGCCGTCGACGGTACTCCCGAGCAGTGCCCGCCTGAGGTTCGATCGTCCCTCCGCACCGACGACGACCACGTCGACGCCGCGTTCGGCCGCGTAGTCGACGACCTCCTCGTGGGGAACGCCCGATCGAATCGTCGTCTCGACGTCGATGCCCGCGTCGCTGGCGGCGGCCTCGACGGCCGCGATCGATTCCTCGGCCTGCTCGCGAAGCGCGCGTTCTGCTTCCTCGGGGTCGACGATCGCGTTGTCGTAGGTCGTCCGGGTCTCGACGACGGCGATGCTGGAGAGCGAGGCATCGAACTCCTTCGCGAGGTCGATCGCGTGCTCGGTCGCGTCCATCGCGGCGTCGCTGCCGTCCGTGGCGACGAGGATCCCGTCGTACATACCCGACGAGAGGGGGCCCCGGCACTAAACTCCCTCACCCGATCGTGGCGACGCTCCCGATCGACCCGCAACGAGCCAGTAGTCTGGTGTTCGCTCGGTCGAAGTCCCCTAGGCGTCGGTTTCCTCGCCCGCCGACACTGCCGCAACGACGTTCTGGACGTACCGCATGCTCGTCGCGATCGACATGACGCCGTCCATCAACCGCTGCTGACTCGCCCCGTCGGGATAGATCCGGTACTCGACCTGTACCGTCTCCGCGTCCCGTAACTGACAGGCAGCGCCCTCGGGGTCGAGGAACGTGTAGAACCCCGGCGTCGACGCGAGCATCGGCCCGACGTACTCCAGCAATTCGCTCCGGCGTCGATCGTCCCGGAGCAGATCCTTCGCGCGATCGGTGTCGAACCCGCTTCGACCGACGATCCGAATCGGGGCGAACGGCTCCTCTTTGATAACGTGTACCGGCAGCCGCGAGAGTTCGATCTGGAAGTTGAACTCGGTGTCCTCGTCCGCGTGGCGCGTGACGTCCCTGATCGCCGTGTCGTCCAGCCAGTCGCGGACCTGTTTCTCGCTGACGTGTCTCGACATAGGGGTGCCACGACTGATGGGAGGATAAGGCTTCAGCGCGCGCTATCCTGCCGTCGCGATCGGACTCCTCAGTTCTTCTTCGGCATCGTCGAGTGGCGCCTGACGGCGCGCATGTCCGCTCGCTCGGACGGCGGCGGCGCCATCGTGGAGTGTCTGGAGGACTCGCTCGACCCGCTCCGCAGGCCCTGGTCCGCGCCGAGAAGGCCGTCCTCGTCGGTCCCGAGAAGGCCGTTTTCGTCCGCGGACTCGGCGTCTGCGGGTTCCTCCGCTTCGGCCGTCGTCTCCTCGACCTCGTCGTCCGCTGTCGCCGCCTCGTCAGTTTCGTCACTGGACGCCTCGCCAACCGCCGCTTCCAGTTGCTCCTGGAGCGACGAGACGTCGTCGCCGAAGTCGGCCACCCGATCGGACAGGGTCGATCGGATCCGGTCCTCGAGATCGTCCGTATCCTCGTCTCCGGGCCCGGGTTCGCCCTCGGACTCCGCCTCCGCCTCGGCTTCGTCGCTGGACTCGTCCCCGGCCTCGCTCTTTGACGACTCCCCCGTCCCGTCTCCTGACTCGATCGCTTCCCTGAGGCTCCCGACCGCGTCGTCGAGCTCGCCGTCGCCGGTTCGATCGGCCAGGTTCGCGAGGTGCAGTACCCGCTCGAGATCGGCCACCCGCTCCGGGTCACCTCGCGCGATCGCGTCGGGGATCGTGTCCGGTTCGGAGCCGTCGGGAAGCGTGTCGAGGCCGACTGCGGCGAGCAGGTCCTGCGGATCGGCCGAGTCGACGATCTCGCTCGCTTCCCGGGCGGTCTCGCCGATCGATGGATCTCCCGAGTCCTCGCCCCCGCGAGAGAGGGCTGCCCCGCTCGCGGCGTCGGCCTCGGTCAGCAGTTCGTCGACTCGTTCGGATAGATTCTCGCTCATGTGTGTGCTTGCTCCCGTCGTCCCTCGATCGTCGTCGATCGTGGCGGTCACTCCGCTTCCTGGGTCGCTTCGTCCGCAGACTCCCCATCGTCGCCCGTCGACTCGCCGTCCTCACCTGCCGACGCCTCGTCGTCGCTCGTCACCGTCTCGATGATCTCGTCGGTCATCTCCTCCCGACTCAGGTTCGCCTTGACGTCGACGTCCTTGGCGATCGACTGGAGGTCCTGGTAGGACATCACCCCGAGGAAGTCCGCCAGCGTCTCCCGCCTGAGATCCTCGAGGTCTTCGGCCGACGGTTCGGAATCGGATTCGTCCTCGTCAGCCTTCTCAGCCGCCTCCTCTTCTTCTGGCGCTTCCTCCTCTTCCTCTGACGATTCGTCTTTCTCTGCCGCTTCATCCTCTTCTTCCGCCGTTTCGTCCTCCTCTGGCGCTTCCTCATCTTCCTCCGCCGTTTCGTCCTCCTCTGGCGCTTCCTCATCTTCCTCCGCCGTTTCGTCCTCCTCTGGCGCTTCCTCATCTTCGATCGCCGACTCGCCTGCGGACTCGTCGCGATCGAGTATCCCTCCCAGTCGACCCCCGTCGGTGACCGACCCGGCCAGCGATTCGAGGGCCTCCCGCCCGCCGAGTTCGTCCAGGGCGTCACCGAACCCCTCCTTGACTCCCGACGTGACGTCGGATCGAAGCTCCGAGAGGTCCTTCTCTTCCTCGACACCCTGCGCGAGCGCCTCGTGGACCTCGCGGCCGATCGAACCGCCCAGTTCCCGACCGATCCGCTCGCCGAACCGGCGGCCGACTGCCGCCCCGATCTCGTCGCCGTCGATCTCGTCCTCGATATCGCCGTCGCCGAGCAGTTCGGCAACGCCGACCTGATTCGTGACCTCGGTGGTGACGGCCTCCGTCAGCCCGGAATCGTCACTCATCCGCGTCACCTCGCGTCGATCGATCGTCGATGGAACGAGTCGTCGTCACGGGTTTAGCCCTCCTCGTCACTGTCGTCGCCGTCGTCTTCTGCCTCGGCTTCCTCACTCTCGTCGGCAGTGTCTTCGTCCGCCTCGGCTTCCGCTTCTTCACCCTCGCCTTCTGTCTCTTCGTCCTCTGCCTCCTCGGTCCCTTCTTCGTCGGCCGCTTCTTCTGCTTCCTCGACGGCTTCCTCTTCCTCCGCTTCCTCGACTGCTTCTTCTTTCTCCGCTTCCTCGGCGGCTTCTTCTTCCTCCGCCTCGTCTTTCTTCCCGAAGAGTTCCTCGACGACGAGATGTCCGATCGATCGACCGAGGGTCTCGCCGAGCTTTCGGCCGATAACTGCGCCGATCATCGCACCGAGTGCCTCTCCGAGGGGTTCGTCCTCGTCGATCTGGTCCTCCCACTGGGTTCCCTCGATCAACTCGTCGAGGTTGATGTTCTCGGTGATCGATTCGTAGTCGATCCGCTGGGTCATCGATTCGGTTTCCTGACTCATTGTTATGCTTCCGCTGGTGCGCCCTCCTGTGCGTCCGCTTCGTCGCGTTCACCTTCCGGTTCGAGTTGCTCGAGGAGTTGCTGGATCACGCTCCGAACGATCGTCGCGATGACCTCCTCTACCGGGAGTCCCGGGACGAGACCGACGAGTTTCTCCTTCAGCCAGCCCGCCGCGCCCGACAGTGTCGATCGGACCCACTGGACCGCCGAGGCGATTCGTCCGGGTTCGGCCTCCGCTTCTTCCCCTTCCTCTTCGCCGACCGGTTCTTCTGCCGCTCCTTCTTCGATATCCTCCGCCTCACCACGACCGAAGAGACTCCTGAGGAAGGCTCCGGGTTTACGGACCAGATCGCTGAGCCCGCTCTTTACCCGCTCCGACAGGGAGCCGAGCCACTCCTTCGGCTTGCCGAGTATCGACTTCAGCTTGTCCGTCAGGGAACCGAGCCACTCCAGTGGCTTCCCCAGCAGCGACGTCACCTTGTCCAGCAGCGCACCCGGGCCGTCCAGCAGGCCCGTCACCGCGGACAGCAAGTTCCCGAGTAAATTGCCACCCCCGGGCCGGGCCGAGACGTCGAGGGTGACCGGGTTCAGGTTGACCTCGAGCCCGAGCAGGTCCAGGAACAGGCCGTCGAGATCGAGGTGCAGGACGCCGGAGGCGTCGTCACCCTCGTACACGGTTTCGGCGTCGTCGGCGTGCCCCTCCGCGCGATCGTCTTCGACGAGGTCTCCGGTTACGTCCAGTCCCTCTTCGTCTTCTTCTTCAGCTTCGTCTTCCTCGGCCTCTGCTGGCTCCTCTTCGACCCCTTCCGACTCCTCTTCGACCTCTGCTGGCTCCGCTTCAGCCTCCTCTTCGGCCCCTTCTGTCTCTTCTCCGGCGTCAGCTTCACCATCGTCCTCGGCTTCCTCTTCGGTGTCTGCCTCGCTCTCGTCGTCCGCCTCGGGTTCGGCCTGTGCCTGCCCGCCGTCGGTCATCACCCGTCGGGACGGCTGGGCCCGTCGATCGACCCCGTCGGGACGGCTCGAGGTGGATCCGACCACTACGGGATCCGAACACTCGTCGCTGGTATCAGTTTCTGGTCCCGCTGTCATTATTCGAAAATACAGACGGGAGACAGCGTTGTGGGGGTTGCCCTTGCGTGTGCGACTGTCAGTACCGACGACGATCGACAGAGCGACGGATCGACGTTCGAGACCGGACCTCGGCGTCGATCGAACGAGTCAGCACCCGTCGACCGATCCGACGTGAACGGCGTACTCGCCGCGCGTCTCACTCTCGTCGTGGTACTCGACGGGTTCCTCGATGGCGGCGATCGTCCCGTCCGCGACGGCGGCCGCGGTCGCGATCCCGTCGAACCCCTCGACGCCGCCGGTGCCCGTCTCGCGATCGAACCAGCGGATGGCGTGGGTCCCGGGATCCCGGACCCGGAAGTTCTGCGCGCAGGGCGCGACGATCGTCCCGTCGGCAGCGGCGAGTCCGTGGACGAAGCCACGGACCGCGTCGTCCCACACGGGATCGCCCGCGGCGTCGACGACCGTAACGCGGTGTTCGTTCGGGTGCCGATTCTCGGTCTCGCGGCTCTCTTCGGCGTAGGTGTTGCCGGTCACGAACGCGACGCGACCGTCGCTCGCGGAGACGTGATTCGGGTAGGCGTACAGCGTCTCCCCGTCGATCTCGGTCTCGACCGCGAGGTCGACCCACCAGCGCTCGGCACCGCCCGGCCCGAGCAGGTAGCCGCGCTTGTCCCCGTGGCTCGCGACGGCGAGTCGATCGCCGTCGAACGAGACGTCGCCGACGCGCCGATCGCCCGGCGTCCCGGGATCCCACGTCCACTTCGGGTCGCCGGTCGCCGCGTCGAGGACGACGAGGCCGTGATCGTGGTCACCCAGACAGCGGTTGTAGCCGACTGCCAGTCGGTCTCCGTCGGGGGCGAGGTCGATCGCGATCGGCGAGGCGTCGGTCTCGTACCGCCAGCGAACGGTGCCGTCGGCGTCGAACGCGAGGACGGTGCTGTACCAGCGCCGAACATCACCGTCCCGTTCGTACCGGCGGGCCGCGGCGTAGAGCCGTTCGTCGCCCGCGTCCGTGTCGCCGGCCTCGATCGCGACGACGTACGGCAGGTAGAAGACGGAGTCCCTGACGGGGTCGCCGACGTCGGCCGCGGTGTCGTAGCGCCACTGCTTAGCCCCGGTTTCGGCGTTGTAGGCCGCAATCGTCCCCGTCTCGCCGCGACCGGCGACGACGATCGCGTCGGCGTCGGTGCCGCTTCCCGTCCCGGTTCCGTCCTCGAGCGTCGCGATCCCGACCGCGTGATCCGGGTGGGAAGCCGTCCACCGCGTCTCGAGCGAGTCGGCGTCGAACGCGGTAACGGTGCCGTCCCACCGTCCCGCGAGGACGAGGTCGCCGGTGACGTGGACGGCCGATCGAGTCCACGTGTGGCGACTCCGCGCGGCCTCGATCTCGCCGAGGCTGAGTTGCCGGAACTCGCCGTTCCGATCGGCTCGTGCGCCGGTGTCGGATTCGGAACTCGCCATTCTCACTCCTCTACGGGGAACGTTTCGTGGAGGGTGTCGTGCGCCTCGCCGAGGCCGTCGACGATGCTCTCTCCCTGCGCAGTGAGTCGCTGGACCGCCCGCTCGGCGTTACGAACCTCGAGCAGACGGCCGCGGGTGTAGTCGTAGGCCGGATCCTCGCGATCCATCGTCGCGACCTCCTCCTCCAGGTCGACCAGCGCCGCGTCGAGGTGGCGCTGGAGTTCGGCGAGGCTCTCGGCGTTCGCGAGTCCCTCGATCGGTCCCTCCAGATGGCCATCGAGTTCTTTCGCCGCGTGGTCGCGGGTGCTCTCGTCCCCGACGCCGAGGACGGTCATCAGTCCGAGTCGTAGCGCTTCGATTTCGTGACAGCTCATGGTGGTGCGTGGTGAGTCGTGTCGGCAGTCGTGTGTTCGGCGAGCGATGCAACTCCTACAGCGTCCGATCGACGAGGTCGCTGACGATCCGATCGCGATCGAGGTGGTCGGTGACGATCCGCTCGGCGTCGTTGCGGTCGACGTCGCCGTACCAGATCCCGTCGGGATAGACGGCGACCATCGGGCCGTCACCGCAGCGGCCGAGACAGGACGATCGGGTGATCCGGGCGTCGCAGTGGTCGGAGTCGCGGGCCGCCTGGCGAAGCCGTTCGATTACCGCTGGGGACCCCATCTCGGCACAGGTCCGGTTCGTACACACCGCGACGTGTTTCGCGGGCCCGTCGTGACTGTGTGGCTCGTCGTCGACGTCGTCCCGATCGGCGTGGGCCCCCTGGTGGGCGAGCGCGCGGAGCATCGCCCGTGCGCCGCCGACGTCCTCCTCGTAGCCCTCGAGGTCGACCTTGTACTTGCAGGTATCACAGGACATCTCGACGCTACCCGTCCGGGCCTCCTGCCACCGATCGGCGAAGACGTCGAGCAGCCGCGAGTCGGTCCCGAGCGGGTCGCCCGCCAGCGCATCGACGTAGGGATACTCGTCGTCGAACGCTGCGGTCCAGTCCCGAACCCGCTGGGTGAGGACGCCGTCCCCGAGCATGTACGGCAGGACGACGACCGCGTCCGGCCGGTGTTTCGAGAGTCCGTGAAGGGACTCCTCCAGCGTCGGCTCCGTGACGCCGACGAACGAGGCCTCCACGCGATCGAACGCCCGCCCCTCGTACAGCAACCGGGCCAGTTTGTGGACGTCGCCGTTGGCGTCCGGATCGCTCGACCCGCGCCCGCAGAGGACGACGGCGACGTCGTCGGTCCCCCGGTCGACGCCGAGTTCGCGCTCGACCGCGGCGGCCCGATCGTCGAGCAGGTCGACGATCGCCGGGTGAATCCCCAGGTGGGAGCCGTTGGCGATCTCGACGTCGTGGGCCGCGCGGGCCTGTTCGATCGCCAGCGGGACGTCGTTCTTGACGTGGCTCGCGGCGAACAGCGAACAGTGGACGACCGTAACCCGCGAGACGATCGTCGCGAGTTCGGCGAACGCCTCGTCGATCGCCGGCTCCGCGAGTTCGAGGAACGCCGCGTCGACCGGAATCCCCAGTCGGGACTCGAGGTCGGCCGCCAGGTCCCGGACCTGCTCGTTCGACTTCTCCCGGCGGGAGCCGTGTCCCACCAGGAGGACCGCCTCGTCGTCGAAGGCCGTCGTGGACGGGGTGTCGTCAGGTGTGCTCATCGTATTTCGTGTGCGTGGGTTACTGCTGGGGATCGTCGTACGCCGCGGCCTGTTCGAGGCTCCGTTCGAGTTTGCGTCGGCGACTCGGGGCGAACAGGCCGGTCTCCTCGCAGTCCTCGTAGAGCCAGGTGCCGAACGCGGGCGCGGCGTCGTCGTCGACGCCGAACCAGTAGCCGCCCGAAGACGTCTCGGAGAGATCGCCCAGGGGTGCGTCGACCGGACAGTCGGCGATCGAATCCTGCACGAACGCGAGCAGGTCCCGATCGTCGTGGACGAACGAGATTCCCACACTGGCGCTCGAGGACTTGAAACAGATCGTTCCACAGCCCTCGAGCAGACCCCGGAGCAGTTCCCGATCGTACGCCGAGAACGCGCCGAATCGGTAGTTACCGCGGCCGTCGACGGGGAGGCCGATCGCCCCGCGTCGTCCGAGGAGGTGCGCGTCGTCCTCGCCATCGGCGTCCCCGGCCTCGATCGAGAGCGTGTACTCGTCCTCGGTCCGTGTGATCGACGCGTCGTGAGCGTACTCGCGACTGATCGTCCGGTGCTCGAGTTCACCGCCCGCGATCGCCGCGAGCACCTGCGCGGACGCCTCGTCGTTCGTGACGACGTCGATGCCCGCGTCGCTGACCGTCCCGCTTCCGGCGACGTGGCCCCAGAAGTAGGCCGTCGCGGGATGTCCCGCGAGGGGGTCGGCCGGCACCTGGATCTCGATTCCGGTCACCTCGTCGTCGATCGGCGACTCCGCGTCGCTCATTCGGCCACCTCCTCGACGACGATCGCGTCTGTCGGACACGCCGCCGCGGCCCGTCTCGCCTCGTCGATCCGATCGTCGTCGAACGTCGCAACGACGCGCTCCGCGGTGTCCGTGACCGCGCCCTCGCAGTCGTACACCGGGTCTGCGCCGGGGTCGATCGTCGCGAGGCCGTCGTCGCCTTCGACGAACCGCGGATCCCGGGTCAGGCAGGCGAAGATGCCGTCACAGGCGTCCTTCTCGATGGTGACTTCGTATCGTGGCATAGTAGTGTGTCGGTGGTCGGCAGTCGTCTCAGTAGTCGTACTTCGTCTCGTAGCCACGCGGTGTGACCATCCGATCGTCCCAGACGTAGGTGTCCTCGGTGCCGACGACGATCGTCGTCGTCATGTCGACGATCTCGTGCTCGCCGAGGGCTTCGAGTTCGCCGAGTTCGGTGATCAGCACCTGCTCGTCCTCGCGGCCGGCGCCGTGAACGATGCCGACCGGCGTGTCGGGATCGCGATGCGTCAGCAGGATCTCGCAGGCCTTCTCGAAGTTCTCCCGACGCTTGCGACTCCAGGGGTTGTAGATCGTGATCGTGAAGTTCTCGCTCGCGACCGCGTGCAGTCGCGACTCGATCTCGGGCATCGGGACGAGGTGATCCGACAGCGAGACCGAGACGGTGTCGTTCACCAGCGGTGCGCCGAGCCGGGCCGCACAGGACTGGGCCGCCGGGACGCCCGGCACCACGTCGAACTCGACCATCGACGCCGTCGCACCCTTGGACTCGAGAATCTCGAGTGCCAGCCCCGCGAGCGCGTAGACGTTCGGATCGCCGCTGCCGACGATGGCGACGTCGTTGCCCGCGAGCGCGCGATCGATCGCCTCCTCGGTCCGGGAGACTTCGCCGCACATCGGCGTGTCGTAGATCTCGTCGGCCCTCTCGGTGATCTCGTCCGGAACGAGTTCGATGTAGGTCGTGTAGCCGACGATGTGGTCGGCCTCGAGCAGGGCGGTCTTGGCGCGCTCGGTCATCCCCTCCGGGTGACCGGGGCCGAGCCCGACGGCCGTCAACTGGCCGGGGTCCGCGTCGAAGTCCTCGATCGTCGCGCCGACCTCCTGTTCGTGAGATTCGTCGTCCGAACTCGAGGCGCCACACTTGCCCGAGGATGACGAGGAACTCGAAGCGCCGCATTTGCTACTCGAGTCGTCCGCGGTGCTCGAAGAGGCGCCGCACTTCGACTCCGAAGACGAGGCGTCGGTCTCGGTTTCGGTCGTCGCACCACACTTCGAGGTCGATTCGTCGTCGGCGTCTGCGTCGGTGTCCGTGCTCATGGCTGTTGGTCAGAAATCGTCGACGTCACGCCCGCCGCGCGGGGTGACCAGGTACGTTCGATCGTCGTTGCGCCAGGTTTCGGTCTCGTGGGTGCCGATGATCAGCGAGGTGCCCATTCCCGACACTCTGTCATCGTGGTCGGCGGCCTCGCCGAGGGTCGTGACGAACTCGCTCTCGCCGTTGCGGCCGGCGTCCGCGCGGCCGGCGTCGTTGACGATCGCCACGTAGGCGTCGTCGGTGCGTTCTTCGCGGACGATCTCGACGGCCCGTTCGTAGTTGCGCCAGCAGTTGTACAGGACGATCACGAAGTCCGAGATCGCCGCCGCGCGCAGTTTCTCCTCGATCTCGTCCCAGCCGCGCCACTTGTCCGACAGCGAGACGGTACAGAAGTCGTTGCACAGCGGTGCGCCGACGTTGGCCGCCCCGCCCAGCGCCGCGGTCAGGCCGGGAACGATCTCGATCGGCACGTCCGTCGCGTCCTCCTCCTCGGCCATCGTGAAGACGAGATCGGACTTGCCGTAGACCGACGGGTCACCGCCGGAGACGTGCGCGACGTCTTTCCCCTCGCGGACGTAGTCGAACGCCGCGCGGGCGAGTTCGATCTGTCGCCCCATCGTCGATCGGACGATCTCCTGTTCGAACCCGTCTCCTCGGGTCGCGATCCCGTCCTCGTCGACTGCCTCCTCCGGGGGGAGCGTGCCGTCCTCGCGCAGGAACGCCTGGTAGAGACTCGAGGCGATGACGACGTCCGCCGATTCGATGACCCGCTTTGCCTTCACGGTCATGTGGTCCGGCAGACCCGGTCCGATGCCGACGACGTAGAGGGTGCCGTGGTCGTCGGGGGTGCCGCCGGCCGTCGCGTCCGTGGGTTCGGTCTCGCTCCCGCTCATCGGCCGATCGCCACCGTGACCTCGTTCTCGTAGCTGAGTTTCTCGAGGACGAGTTCCTGCTCGGCCCCGCCGGCGATCGCCGAGGCCTCGGAGACGCCGGGCCAGCCGATCAACTCCTTCGATCTGGAGGGGGTCGGCCCCTCGTGGTCGAGCAGGGTCTCCTTGTCGAAGGTGACCACGCCCAGATCGAGTTCCCGGGCAGCCTCGAGCAGTCCGTCCTCGTCTTCTTTCCGGGTCGCGGTCCCCACGAACTCGACGTCCTCGAGGTCGTACTCGGTTCGATCGAGCGCTTCGTCCCACGCGGCGAGGAACGCGTCCGTGCTCGCACCGGAGACGCTCCCCGTGCCGAGGACGCACCCCTCCTGCTCGTTGCGCTTGAGGACCGTCACGTCGTCGCCGACGAGGACGGCTCGCGGGCCGTCGAGTCGCGCCACGGGACCGAGGTCGTCGTCCAGCACGGCGAGGTTCGTCTTGACCGTCGAGTCGCCGTTGACGACGTGGGCGTCCATCGCCTTCGCACGGGACTCGACGCCCTGCTTGCCCGCGGCTTCCGAGGCGGTGGTCATCGCCGGGACGGCACCCATCGTCGCCAGGTCCTGTGCGACCTGGTTCGCGCCGTGGTGGCCGCCCGTGATCGGGATCGCCCAGGTGAGTTCCTCGTCGACGACGCAGATCGCGGGGTCCTCCCACTTGTCGTCGAGCAGGTGGGCCGTCTTGCGCATCGCGATCCCCGAGGCCATCAGGCCGACGAAGCAGTCGTACTCGCCCCAGTGGTCCTCGAAGACCTCGCCGTGGTACTCGAGGATCTCGATCGCCTCGTAGCGATCCGCGAGTTCCTCCTTGATCTCCTCGGCGGTGTCCATCTTCCGGCCGAAGGAGACGATCGCGATCTCCTCCGCGACTTCGCCGTCCGAATCCGGCGTCGAACAGTGGCCACCGTCGGAATCCGATCCAGTATCGCCCGTCGTATCCGTGTTCTCGGTCTCTGAACTCATTGTCCGACCTCCATCGCATCGAAATTGTCCCGTCCACGTTCCACAGCCCCGTCCAGTCCACCGACTCGACCGAAGTGGGGGCTCTCGCCGTGTTCGCGGTGACTACGCCAGCGCATGCTAGTCGTCACCTCCCTCACTCTTGCTCGCGTTCTCCGGCGAACTCCGATTCGCCCAGTCGCCGTAGAGATAGGAGCGTTCGTAGCCCGCTCCCGTGACCGCGTCGCCGATGACGACCAGCGCCGAGGCGCGGTAACCCGCTTCCTCGACTCTGTCCGCGATGTCCCCGATCGAGCCGACGATCACGTCCTCGTCCGGCCACGACGCGTGGTAGATCACCGCGACCGGCGTCTCGGGGTCGTGGCCGTCCTCAAGCAGTCGATCCATCGTGTCGCGGACCGCGTGGGTCCCGAGGTAGATGCAGGTCGTCACGTCGCCCATCTCGACAAAGTCGGAGATGTGGTCTTCCTCCGGGCTCAGGGTCTTGCCCTGGGGCCGTGTGAAGGCGACGTGGTTCGAGACCTCGTTGAGCGTCAACTGGGTCCGAAGCGTCGCGCTCGCGGCGAACGCGGACGTGACCCCCGGGACGAAGTAGGTCGGGACGCCCTCGTGTTCCAGCGCGTCCATCTGCTCGAGTGCAGCCCCGTAGATGGCCGGATCGCCGCTGTGCAGTCGCACGACGTTCCGGTCCTCCTCGTAGGCATCCCGCATCAGCGGGATCAGTTCTTCGAGGTCCTTGCCGACCGAGTTGACGAGTTCGGCGTGGTCGCAGTACTCGTCCAGGAGTTCGCTGTTCACCAGCGACCCCGCGTGGACGACGAGGTCGGCCTCCTCGAGGAGTTCCCTTCCCGCGACGGTCAGCAGCCGGGGGTTCCCGGGGCCGGCACCGACGAAGGGGATCCCCTCCTGGTCGTCGCCGGCGCTGTGCTCGAAGATCCGATCGTCGAGTTCCTCGCGCCGGCGGTCGCCCCGGGAGTCGATCGCGTCCTGCGGATCGGTCCCCCTGTCGTCGGTCATCGGTGCCCCCCACAGTCGCCGCCTTCACAGCCCTCTGCGCGCTCGCGCGCGGCGAGTCCGTCGCTCACTTCGCGACCGCCATCAGCAACGGGCTCACCGCCCGTCGATCCCTCCTCCGAACCCGATTCGTCGTCGGTCTCGAACGCGGCCGTCGCCCGCTCCACGTCGAGATCCGCCTTCTCGGCGTAGGCGAGCGTGTAGTAATCCCGCTCGTCGATCGCCGCCGGGTCGTCCGTGACGATCGTCTCGCCCTGTTCCATGAACAGTCGGCGGCCGTAGGTCACCTCGTAGCCGGCCTCGACGAGTCCCTCGTGGGTCGCCGGCGCGTCGGTGACTTTGAACAGGATCAGCCGATCGGGGCCCGTGGGACTCGCACCGTTCGCGGCCTCGCGCAGGGAGAGTCCCGCGCCGGCCTCGATCTCGACGCCGAGCGCGGTCGCGAAGGCGGTGACGGCGCTGACTCCGGGGACGATCTCCAAGTCGACGTCGGCGTGGAAGGCGTCGATCGTCCGGCGCAGGTGGCCGAACGTCGAGTAGACGTTCGGATCGCCGAGCGTGACGAACGCGACGTCGCCCTCGCGCGCGTTCGGGGCGATCTCGGCGGCGGCCTCCTTCCACGCTGACCGAAGCGTCTCCTCGTCTTTCGTCATCGGGAACTCCAGGTCGCCGATCGCCGACTCGTCGACGTGTTCGAGCGCCACGGTCCGCGAGAGGCGGCCCGGCGAGTAGACCACGTCCGCGCCCTCGAGGATCCGTTTCCCGCGAACGGTGACGAGATCGGCCTCGCCCGGTCCGAGTCCGACGCCGTAGAGGGTCATCGATCCGCCCCTCCGGTATCGATCGCGGTTCCGGACGCCGTGACCCGACCGCCGTCGGCGGCGATCGGTTCCCCGTCCTCGGCGGTCTCGTCTCCTTCGTCGGCCGTCGCGCTCCCGACCAGCATGTACACCGGGTTGTCCGCGTCGAAACTCGTCGCGCCGGCGAGTTCGTAGCCGTGGCTCACCTGGAACTGGACGACCTCCTCGAGCAGGCCGCGCTCGCGGAACGCCTCGGTCGCCTTCCCCGCGACCTCGAGCCGCGAGACGTTCATCACGATCCGATCGACGTTCGTCTCGACCGCGTGGTCGAGCACGGCCTCGAAGTTGCGGCTTCCGCCGAGAAAGAGCGCGTCGGCGTCGTCGGGGAGGCCCGCGGGCGCTTCCGCGTTCCGTAACTCGACGTCGGCCCGCACCGTCTCGGCGTTCGCCGCGAGGTTTCGCTCGGTCGTCTCGAGGCGCTCTGGCTTTCGTTCGAGCGCGGTTACCCGCCCCGCTCGCCGTGCGGATTCGATCGTGATGGCTCCCGTACAGGAGCCGACCTCCGCGACGTGATCGTCGGCCGCGAGTGCGAGTTTCGACTGCACGACGGCGCGGACCTCAGGCTTGGTCGGCCCGGCCTTCGCGTCGTGTGGAAGCGCGATGGGTGGCATCACCCGGTGGAACAGAGCCCTGGCCTAAAACAATTTTGGTTGGTGTAGAACAACTACGATTGCCAAGTTGTGCTTGGAGTAAAACAAGTATTGTTGTGCACCGCTGGCGATAGATCGGGAAACCGCGTTTAGGGTACGATCGTCTTTAGCGTGCGATCGTTTCCAGAAAGCGATCGAACGCGCCGCTCTCCGGGTGGACGTGGGCGTAGGTGCCGAGCGACGCGTACTCGGTCAGGCCGTCGTGATCGCCGTCGATGCCGTCGCCGCGGACCGTCTCGAAGGCGAACCGGGCGTCGCCGTCGACATCGGCGCTGGAGTAGTGGAATTCGTGGCCACGGATCGACTCCCCGGTGCGGGCGGTCAGCGTTCCGCGGGTCGCCTCGAGTTCGACGTGATCGAGCGCCCGGTACCGATCGTGCATCCGCACGTCGGCCGGCAAAATGGCGGCCATCTCGTGCCGATCGCCCGCCGCGGTCGTCAGCGTCTGGCTCATGGCCATCAGGCCGCCGCACTCGCCGAGGACGGGGAGTCCCTCGCTGGCCCGATCGCCGAGTTCCGCGAGCGTCCCCGCCGATTCGAGGTCTTCGGCGTGCAGTTCGGGGTACCCGCCGGGCAGGTAGACGCCGTCGCAGTCGGGCACGGGATCGCCCGCGGTCGGCGAGAACGTGATCAGTTCGGCCCGCTCGCGGAAGCGCTCGATCGTCGCCGGATACCGGAAGCAGAAGGCGGCGTCGCTGGCGACCGCGACCGTGGCGTCGACGGGATCGGGCTCGGCCGCCGACGCCACGGGCTGTTCGGCCTCGCTCGCCGCCTCGACGAGCCGTTCGGTTACGAGCGAGTCGGCAGCTTCCCGAAGCGCTTCCCGGGGCAGCGCCGCCTCGTCGCCCATCTCGAGACCGAGGTGGCGGTCGGGAATCTCGAGGTCGTCGTTCGGCGGAATCCGCCCGAAGTACTCGATTTCGGACGGCAACGCCTCGCGGATCCCCTCCTCGTGGCGGCCGCCGTGGGCGCGCTGGGCGACGACGCCCGCAACGTCGACCTCGCGGCCGATCCGGTCGGCGTACTCCCGGAACCCGAGGGCCGTCGCGGCGACGCTCTCCATCCCCGCCGCGGCGTCGACGATCAGCACCACGGGGAGGCCGAGCGCCTCGGCGACCATCGCGGTGCTCGACCCGTCGCCGTCGTACAGGCCCATGACGCCTTCGACGACACAGATATTCCCCTCGCCGCGGGCGTAGTTACGCCGCAGGCCGTCCTCGCCCGCGAGCCACAGGTCGAGGGTTCGAGAGGGCCGTCCAGCGATCGCCTCGTGGTGGCTGGGGTCGATGAAGTCCGGCCCCGCTTTGGCGGGCTGGACGTCGTGGCCGGCGTCCTCGAGAGCCTGGATAACCGCGAGCGTCGCGACCGTTTTGCCGACGCCGGAGCTGACGCCGCCGAGGACGAACCCCCTCATCGATCCCTCCACGGGAACCGCTCGAGCCCCGTTGCGATCCGTTCGAACAGGGTGGTCCTGCTGGAATCAACCATTGTACTTGAGTTACGACAAGTAGGCTTGAATCCATCGGTGCCGCCGATCGTCGACGCCGCGACCACCACCGAGACGCTTACCCGTTCGAATCGGTTACGTGCATCTCCGCCATGACCGGGGAAACCGACCACGATACCGAGTACCACCTCCGGGAAGCGTTGCGGCACCTCGGAGCGGCACAGGATCGGGACGACCTCCGGAAGACCAACGCCGTCGCGATCGAAGAGGTCTCCCAGACCATCGCGACCGTCCTCAGCGAACACAGCCAGGACGAGTCCTGACGACAGTTTTTCACGACGCCGCTCGAGTGCCCCAGAGATGTCTCGGGGACGTCTGTGTCCCGATCGGTCACACCGATCGCGACTGGTCCCCGATCGTTGACGCGCTACGGTGCGACCGGCTGTCGAACCGCGAGCACGACCAGATCGGAAAACGGCGTCTCCTCCGGCCCGTCTCCGCCGGCGTGTGCGGCCAGTTCAGCCAGCGTGAACCGGTGGATCTCCTCGTCGTCGTGGGTCAGCTTCTCGAGCACCAGCGCCTCGAGACCGGGGTCCGCGCCGTGGTCGAGCAGGAACGCCGCAACGTCGCCCGGCATCCGATCGTACGGCCGCGGGAGGACGAGCAGGTGGCGATCGTCGACCGCCCCCGCGAGCCTGTCCATGTCGGCCTCCAGATCGCCGCTCTTGTGGAGCGTGACGAACTCGGTGTCCTCCATCGGCGTCCGGGCGCGACTGGCAGCCACCTGGAGCGAGGAGATGCCGGGGACGACGCGAACGGGAATCTCGGGATTCTCACGTTCGACTGCGTCCTGGACCTTCCCGACGAACTGGTAGCCCGAGTGGTTGGGATCGCCCATCGCGACCGCGGTCCCCGACTCGCCAGCGGCGACACGGTCGCCGAACTCCTGGAGTGCGTCGGCCTCGTCTTTGTACCCGCAGGTGAGCAGATCGGCGTCCGTCTCGTCTTCGACGAACTCGACGACGGTGGTGAAGCCGACGACGACGTCCGCCTCGCGGATCGCCCGCTCGCCGCGAGGGGTGAGAAACGCCGGATTCCCAGGACCGACGCCGACGACGAAGACGGGATCGTCGGCATCGGCGTCGATCGCGGGTTCCGGATCGACGGCCGCGAACGTCGCCGGATCCGGCCCGCTGTCGAGGTCGTAGTCGTCGCTCATTCCTCTGCCCCGCCGCCCTCGAGCGCGTGGCCATCGACGTCGAACACGAGGTCGGCCTCGAGTTCGCCGGCACGGTGATCTTTCGCGACGTGGATCAGTTCGTTCGTCAACGCGGCGGCGAGACCGCTCCCGCCGCGGCGGCCGACGTGCGTGATCGCCGGTACGCCGCAGGCCTCGCTGACCTCGCGAATCCGCTCGCGGCTCTCCTCGGCCTTGACGAAGCCGACCGGGTTCGCGACGACGACCGCCGGTCTCGTGCCCTGTTCGATGCAGTCCGCCAGCGCCAGCGCCGCCGTCGGCGCGTTCCCGATCGTCACGATCGCTCCCTCGAAGGCGTCCTCGCGATCGAGTTCGAGCATCGCCGCGGCGGTCCGGGTCATTCCGGTCTCCGCGGCGAGTTCCGTTCCGTGGCCGATCGCCTTCGACACGTCGCAGGTATGGCCTCGTCCCGTGACGCCGGCTTTCACCATCGTGATGTCGGTGATGACAGCCGCCTCGTCGAGGACGGCCCGCGCGCCGGCACGGACGGGGGCGTCATCGTCGTCGCCGCGGTCGTCCGCGCCCGTAAAACGGAGCAGGTGCTGGAACTCGATGTCGCCCATCGAGTGGACCGACTTCTGGCGGATCCGATCCGCGAGCGTCTCGTCGGGGACGAACTGCCTAACGATGTCCATGCTCGTCTCGGCGATGTCCATCGCGTTCTGCGTCGTCGCGCCGAGGTCGGCGTACTCGCTGTCGAACCCCTGGCCGCCGTCAGTCATCGGTCGTCACCTCCGCGCCGACAGCCTCGTTGGTCGTCCGCGCCTCCAGATCGCCCTCGACCTCGAGGTTCAGGTCCCGCAACCGGTCGACGGTCTCGTCGTCGGCCCCCCACAGGTCGCGCTCGATCGCCTCGAGCAGGGTGTCCGTGATGGACTCGAGCGCCCACGGGTTGACCTCGCGCATCCAGTCCTGGCGGTCCTCGTCGAAGGCGAACTTCTCCGCGACCTCCTCCCAGAGGGTGTCGCTCACGACGCCGGTCGTCGCGTCCCACCCGAGCGTCACGTCGACCGTCGTCGACAGGTCGCCGGCACCCTTGTAGCCGTGTTCTTCCATCGACTCGAGCCAGTCGGGGTTGAGAACGCGCGATCGCATCGCCTTGCGGACCTTCTCCTCGTTCGTGTAGACGTCGACGTTGTCCGGGTCCGAGGAGTCGCCGACGTAGGAGGCGGGTTCCGCGCCCGAGATTTCGGAGACGGCGGAGATGAACCCGCCGTGGAAGGCGTACCAGTCCGAGGAGTCGAACTCGTCCTGTTCCATCGTGTCCTCGATCTTGACCGTCGCGTCGACGCTCGAGAGGCGGCGCTCGAAGGCGTCGTGGGCCTCCGAAACTCGCCCTCTGGAGCCCATCGCGTAGCCGCCCCACTGGACGTAGACCGACGCGAGGTCGGAGCGATCGTCCCAGTTCCCCTCGTCGACGGCCTTGTTAGTCCCGGCGCCGTACCCGCCGGGTTTCGTCGTGAAGACGCGGTGTTTCGCGGCATCGCGGGCGTCGAATTCGTCGAGTCCCGCCTCGTCCTGCAGTTCCTCCGTTACTTCCTCGACGTGCTTCTTGACGTAGTTCACGTCGTGGGGTTCGTCGAGGTCGACCACGGTGTCGACCGCGTCGTGGATGACGCCCGCCGCGGCCGGGAACGCGTCCCGAAAGAGCCCGGAGACGCGGGTCGTCACGTCGACTCGTGGTCGGCCGAGTTCCTCGATCGGGATCGGTTCGACGTCGTCGATCCGCCCGGCGTCGGTCCACTGCGGTTCGACGCCCATCGTCGCGAGCACCTGGGCGATCGTCTCGCCGCGGGTGCGGACGGTCGGGGTCCCCCACGCGACGACGCCGATCTCTTCGGGGTACTCGTCGTGCTCGGACAGGTGGCGATCGAGTACCCCCTCCGCGACCTCGCTGCCGACCTGCCAGGCGGCCTTCGCCGGTACCTTGCGCGGGTCGAGCGTGTAGAAGTTCCGCGCGGTCGGCAGGAGGTCGACGCCGCCACGGGTCGGTGCACCGGACCCGCCCGGCGGCACGTACTCGCCCGAGAGGGCGTCCGCGGTTCTGGGGATCTCCTCTTCGGCTCCCTGGACGCGGGGCTGGGCCTCCTCACAGATGTACGCGAGGACCTCCCGAAGATCGTCGTGAGCGCCCGACCTGGCCCTGGCGTCGCCGATCGTCTCGAGGTCGACGACGAGCAGGTTCATGTTCACCTCGTCGTCGGGTCCCGCTTCACGTTCTGATTCGGGGACGTCGAAGCCGTGTTCGGCCAGCGTCTCCACGAGGTCCATACTGGTCTCGTGGACCACGTCCGCGGCCTCGGCGTAAGTCATTCCCAGGGCCGCGTCGTACTCACCTGGCGCGTCGAGCATCCGCTCGTAGTCGACGCCGAGTGCGCCGGCCACGCTCTCGCGCAGGCTCGGCGCGCCGGGGTTCTCGAGTCGGGTGAGCGCGACGAGGTACTCGACGAGCCGATCGCCGGCAGGCGGCTCGGACATCGTATGCAGTCCCAGCCGGATCTGGGTCGTCTTGACGTCGGTGAGGTAGTCGTGGATCCGCTCGACGAGGTCGTCAATCCCGACCTCGTCCCCATCGACTGCACCTTCGGCCAGCGTGGAGCCGGCTTCGTCCGGCCCACGGACGTCGGCTTTCTCGTCGATCGTGCCCGCGATCCCGAGTTCGACCGCAAGGTCGAGATCCTCGACGGCCTCCCGAATCAGGGTCTCGAGGTGCTTACCGTCGTCGGCGCGGGCGTCCTCCATCCCGGCCTCCCGGTACTGGTTCGCGAGGTCCTCGAGGTCCGCGAGTTCGTCGTACGTGCCCGCCGATCGCATGACGGGCGTGAGGTAGTCCACGATCGCGGCGTACGATCGGCGCTTGGCCTGGGTTCCCTCGCCGGGGTTGTTGACGATGTAGGGGTAGACGTTCGGGAGGTCGTCGACCAGCTGGTCGGGCGCGCTCGCGCCGTTCAGCCCGACGGTCTTGCCGGGGAGCCACTCGAGGCTCCCGTGGGTCCCCAGGTGGACGACGGCGTCGGCTTCGAACTCGTTTCGGAGCCAGCCGTAGAAGGCGTAGTAGTCGTGTGGCGGCTGGAGATCGGAGTCGTGATAGACTTTCGAGGGATCCATCCCGAACCCGCGCGGGGGCTGGACGGTGACGAGGACGTTGCCGAACTCGACGCCTGGGATCGCGAAGGGCCGATCCGGAACCTCGCCCCACTCCTCGATCACGTTCTCTTTGAATCGATCGTCGGCTTCGTCGAACCACGCCGCGTAGGTGTCGGGCGAGACGACGTCGACCGATCGGTCGCGGACGTCCTCGGGGGCGACCCAGCGATCGTCGAGGGTCAGTTGCGAGGTGAGCGTTTCGACGAGGGACTGGCCGCTGTCCGGCATCGCACCGCCGAGATCGTAGTTTCGGGCCTCGAGTTCCGCGAGCAGATTTACGGTCGATTCCGGACTGTCGAGGCCGAACGCGGTCCCGATCCCGTCGTCGCTCGGCGGGTAGTTGTGCAGGACGACGGCGACCCGCTTGTCCTCGTTGGGCGTGTGGCGCAGTGTCGCCCAGTTGACCGCGAGACGGGTCGCGTGGTCGATCCGATCCTCGATCGAGAAGTGGTGTTTCGGCGCGCTGCCGATGCCGGCCTCGTCGTCGGTGCGTTCTTTCCCCGAGATCGGGTGGGTGATCACGTTGCCGTCGAACTCCGGCAGGGCGACCGAGAGGGCGAGTTCGAACCCCATCACGCCCGTGTCGCTGGCTTCGTAGCGCGATCGCGATCGCATCGTCGTCACCGTCTGGAGGACCGGCACGCCGAGTCGATCGAGGAAGACGTCCTCCGCGGAGTCGCCCTCCCCGCTTGCGCTCCGGCCGCGCTCGTCCATCGAGAGCGAGAACATGAACGAGGAGAGGACGGCGTCGACGATCGGCTCGCCCGCGTCGTCTACGAGCCAGTTGTCGGTGACCCACTCGGCGTCTTCCTGTTCGTCGGTATCGGTTGCGGGATTACAGAAGATCGGCAGTGCGTTCGCGCCCTGTTCCTCCAGCGCCCGGACCTGGGCATCGACGTAGCGGGTGTTCTCGTGGGTCCAGTGGGACTCGTAGAACCAGATCGCCACGGTCGGCTTCCCGGGGTCGTGGGTCGCGAGCAGATCCTCGTACTCGATCCCCGGATGATCGGGGTGGTAGACCCCCTCCGTCGGCAGGTCCGTGGGATCGTCGTATGCGAGGTTCCGCCCCGCGTACTCGGCCACGAGGAACCGACACAGGTTCGCGACGTTGATCGTCCCGCCTCTCTCGAGGTAGTCGTAGACTCGATCGCGGTGGGCCGCGGAAACCGTCGTGTCCTCGACGGCGAAGGCGTCGCCCGTCGACTTGACGATCAGCGGGACGCCCGCGTCGACGAGCGCGCCCGTCGCGTAGTCGTAGCCGGGCATGCTGTCTTCGGCCCCGTGCAGCCAGCAAATCACTGCCGTGGCGTCGGTCAATTCGTCCACGAACTCCTCGATCGCGGCCTCGTCGTCGAGGTCGCTCTCCGAGCGAACGACCAGGTCGACGTCCTCGAGACGCTCGGCCGCCCGCCCGATCGAGCCGAGTTCGTTTGCCGTCGCGGTGTAGATCCCGATCCGTGTCATCGAGTTTTTAAACCTCTATTGTATTAACGCAAGTATGGTTGCAAACGCCGGGGGCAAAAAGCTATCGTCACTCCCCTTTCCGGCGATCGTCGGACAGGCGGAGCTGAAGCGGGTGTTGCTGGCCGTCGCGATCAACGCCGACCTCGACGGAGCCCTGATCGTCGGCGAGAAAGGAACCGCGAAGTCGACGGCCGTGCGGGCGCTGGTCGATCTCCTGCCCGAACAGCGGGTCGTCGCCGACTGTCCGTACGGCTGTTCGCCGGACGAGCCGAACCTGCAGTGTGACGAGTGCCGCGAACGCGACGCCGACGAGATGGCCGTCGAGACGCGGCCCGTCCCGCTCGTAACGCTCCCGCTGGGGGCGACCCGCGATCGGGTCGTCGGCACCCTCTCCGTCGCGGACGCACTCGCAGGGGAGGCGGAGTTCGATCCCGGCCTGCTCGCCCGCGCCCACCGCGGGATCCTGTACCTCGACGAGGTCAACCTGCTGGACGACCACCTCGTCGACGTGCTCTTAGACGCCGCCGCGTCCGGCACCAATACCGTCGAACGCGACGGCATCAGCGTCTCCCACCCCGCGTCGTTCACCCTGATCGGCACCATGAACCCGGAGGAGGGCGACCTCCGGCCCCAGCTTCGCGATCGGTTCGCCCTGCAGGCAGCCGTCGAGGGCTGTCGCGAGATCGACGATCGTGTCGAGATCATCGATCGGGCGCTCGAGGCAGAGAGCGACCCCGACCCCGCAACAGCGTACGCCGACGAGGTCGAAACCCTTCGAGAGGACCTCGCCGCAGCCCGCGAGCGCCTCGCGAACGTCGATCTCCCCGCCGAGTTCAAGGCCGAGATCGCCGAACTCTGCCTCGAGGCCGGCGTCGACGGCCACCGCGGCGACGTCGCGACGGCCCGGACCGCCACGACGCTGGCCGCACTCGAGGGGCGTGAGACGGTCATCGAGTCGGACGTCCACGAGGCCGCGACGTACACGCTCCCCCATCGGCTCCGGAGCACGCCGTTCGAGGACGAACCGGATCTCAACGACCTGCTCGAGGATCGGTTCGACGAGGAGTCGCCAGACGGCGGCGACAGTGAGGGTGATGAGGACGACGGTGACGCGGACGACGACGAGAGCGAGCCAGAACCGGAGGACGGAGACGAGGGCGGCGGTCGCGAGGGATCGGACGACGGTGTCGACGGCGACGACGCGGGCGACGGCGGTGGTGGCGACGAGAGTGACGGCGACGGTCCCGAGCAGCGACCGGAGCGCGAAGAGCAACCGGCCTCCGCGAACCAGTCTCCAACCGAGGCCGGCGACGGGGGGTCGGACGACTCGATCGATCAGGACTCCGAGTCGGACGAGTCACCCGACGACGGGGACGACGAAACTGCCCAGCCGCTCGTCCCCGGCCAGCAACGGGCCGGAATCGGAGAGGCGGCGGCACCGGACCTCGAGACGCCGACCGTCGACGGCACCGGGGGCGCGACCGCGACGGGATCCCGGGCGAGTACGGCGCCGAGCACGGACAACCGTGGTGCGCGCGTCCGCACCGAACCCGCTTCGGGCGAGGGATCGATCGACGCCGCCGCGTCGATCCGGTCGGCCGCGACCCGGGGCGAGACACGAGTCGGGAACGCAGATCTTCGCCAGTCGGTTCGAACCGGCGACACCTCGGTGACGATCGTCTTCGCCGTCGACGCGAGCGCCTCGATGCGGCCGGCGATGCGGACCGCCAAGGGCGTCGTCCTCGACCTGCTCCGGGACAGCTACGAACACCGCGATCGGGTCGCGTTCGTCGCTTTCGCCGGTGACGGGGCCGACGTCCTGTTGCCGCCGACCGACAGCGTCACGCTCGCCGCCCGCCACCTCAAGGACCTGCCCGCCGGCGATCGGACGCCCCTTCCCGCGGGACTCGAGACCTCGCGGCGGGTCCTCGAGCGCGCCGACACCGACGCCACGGTCGTCGTCCTCGTCACTGACGGCCGGGCGAACGTCGCCGACGGGAGTCCGACCGAGGCGACCCGCCGGGCGGCACGCGCCCTCGCGACGGACGACGCGCACGTGATCGTCGTCGACGCGGGCGACGACTCGCGGGCCGGGCTCTCCGAACTCGTCGCGAGCGAGACGGGCGGGGAACTCGTCTCGCTGTCGGCGCTGTCGCCGGAGACGATTCGGGCCGCGGCCGATCGAGCGGCGTCGGATCGTGAGCCGCGTTCGACCCGGTAACATTCGGGTAACCTGCCTATGTGGGAAGATCGATTATGAGGGCCTCACCCGCAGGTTCGCAGTATCGTGGGTACCGTAGATTGTCCGAACTGTTTGCACAGCACCGCCGTCGAAACCGCGCGGGAGACGATCGACAGCGGCCTGAAGCGGACGTTCGAGTGCGATCGCTGTGACTACGTCTGGCACGTCGTCTCGTGACCCACACCGACGGGACCGTTCCGCCGCGGACCGTCACCGCGTCCGACGAATCGAATGGTTCTCCTGTGCGCGACGTTTAATTTACTCCCCAGCGAGCGATCCGTCGACGGTGGATCAACACCCCTATGAGCGGCCTGGGCCGTTATCCGACGACCGAGCATGACAGAGGACGCAGCCGGCACGGACGCGGCCGGTGACGACATCGAGTACGGGATCGACGACAGGCCACCGGTGGGGGAATCGATGGTCCTCGGAGTCCAGCACTACCTGACGATGGTCGGTGCCAACATCGCGGTACCGCTGATACTGGCCAGGGCGATGGAGATGCCGCCGGGAGTGACCGCCCGGTTCGTCGGGACGTTCTTCGTCGTCTCCGGGATCGCCACGCTCGCCCAGACGACGTTCGGGAACCGGTACCCGATCGTCCAGGGCGCGCCGTTCTCGATGCTCGCGCCGGCGCTGGCCATCGTCGGCGTCGTCACCGCCGGCGGCGTTTCTGGCCAACCAGGCTGGGAGGCCGCACTGGTACAGCTACAGGGGGCGATTATCGTCGCTGCACTCGTCGAGGTCGCGATGGGGTACTTCGGACTGGTCGGAAAGCTCCGTCGGTTCCTCTCGCCGGTCGTCATCGCGCCGACGATCGCGCTGATCGGGCTGGCGCTGTTCAACGCGCCCCAGATCACGACGCCGAACCAGAGCTGGCCCCTGCTGGCCCTCACGCTCGGCCTGATCCTCCTGTTCTCGCAGTACCTCGACGTCAAGCACAAGGCGTTCCGCCTCTATCCGGTCGTGCTTGCGCTCGTCATCGCCTGGCTCGCCGCCGCAGCGGTCTCCGCCATGGGCGTGATCGGCGGAACGCATCCGGGCCACGTCGACTTCGGACAGGTCGCGGACACCCGGCCGCTGCTCCCGATCTACCCGCTCCAGTGGGGGATGCCCCAGGTGACGACCGCCTTCGTCGTCGGGATGTTCGCCGGCGTGCTGGCCTCGATCGTCGAGAGCATCGGTGACTACTACGCCGTGGCGAACCTCTCGGGATCGGGCGCGCCCAGCGAGAAGCGGATCAACCACGGCATCGGAATGGAGGGGCTGATGAACGTCTTCTCGGGCGTGATGGGGACCGCCGGCTCGACTTCCTACTCCGAGAACATCGGCGCGATCGGGCTGACCGGCGTCGCCTCGCGCTACGTCGTCCAGTTCGGTGCCGTCATCATGCTGTTCGTCGGCTTCATCGGCTACTTCGGCCAGTTGATCGCGACGATCCCGGACCCGATCGTCGGCGGCCTCTTCATCGCCATGTTCGGCCAGATCGTCGCCGTCGGGATCTCGAACCTGCGTCACGTCGACCTCGACTCCTCCCGGAACACCTTCATCATCGGCTTCGCCCTCTTCGTCGGACTGGCGATCCCGGCGTACATGGGCAACTTCGAGAGCACGCTCGCGTTCCGCGACGCCGTCGGTCTCGAGGGGGCGATCGCGCCGCTCGTCGAGGCGGTCGCCGGAACCGCGCTCGCCGGCTGGATCGAGGCCGCGGGCCAGGCTGTCGTCGACACGATCTTCATCATCGGCTCGACCGGGATGGCCGTCGGCGGTCTCGCGGCGCTCGTCCTCGACAACACGATCCCGGGGACCCGCGAAGAACGCGGCCTCGCCGAGTGGGACCGCATCACCGAGGACGACGCCGAGTTCGAATCGTTCTGGGACCGCTGGGTCGGCGCCGACGAGGTCGGCACCGACGCCGAAGTCGACGCGGCACGCGACCGCTGATTCCGGCGCCGGAACTGCTCCGATACGGCCGATTCGTACGCGTTTCGGCACCGATTTTGCCCGCCGCGATTCTCACCAGCGTCGTACGCAACCCGTCGTACTTTACCCGTCCAGCCCCCAGAAGAGGTAATGGCAGAACTCCCGCGCGACGACGCACGCCTCTGGTACGAGACTGCAGGTGACGGTCACTCGATCGTGTTCGTCCACGGCGGCTGGATGAACGGCGACGCGTGGGCGAGCCAGGTCAGTCACTTCGCAGACGACTATCGGGTCGTCACGCTGGACGTCCGCGGCCACGGACGAACTGGCGCGACCGCGACGGACCGGTACTCGATCGAACTCTTCACCGACGACCTCGAGGCGTTGCTCGACCACCTCGCGATCGACGAGCCGATTCTCTGTGGCATCTCGCTGGGGTCGATGGTCGTCCAGGAGTTCCTCGATCGACACCCCGATCGGGCGGCGGGTGCGATCATGGCCGGAGCGGTGCAGTCGATGCCGCCGGTCGATCTGCCGTCGGGACTCAAGGCGGGGCTGTCACCGATGCCGATGCTCTCGACCTCGCTGGCGATGACCGGCCCGAAGACGACGTTTCGCTCCATGCTCGGGTCGATTCGATCGACGACCGGGAAGCCGTGGCTGGCCCACTCCCCCGAGGTCCGCGAGGCGGCGATCGACTGCGTCGACGACGTCTCCCGATCGGAGTTCCGGAAGGTGTTCGATGCGCTCTACCGGTACGAACCACCAGCGCTACCGCACGTCGAGACGCCGACGCTCGTCGTCCACGGGGAGCACGAGGCACCGCTGGTGAAACGACAGGGACGCGAGATCGCGACGGCCATCGACGACGGCACCTGGCTGACGATCGACGAGGCGGCACACCTCGTCAACCAGGACCGGCCACGGGCGTTCAACGCCGCGAGTGCGACGTTCTTCGAGGGTCTCGCCCTGGCGTAGCGTCGAACCGGAGCCGAGAGTCCCCGTCTTCGTCCGCAGAGACGTCCAAACTGCTTTGGAGCCGAATAAAAGGAGGATGACGTGGAACGATTTGACGGCACCCGTACGGAGTCGGTGTCGCAGCCACGCGATCGCTCTCTGGACGACCGATCCGCCACAGCAGACGAAACCAATGAGTAGTCAATCACCGCAATCCACCGACGTCGATTCGACGGCGATCAACGAGCACTGGGCGAACATCTCACGGCACGTCGTAAACAGCTACGTCGAGGCCAACAACGCCGTCCTGGCGGCAATGGGGATCTCTCCAGCGACGTCCGGGGCCGAAGACGACGAACCGGACGCGCCCGTCACGGAGGAGTCCGTATCGGTCCCGTCGGTCGCCTGCAGCGACGAGACCTGGACGACGGACCGATCGGTCTCTGCGGTGTCGGACCTCGAAGTTGGCGATTTCGTCCAGTTCAGCAAACCGATCGCCGAGACCGACGTCTCCGCGTTCGCAGGAGTGAGCGGCGACACGAACCGCCTCCACCTGGACGAGGACTACGCCGACGCGACCCAGTTCCAGGGTCGAATCGTCCACGGCACGCTGGTCGCCGGCACGATCAGCGCCGCGCTGGCCCGGTTCCCCGGCAATACGATCTACCTCTCCCAGGACCTCGAGTTCCGCGCGCCAGTCGCCGTCGGCGACACAGTCACCGCCGACTGTCGGATCGTCGAGGCACTCGGCAACGACCAGTACCGCCTCGAGACGACCGTCTCGACCGACGAGGGCGAGACGGTGATCGACGGGGAAGCCGTCGTCGTCATCACCGAGTCGCCCGACGCTGAATGACACGGTCGGCGGGCGACTCGTCCGGGACCGTCCCTGCCCCTGCCACCCCCAGCGTTACTCCGATCCCGATCGATCCACGGCCCGTGCCCGCATCGATCGTCTGTTCGACCTGCGGATTCGAGCACCGGATTCCGGATCGCCCGCTCGATCGCGACCGCGGCGGGACGGGCTGTCCGTCGTGTGGCGATCGAGGATACACCGTCGAGCACAGTGGACTCCGGTGGCACCCCTGAGCGGAACCGATCGCCGCCCCCGTCACCGAGGTTCTTGGCCCTGCCTGCCGTAGGAACCGACGGATGACGGACGTCACAGGCCCGGTCGACGTGCAGTTACGAACCGCCGCCGAACGGGACGCGTTCGCCGTTGCGACGCGGTATGCCGACGCGAACGACCTCGCGGACCCGCCCGAAACCGCGTACCTGTCAGTTCTCCCCACAGCCCGATCGATCGGCATTCGACGGCTGTTCCGTGGTCTAGTGCGTGGTTCTCCCGACGCGCTTCCCGACCCCGAGACGTGCCGGCCGACCGCCGCCACGACGATTGCGCGGCGCATGGTGCCGACGCTCGACGATGCGAACTGGACGGACGGCTCTCTCCCGGTCCCCGACGGCTGCGATCGGGTCGCGCTGTTGTCCCTTCCGGAAGCTGCCACGGTCGTGTACGCCTCAATCGAGGGGAAGTACGGCTACGGTCGGCTACGGCTCGCCGAGCCGATCCGGCGGCTGACGGTGGCCGGGATCGACGACCTCGACCACCCGCTCGACCTCGCGGCGCTCCTGCGGCGATCGGGGGCGTTTCGCGACGTCGAGCAGGCCGATCGGATCGAGCGGGAACTGGCCGAGAGCACTGCGAACCTCGCGCTGGCCCGGGTGGCCCGATTCGATCACCGCCGTTCGTTCGGCTCTGACGGGACTGTTCTCGGCCCCGGCTCCGACCCCGAGGACGTGACCCGGCGGCTCCGCGCCGCCGACGCTCCCGCCGCACTCGAACGCCTCGTCACCGACGGCCACCCGCTTCACCCGAGCGCGAAGATCCGCCGCGGGATGACCGAGACTGCAGGAGTGGCGTATGCACCCGAGTTCACCGGCTCGATCGACGTTCGCTTCGTCGCCGTCCACACCGAACGGGTGCGGGAGACGTCGATAGACGACCGATCGCTGACCGATCGGCTCTATACGACGTTCGACGGACTCGCCGACGCGGTTTCGCGAACGGTGCCGACCGACGCCAGCGAGTACGCGGTAATCCCGGTCCACCCGTGGCAGTTCCAGCACGTGCTCCCCGACCGGTACGAGAGCCAGCGTGCGGACGGGACAGTCGTCCCGATACCGGATTTCGTCCGGTCGGCGACGCCGCTGCTCAATCTCCGCACGGTCACCCCGTACGCGGGAGCCGAAGACAGTGCTCACACCGCCCCGCTCCACTGCAAACTCGCGATCGGCGTCCAGTTGACGAACGTCGAGCGGACGGTCTCCCCGCAGGCGGTCCACAACGGCCCGCGGGTGACGCGCCTGCTCCGCGAGATCGCCGATTCGGCGGCGTTCTCCGGGCTCGGCTTCCTCTCGGAACCCGCCGCCGCCTGTTACTATCCGCCCGGCGGTCCCCACGTCGACGGCGACTCCTACGACGACGTGCGACACCTGTCCGGACTGGTTCGATCGAACCCCCGATCCCATCGGCTCGTCGGTACCGACGGGCGGGTCGTCCCAGCGGCCGTGCTCGTCGCCGACTCGCCCGCGACGGGGGACCCGCTCGTTCGTGAGGCCGTCGACCGGTACGCGGACGCGATCGACGCGACCGATCTCGCGGACGCAACGCGGGCCTTCGTCGACGCCTACGTCTCGGCCGTCGTCACCGGCCAGCTCCGTCTGCTCTCCGCGTACGGGATCGCGCTCGAATCGCACCTCCAGAACAGTTACGTGGTCTTCGATGACGGTCGGCCGACCGGGACCCTCGTCCGGGATTTCGGTGGGATCCGCGTCCACGAAGAGCGACTCGCAGAACGGGGCCTCTCGATAGAGATCTATCCCGACTCCGATATCGAAGCCGACGACGAGCGGGACCTCCACTGGAAGCTGTTCTACGCGCTGTTCCAGAATCATCTGACTGAACTGTTCGTCGCGCTTGTCGAGTCCACACCGGTCGACGCCCGCGAGTGCTGGGCGATCGTTCGCGATCACTGCCGATCGGCCTTCGAGGAGCTCCGCGGGTCGAGAGTCGTTTCGATGGAGCGGGTCGATCGAGACGAAACAGCCCTGTTCGCTGAGCCAGCGACCCACAAGGCGCTCACGACGATGCGACTCAAGGGGAAGCGCCACGAGTACGCGACCAGTCCGGTTTCGAATCCGATCGGCGATCGATCGTCGTCATCGGATCGGGTCGGCAGACCCGAATGAGCGCAAACGGCAGGACCGTGTTCGACTATCGTCGGTACGTAGCAGTCGGCGCCCTCGTTTCACGCGCGATTCGAACAGCTACGTTCGGACAACGCGCGTATCAACCACTGAGGGGTGCAATACTGCAATAGTACGTCCCAACGACTGTGAGAACTTCGAGGTGGAAAGAAGCGGCGGTCAGATCGCATAGCCTTCGCTTCGTAGCGCAAGTTCGACTGCTCGTTCGAACCGCTCTTGAAGAGCAGTTTCGAACCGTCCGATACGGTCGTCCGATTCCACCAATTCGAGGCGGCGTTCGTCGCTGACGGCATCGTCGTCGACGAGGCGGTACGTTTGGGTGAATTTTCGGCTATCGTCTCCGTAAACGGTCACGATTACGGCTTTCTCGTCCGAACGTCGGTCCTCCCGATCCGACGGTTTCGTCTCTCCGCTTACGTTCACCCGCTCGAAATCGGCGAGGACCGTGCTGAGGCTCCCGATCGCGAGTTTTTGCTCGAGCGACTCGCGATCCCATTCGCGCCGTTCGCCCGTTTCCTGATCCGTCCCGATGACAGTCTTCGGTCCGATGGTCTCTACCGTCCATTTCCTGAGTGATTCGGATGTGAGTTCTTCTGCTGTCTGTGACCGAATGTCCCCTTCCTGAACCGTTTGGCCTTCTTCGACGCGTATATAACGCGAATTCGCGGCGGGGATATCGACGAAAATCTCACCTGATTCGGTGCTGACCAGCGTTTCCACTCCCTCGATAGTACGAGAAACCAGCCGTCGTCCCTCGTCATTGCTCATGATTTATAATCGCTCCCCTGGTACGAGTCAGGTCTATCTAAGGTTGGCGCCGGCACTGTCCAAGTGAACGCCTCCCGACCCGGAAACTGTTTCAGAAACGTTGACCCAGCAAACACCGGTATTCGGGTCCAAAGGAACCCATACTGCTGGTACCGGCTACTCTGATCACCGCTCTATCTCGGTGTAGTGGACCACCACCTCAGCACGGTTGGACTCGACGAGCGGCCCGGTCGGCAGGTGAATCGCCGACTCCGCGCGGACGCTCTCTCGGGACTGGAGCTCGTCGCCGATCGGCGGCGGATCGGTCCCGATCGGATGGCCGATCGTGACGACGACCCGTTCGGGCTGGCGGGGCGGAACCGGATCGGTGTATTCGATCGCGACGTCGACGAGCGTGAGGTCGGCGTACGCTGGCGAATCGAGGACGGCAGCGACGTCGTCGGTGACGCCCTCCTCGTAGGCCCCGGCGCGGTACGTGTCGTACGACACGCCGGCGAGAAATCCCGAGAGGACGACGATCGCGACGGCGAGGACGACGGCGCGTTTTTTCGTGGCGACGGCGGCTTCGTCCTGCTGGAACCAGTTTTCCGGCCGATACCCCTTGTACCAGAGGACGCCGAGGCTGGTGACGTTGATCGTGAGGATGTTGACCAGGACGAGGACGCCCGCGGCGAGGGTGACCTTCGGGAGGCCCCACGCGATACCGATGCCGACGACGCCCAGGGGCGGCACGAGCGCCGCGGCGATCATGACGCCGACGAGGGCGGCCGACGTCCCCGCAGTGAGCGTCCACGCACCGGCCACGCCGGCACCGATCGCGATGACGAGCGAGAGCACGTCGGGCCGTAACCGGCCCTGTATCTCCGAGATCGCGAAGAGGTCGATCATCGGCGAGACGAGTCCCGTCGTCCTGACGACGAAGGCGAAGGCCGCGGCGGTGAGGACGCCGACGCCGAGTCCGATCGCCTGGAGCCTGATTCCCCGACGAAACAGTGCGCGATCGTTGATGACCGTACCTACGCTCGCACCGAGTGCGGGTCCGATCAACGGCGCGATCACCATCGACCCGACGACGACCGCCGGTGAATCGAGCAGCAGGCCGGCCGTCGCGACGACCACGCTCATGATCGTCATGACGAGGTACGTGCTGAATCGCGGGGTGAGCTCCTTCGCCTGCGCCTGCATCTCCTCGCGAGAGATACGTGCGGTATTCCGGGCGTATCGCTGTTCGAGTTCGTCGAACCGTTCGGAGATGACGGTTTCCGCCTCGACGATCACGGTGTAGGAATCCTCGTCGATCCCCGTCTCTCGGACGTCGTCGAGAACGGATTCGACTGCGGGCGCCGGAAGCGGAAACGTGACGACGACCGAGGGCTCGTTGCGACTCTCCTCTTCGGTGAGAGTGTAGTCGATGTCCTCCTCCTCCAGCACCTCCTCGACGGCGTCGCGCTTTCGTTTCGGGATCAGGATCTCCACGAGGCGCATACTCATACCTCCACGATACCGTGGAAAAACGTTCGTCCGGCCAGTGAATGAGATCCTTGCTATCGATCGATCCGTCGATCCGTCATCGACGAGGGAGCCGAGACGGGGTCCTACTCGTCGACGTCGCTTCGACCCGTGATACGCTCACGTAACGGCTTCCCGACGCTGCCGGACGGACCGAGGACGCGCCACGCCACGCCCGGCCGCAACAGCGTACTGGGCGGCTCTTCCATCATGAGTACCCGTACGAACGCGTCGGTCACCGTGCCGTCCGTCTGAGCGGTCCGGAACAGCCGCTTCAGATACCAGTTCAAGACGGCCGTTCCGCGCGGCTTTCGACCCTGCGTCTGCGGGAATCCGAAGTCGGCTCCGATCGCCATCGCCCACGCGACGTCGACGATCGCCGCGGCACGGCGGAAAAAACGCCGCGCGAGATCCTCCCGGCCGCCCTCTGCGAGCGCGTGGTGAAGCGCCAGCCCCTCGAGTATAGCGACTGACATCCCCTGGCCGTAGATCGGGTTGTAGCTGGCGATCGCGTCGCCGGTGACGACCAGGCCCTCGGGGAGCCGATCGAGGTCCTCGTAGCGGTACCGGCGGCTGGCCGGAAACGGATACCGGTCGACGTCCTCGGAGAGCCACGGGTACTCCTCGATGAGGGCCGTCAGTTCGGGCGTGGGAAGGCTCGCCGCGAACGCCGTGAACGCCGCCGGATCCGTCGGCGGGCGATCGCCGTGCAAGCCATGGAGGTTCACCAGCCAGCGATCGCCCTCGACCGGCATCGCCGCGCCGCCGCGGGTTCGAGGCGCCTCGGCCAGCACGCCGATCGTTCGGCGATCGTTGGGGGGTCGCTCGATAGCGATGGTACTGTAGACCAGATCGATACGCACCTCGTCGATGGGCGGCGGCGCGTAGCCGTGACGTTCCAGCCAGGTGGGCGTCCGACTCGTGTGTCCGGTGGCGTCGACGACCAGGTCTGCGGCCAGGTCCTCGCGTTCGCCGTCTCGGTTTCGGATGGTTACACCCTGGACGGCGGTCGCCGCGTCGTCGGTGACGTACCCGAGACACCGGCACCGGGATCGCACGTGAACGCCCTCGAGTCGAGAGACGCGTCGCCGAACTACCTGTTCGTACAGCGGTCGCGTCGCCAGGTAGAGCCGGAACGGGGTCGTCCCGCTGGCGAGGAAGCCGCCCTGACTGTACTGGCGGAGGTCCCGCTGCCCGTCGATCGATACCCCGCCGGCCGCGAGCAACTCCTCGCTGTAGCCCGGAAAGAGGTCGTCCAGCGTCGCCCGCCCGGCCTCCCAGAGCAGATGGGGCTGGCGGCCCTGGGGAACCCCACGACGGGCGACTGGTTCGTCGGGGAGCGGGTCTTTGTCGACGATCGTGACCGTGTCGAACGCGTCCGACAGGACGCGGGCCGCGACGAGACCCGCCATCCCCGCTCCGACGACCACCGCTCGCCTCCCCACCCTGGAGAGCCGATCGTCGTATCGCGGAACGGTTGCGAGGGTCATCGGTATCCTGGAGATACCCCGTGCAGGTGGATAACCGTAGCATGTTACGCGTTCACTATAGTCGTTACAGGCGTTCAGTTCCCATCGCAGATAGGTCACTGTTTCCGACGACTCGCGCCGAAATACCGCGGACGCGAACACCGCTAGCCATATAGTGATAAATGTTAACATGCACCACAACCAACTGCCACGTAGCGTTCTCGCCGAGACATCGACGGCGACGAGGGGCGTCGAGATGAACGCGCCGGAGGACACTATGCCAACAACTGCAGACACAGCCACCCGATCGACGCCGAACACGAGCGCGAGGATACGGGCGGGCGGTATCTGGCTCGCGATCGGATCCGTGCTGCTCGTGGTCGGCTTCGCCCTCCACCCACCGCCCGCTCCCGATCCGGCCGAGTTCGTGGCGACCATCGCCGACGCGCCGACCCGGTGGGTGACGGCACACGCGGTAACGGCGATCGGTCTCTCCGCGTTCGCGATCGGAGGGTTGATCGTGCTGACGACCGGGTCACGGCTCACTCGGACCTGGTGGGTGACGACGGCGTGGGCCGTGCTGATCGTGAGTGCACTCCTGGTCACGACGGCTGCCGTGGTCGAGGCGACCGTGATCACCGACGCCGCTATCGCCGGTGAGACGACAACGTTCGAAACGTGGTCGGCCTTCGCCGAGGCACACAGCGCCGTGTTCCTCGCCTTCCTCCTGGCGATCGCGGTGATCGCCGGCAACGAGGCCCGCAGTGGCCCCCGAACGACGCCGACCTGGGCGTCGTGGATCGGTGCCGTCGCGGCGATCGCGGCCTTCGCAGGGATGGTCCTCGTCTTCGGAGTCGGGATCGCTCTGGGGGGCCTCGTCTGGATCGGAGCCACGATCGTGATGGGTCTGTGGACGGCCTGGTTCGGCATCGGCCTGGCGCGCTCCGAGGCCGACGACTGGACCGCGTCCGAGGAGCCACGAACCGGAAGCCCGGAGCCCGTTCACTGACCCGATCGCGTCCATCGCGTTATCGACGGAGTCCCGCTATCTCGATCGGCGGGCGCCGTTATGCTTGGTGTTTCGTACGCGTGTACGCGGGCGGGCGTCATCCCAGACTGATGTCGAGGTAGAGCATCACGACCACGCCGGCCATCACGCCGAGGGTGGCGATTCGCTCGTGACCGCGGGTGTGGGTTTCGGGGATGATCTCGTCGGAGATCACGAAGAGCATCGCCCCCGCGGCGAAGCCCATCGCGTACGGCAGTAACGGTTCGACGGTACTCACTGCCAGGGCGCCGAGGACGGCGAGCGGGATTTCGACGATCCCCGATCGCAATCCGGCCAGGATCGCGTAGAAGCGTCGATCCAGTCCGGCGTTGATCGCGGCCACCGAGACCGCGAGCCCCTCCGGAACGTTCTGGATCCCGATCGCGAGCATGAGCGCGATCGCGTTCTCGACGTTTCCGGACCCAAAGCCGACACCGACTGCCAACCCCTCGGGCATGTTGTGGAGTGTGATGGCCAGGATGAACAGCACGACGGGCACCACCCGCTCGTTGTCGAGGGGGAGCGACGTACTGGGGTCGGCCTGATCCGGCCGCGTGCGTCCGGTCAGGAGATAGTGGGCGTGCGGGACGAGCAGGTCGGCTCGATCGAGAAAGAGCGCACCGAGCACGATGCCGACGAGCGTGGGAATCGGATCGCCGCCGGAGTACTGCTCGATCCCCGGGATGATGAGACTCGTAAACGCTGCAGCGAGCATCACGCCGGCCGCGAATCCGAGCGCACCATCGAGCGCCCGCTCCGAGGGATCCCGCCAGACCAGCACCACCGACGCGCCGATCAGATTCAACGTCGCGATAAATATCCCACCGACGAGACCCTGGATTACCGGGTCTTCGCCGGCGACGCGTACGAACAACTCGACTATAGAGACCATGTGCTCACCTTCCACGTCGGGGGACGGCCGTCGTCGCGTCGGCGCTCACCAGCACCCATCTCCGTGGTATATACCGACAGCGATCAAAAAAACGCACCGATCATCGAGTACGAGTGCGCACGAACCGATCGGCGGGTCCGACCGCTCACGCGCCGACCAGCGAGTCCGGTCGCAGTTCGACCCACTGGCGTTCAGTCGGCGCTCTGCTCGGGCGCTCCCGACCGATCGACGTCCAGCGGATCTCCCGTTCCGGTCGCAGTCACCAGTCGCAAGAACTCCCCGGCGTTCGTGAGGAGTTTGTTCTCGGCCTTCCGGAGGTGCTCTTCGTACGTCGATCGGGCCACGGCGGTCCGATCGGCCAGGTCGCGAAGCGAGGTCTTCCGGGGCTGTTCGTAGTAGCCGCTCTCGAGAGCCAGTCGGAGCGCCGCTCGCTGTCGATCGGTCAGCCCCTCGAAGAGTCGATCGACCGGAGCCAGCATGCTGTGGGGGATCGCCTGTTCCGCGATGGCGGTCTTCGAGAGGACGTCGATGTTTCGATCGGCCTCCAGGTTCCGGATCAGTTCCCGAACGTCGGCCTCGTCGAACGCGATCACCGTGTAGTGTTCCCACCCCTGGCGGTGGATCGTCGGCGGCTGGTAGAGGCAGTTGTACTCCTCGAACCGATCGATGATCGATCCCTCGAGCGAACAGAGACACGACTGCGTGACGACGTGGAGGCCGGACTCGTCGATCGATCGATGCAGGATCGTTCCCAGCCCGTCGATCTCGGAGAGCAGGTCGTCCGTCGGGGTTTCCGGGGAGGTGATCTCGAGGACCTGGCAGTCGCTCAAGTACCACTCGCGGATGGTGAGGTCCGGGTGCCGTTCCGAAATCTCCCGGTAGGGGCACTCGTGTTTCACCCGGAAGGAAGCCTCGTACAGACTCATACGCCACCGTTCGGGTTCCGGCCGGGAAACGGTACCGGTCATGACCGGCACCACCCATATTCGGGTGTGCTTCGTAGAGCGAGTCGATGACAATTGCGAGTGCTGACGACAACGGCGTACGATCACGAACTGGCGCGGGCGGCGCTGGCGCAAAGCGATCCGAACGGAAACAGGCCATCGATCGCTGTGTCGCCGCGTAATCGATGACTGAGCAAACGAACCTTACCCAGGGCATTCGCGAACACCTCGGGCAGTTCTCCCTGCACGTCCTGCTGGTGTTCGCGACGGGGTTGACGATCGGGTCGGAACGCACGGTCGTCCCCATCCTCGGCGAGGACGTCCTCGGCGTCGAGTCGTTCCTCGTCATCGGCTCGTTCGTCGTCTCGTTCGGCTTCGTCAAGGCGCTGCTCAACCTCTACGCGGGCAAGTGGGGCGAAGAGTACGGGCGCAAGCCGGTGCTCGTGCTCGGCTGGCTCACCGCCGTCCCGATCCCGATCGTTCTCATCTACGCCCCGAGCTGGAGCTGGATCACCGTCGGGAACATTCTGTTAGGGATCAATCAGGCGCTGACCTGGAGCATGGCGATCAACGCCAAGATCGACCTCGCGAGCCCCGACCAGCGCGGGCTCGCCGTCGGCATCGACGAGGCGTTCGGCTACACCGGCGTCGCAGCGGGGGCGTGGATCACCGGCGTCATCGCCGGCCGGACGAGTCTCCGGCCCGAGCCGTTCTACTTCCTCGCCGCCGTGGTGGTGCTGGCGACGCTCATCTCGATCTTCCTCATCAAGGAGACGGTCCACCTCGCACAACTCGAGGGCGACGAGGACCACCACGATGCGAACCTGCCGTTCAACGAGGTTCTGAAGCGAGCCACCTACGGCGACCGGACGCTGTTTGCGGCGGCCCAGGCCGGCCACATCGAGAACTTCGTGGACACGCTGTTCTGGATCGCCGTCCCGCTCTATCTCACGAGTCAGGGGCTCGCGATCGAGGCCGTCGGGGTCGTCGTCGGCGTCCACAGCGCGATGTACTTCCTCCAGATCGGGACCGGCGGTCTCGCCGATCGCATCGGGCGCCGGCCGCCCGTCGTCGCGGGCATGTTCCTCGCCGGGGCGGGCGTCCTCGGCATGGTATTCGTCGACGGTTACCTCCAGTGGGCGCTCCTGGCCGGCGTCTCCGGCCTGGGGATGGCCCTGCTCTACCCGAACCTGATGACCGTCCCCGGCGACGCCGCCCACCCGACGTGGCGATCGGCCGGCATGGGCGTCTACCGGATGTGGCGCGACGCCGGCTACGGCGTCGGCGCGATCGTGATCGGCCTCTCCATGCAGTTCGTGAACGCCGAAGCCGCCTTCTACCTGACTGCGATCTCGATGTTCGTCTCCGGCGCGATCGTGTACCTGTGGATGGAGGAAACCCACCCTGACTTCGGCACCCACGAACCACCGGCTCCTGCTCCCGAGGATCGGTCACGAGCGATGTCTGACGACTGACGATATCGCTGACGTCTTGTCGAACGTCGATCGATCGGAAAACGGATGGGCGCTGCAGGATTTGAACCCGCGGCAGCTTGGTCCGAAGCCAAGTACTCTGTCCAGGCTGAGCTAAGCGCCCGCACCCGTGTTTTCCTGCCGACTCCGTATAAGTCACTCGATTTGCATCGGTTTCGCCACCCGTCGACACACCGATCGACCCGCGCCACTTCTCACGCGATGAAAACTGCCTTCGGGGGTCTTTGTGCTGGCGGGAGGAGTGGCGGACGTGCAATGACGGTGAACGAAGCCCCGAAGCCGGAGGACGGTCAGCAGAGAACGGCACCGCTCGAGTTGCTTTCCGACGACGACGAGACGGTCTGGACGGCCGTTCCCGTCGACGCGAGCGGCGACGAACGGGTGACGAAGTGGCTCTCCGTCGAGACGGACGCCCTCTGTGATCTCGAGGAGTGGCGGTAACTCCCGGCTGCGCGGTCCTCACGCTGGTGTATCGAACCTCCGTCAGCGGACGGCGCGTACAGCGGCGGATCGCACCGTTTAACCACGACGACTGAGCACCCACGGGTATGACAGCGGGGGAGACGATTCGCGGGGTGCTCGAGTTGACGCGGCCGGTGAACGTGATCGCGGCGAGCGTGCTGACGTTCATCGGGGCGTTCGTCGCTGGCGGCGTGACCGCCGAGCCGATCGCCGTCGCGGCGGCGGTCGGGGCGACGGCCCTGGCGGTCGGGGCCGGGAACGCGATCAACGACTACTTCGATCGGGAGATCGATCGGATCAACCAGCCGGATCGGGCGATCCCACGGGGGGCAGTCAGCCCACGCGGGGCGCTCGCGTTCAGTATCGTGCTCTTCCTGGGTGCCGTCGTGCTCGCGCTGACACTCCCCTCGCTGGCGATCGCGATCGCGACGATCAACCTCGTGGCGCTGGTGGCGTACACGAAGGTGTTCAAGGGACTGCCGGGTCTGGGCAACGCGCTCGTCGCCTATCTGGTCGGCAGTACGTTCCTGTTCGGCGCGGCCGCGGTCGGGACGGTCGGTGACGTCGGCGCGGCGGCCGTGCTCTTCCTGCTGGCCGCGGTGGCGACGCTGACGCGGGAGATCATCAAGGACGTCGAGGACGTCGAGGGCGATCGCGAGGAGGGACTGAACACGCTCCCGATCGCGATCGGCGAGCGGCGTGCGCTCGTCCTCGCGATCGCGTTGCTCATCCTCGCAGTCCTCGCCAGTCCGATCCCGTACGCCCTCGAGTACTTCGGTATCGCCTACCTGCTGGTCGTGGTTCCCGCCGACGCGATCATGCTGTACGCGGCCTACGAGAGCTTCGACGATCCGACCGCCGGCCAGTCACACCTCAAGTACGGGATGTTCTTCGCGGCGCTCGCGTTCATCGTCGGGCGGGCGGCACTCGCGGTTCCGACGATCGGGTGAGTGACGCGGTCGGAACGCTCGACCGGCGACGTGACAGGAATCGATGGCCCCGTGACTGCCGAGAGATACCTAATGAAAAGTATTATAAGCTGGATACTGCATCTACATACCATACGACGGTGTGGATAGCGGTACCAGCAGCGGTGGACGCAACGCTGTCGATGGATGTGTGTATCTGGCATGTATGACCTCGCAGACGTCCTCCCTGACGCCGAACTCGATCCCGGGACGAACGTGCTCATCGCGGGTCCTCCACTGACGGGTAAACGGCGAATCGCGCTCGACGTTCTCGCAGGCGGTGCGGACCGGGGTGACGGGTCGATCGTCGTCACGACGAAAGACAGTGCCGACAAGGTGCTCGAGGAGTTTGCCGGACACGTCACGGCGGATTCGTTCGACGTCGGCGTCGTCGACTGCGTCACGAAACAGCGCGGCATCGGCACGGTGGACGACGATCCGCGGATCAAGTACGCCTCTTCTCCGGTCGACATGACCGGGATCGGGATCAAACTCTCCGAGTTCCTCCAGGAGTTCTACGAGACGCGAGGGCTCACCGAGAATCGCGTCCTCTTGCACTCGGTTTCGACGCTGCTTATGTACTCGAACCTCCAGACCGTCTTCCGGTTCCTCCACGTCTTCACGGGGCGCATCCAGAGTGCGGACGCGCTCGGCGTCTACGTCATCGACTCGACGGCACACGACGACCAGACGATGAACACGCTCAAACAGCTGTTCGACGCCGTCATCGAGGTCGAAGAGAGCGATGACGAGAGCGACCCCGAGATCCGGACCGCTGGCCTCTCCACCTGAGCGCTGTCTCACACCACAGTGCGACGATCGATCGGGAACGGGTTCTCCCGGGGCAGAAACGCGAAACGACTGCCACCAGCGGCGGGCAGGGAGATCGAACTATCACGAGTCCTGAGACCGATCCCCGAACGTTTCCCGATCGAGAGCGAAGGGGAGGTATGCCAGTCGACTCCGACGCCGTCGTTCGAGAGATCCTCGAGTCGCGGGTGAAGACGATCGCCGTGGTCGGCTGTTCGAGCACGCCGGGGAACGCGGCCCACGACGTCCCGAAGTACCTCTTCGAGCAGGGCTACGACGTGATCCCGGTCAACCCGTACGCCGACGAAATCTTCGGCCGCCCGGTCGCGGATTCGCTGTCGGACGTGGACGAGACGATCGATCTCGTCTGCATCTTCCGGCCGAGCGAGGAGGTGAGCGGGATCGTCGACGAGGTACTGGCGCGCGACGACGTCGACGTGATCTGGACCCAGCGGGGGATCCGCGACGATGAGGCGGCCGCCCGCGCGGAACGCGACGGCAGGGACGTCGTGCAGGATCGCTGTATGAGGGTCGAGCACCGACGGCTGGCGGTCTGAGAACGGAGTCTCGACGGCGGGTGCCGATCTAGCCGTCGAGCGTCGCCGCCACGATCGCGGCCTCCGCCCGGCGCAGGAGTTCGTTGGCCGTGCTCGGGGCACAGTCGAGTTCATCGGCGATCTCCTCGTAGCTGGTCCGGCGGGGCGTCTCGTAGAAGCCGAGGTCGTAGGCCGTCCGGACGGCCTCGCGCTGGCGAGCGGTGAGTCGTCCGATCGCGTCCGGTTCCCCGGGTTCGTAGCCGCCGGACCACTCGACGCTGACGTCGATCGTCCCGGTGGCGTCGCGGTAGGCCTCCTGGATCGCGCTCGCGTCGCCGACGATCGTCAGGACGGCATCGCCGTCGACGAACCGGATCGGCCGTTCGAGCACGAGCGCGTGTGCGTCCGCGATCGCAAGCAGGTCCGACAGCAGTTCGCGTTCCTCGACGTGGACGTAGCAGTACTGCTCGCGATCGCCCGACGCGACGAAATCGTAGTCGATGACCTCGTCGGTGGACGCGAGCACGGCGTCGAGTTCGGTGCCCGGGTCGACGCCGAGTCGGTACAGCATCGAGTACGAACCGTTCCCGAGCCACTCGAAGTGGACGAGCGCCTCGCGGTCGATGCCCTCGGTCGTCGCGAGCGCCGCGTCGACGCCCGGGAACGATCCCTCGGGCGGCCGGAGGCGGAGTCGAACCGCCTTCATTTTCGTGGTATTCACTGACACATCTGATAAGCCTGTCGTCGCCGAGGGACCAGTCCCGTACCATCTCGGTCGTCACTCCGTCTGATCCAGAACGTCGCGATCGAGTTCGACGCCGAGCCCCGGCCCCGACGGCGGCGTGATGGTCCCACCGTCCTGCTCGATCGGCTCGGCCAGGGGGAAGTCCCGGACGTCGGGGGTCCACGGCGGTTCCATCGGGTACTCGCACCACGGCGCGTCGACCGCGGCGATCACGTGGAGGTTCGCGACGAAGCCGATCCCGTTGGTCCACGTGTGGGGAACGAACTGCACCCCGGCCTCGCGTGCCATGCTCGCGACCTCGGTCGCGCCGAGGACGCCCGTCGCGAGCGCCGCGTCGGGCTGGTAGATATCGAGCGCGTCACGGTCGGCGAACTCCCGGAACTGGAAGATCCCGTCGTTGAACTCGCCGCCCGCGATCGGGACGTCGGTCGCCGCCCGGAGACGGGCGTAGCCGTCGTAGTCGTGACGCGGGAGCGGTTCCTCGAGCCACGCGATCCCGCCGATCGACTCGAGTTCGCGGGCGACGGCGAGCGCGTCGCTGTAGCTCCACTGCTCTTCGTGCTCCATCACGCGCACCGACCAGCCCTTGTTGGCGTCGACCATGAGCGTCAGGTCCGGGAACGCCTCCCTGACCTCGCGGACGATCGCCACGTCGTCGACGCTTGCCACCCGGAGCTTTACCGCGTCGAACCCCTCCGCGACCCGATCGCGGACGTACTCGATCCGCGCTTCGGGGGGCTGGACCTCGCCGGTGCTCGCGTAGACCGGGATCGGGTCGCCGGTTCCGCCGAGCAGTTCGGACACCGGTTTGCCGGCGTCCTTTCCGATGATGTCCCACAGCGAGATCTCTACGTGCCAGGGCCGCGGGCCGACGAGGTTGACGCTGTCGAGTTTGCGACGGATCCCCCGGACGTCGTGTGGATCTTCCCCGATCAGGAAGACCGAAAGCGCGTCGGCGTAGTCGAGTCCGCCCGCGAAACTCGGGCTCGCGGCCAGCCCCGTAAGGGTTCAGACGGATCGATTCGGACAGTTAAATCCCGGCGGCTACTCGATCGGACTACCTTCACCCGCAATCGATGCCAGTTAACCGTTCTCTTTCGCGAAATTAGCGTTATTCGGCTCAATCGGGAACCGACATTCATGGGTGTGAATAACAATCAATCGCTCGAGGGGGTCGAAGTTCTCACCGGCGGCCTCACCGCGGGGCTCGCGGGCGGCATCGGGATGGGTCTCGTCCTCCAGGTCGGGCCGAACGTCTTCGAGATCCTGGGTGCGCTCATCGGTTCGTCGACGATCGTCGCCGGGTGGCTCGTCCACCTCGCGTTGAGCATCCTGTTCGGGATCGCGTTCGCGACGATCGTCTCGCGGCCCGCACTCGCGGAGTTCGTCGGAACGTTCGAGAGTTACGTCGGGGCCGGGATCGCCTTCGGCGCGGTGCTCGGGATCCTCGCGGGCGGGCTGATCCTCCCCCTCGCGGTCAGTCAGGCCGGCGTGGCGGTGCTCCCGCTTCCGTACCTGCCGTTGCCGGGGCTGGCCGCGGAACTCCTCGGCGCGGCGACCTTCGCCGTCGGCCACCTCGTCTACGGCACGATCGTCGGGGCCGTCCTCGCCACGATCGTCGGTGCCGTTCCGGCGCGGTTCGCCGATCGGACGGTCCCCCACGAGTGATACGGTTTACTGTACGTCAGTTCCGGCGCAACCGCGATCCGGGCGGCGGTTACGCCGGTAAATCGGTACAGCAATCCGTATGAGAGGCTCCACGAGCGGGTGTGACTGCGGGGTCGCCCACGGCGAGGAACGGTGACGCCGTGACCGCGAACGCGGCGGGCAGCGGATGACGAGATGGCGAACGCGGGGACGAGAGAGAACGGGGGTTACGCGTCCGGAGCGGCGTCTGCGAGTTCGATCCGGCCGTCGTGGTCGACCACGATCTGGTAGCCGGCGTAGCGAAAGCGTACGGTACCGATCGCGTCCTCACGATCGAACAGGGCATCGAGCGCGGAGGGATCGATCGCGTCGTAGAGCGGTCCGAACTCGTCCGCGAGTTCGATCGCGTCCGTTTCAGACGCCGTCGCGACGGCGTCGATCACTGCCTCACTGGGGGTCCGGTCCGGGGTAGCGTCGGCCGATCCGCTCGTCAGTTGTGGGTTGAAGGGAGACATTCGGATATCACTCATACCGGGGCGACCGGGGAAACGAACCGGGTTGGATGGTAAATCCTTTAAGTCGGGTCGTGATCCGTCGCGATCGTGTTCCGGAGGAGATTGGCTTGCCCTCGACGAAGCCGGGCCGACAGCGCCTGGTCCGAGATGTCGAGGGTCGCGGCGACCGTCGAGAGCGTCGCGTCGCGGGGGACGTCGAAGTAGCCCGCCTCGAGCGCGGCCCGCAGCGCCGCTCGCTGCCGGTCGGTGACGCCGTACCGATCGGCCTCTACGGGTTCTTCCTGGTAAATTCGCTGGAGACGAAAAGGGATCTCTTTCTCCTGGCAGACGCTACGGTATGCGACGAGCGCCTCCCTCGATGGGACCCTGGCCCGAATCTCGGTCTCTTCGAAGCCCGTGACGTCGAGAAACGTGATATCGTGTTCCGCCGCGAGCGGATAGGTCAGCGACTCCATCCCACGATCGGACAGCGTCACCCGGTACAGTCGCCGATCGCCCGTGGCCTCGATCATCGAGTACGTGTCTACGGTTTCGTCCGCGTCGAGTCCGGATTCGAACGCGTCGAACGCGTCCCCGAACGCCCAGAAGATCACCTTCGCCGGTCCGGTCGCTGGCTGGGTGATATCTTCGATCTTGCGCCGCTCGATCTCCGTCGACGCCTCCCGGAGGATCGGCGACCCCAATACGAACTCGACGATCAGGGTCATAGGCCCACTCGCAACGGGACGCCAGTTACCGTTGTCGGTCTCTTCGGATCGGCCGCCGCCCGGACGGCAAGTCGAACTCCCCTCCGTCGACCTCGACTCCTTATTACCGCTGCCTGCCTGCGGAACTCATGAGTCTCTTCGCCGAATTTCACGTTCCATCGGACGTCTTCGCCCTCTACCGGACGTTACAGGCGGCACCGGAGACGACCGTCGAGATCGAACGGGTGGTCGCGGCCGAGGAGATCCTGACGCCCTACTTCTGGGTCTCCGGCGGCGACCTCGCCAGGTTCGAGACGGCCATCGAGGACGACCCGACCGTCGAGAACCTCCAGCAGCTGGACGAGTTCGATCGAGCCACCCTCTACCGAGCGAACTGGACGGAGAACGTCGAGACGATCGTCTACGCGTACACGCAGGTCGGCGCGACGATCCTCGAGGCGACCGGGGCAGGCGACCGGTGGGAGTTGCAGATGCGGTTCGACGATCGCGACCGTCTCGACCAGTTCCAGACCTACTGCAACGACGAGACCATCCCGTTCCAGTTGATCCAGCTGCACGAACTCACCCAGCCGCGAACGGGCAGGCAGTACGGGCTCACCCGGAAACAACACGACGCCCTGGTGACCGCGTGGCAACTGAACTACTTCACGTCGACGGACGTCTCGCTCACCGACGTCGCGGCCGAACTCGGTATCAGCCAGCAGTCGCTCTCCCAGCGACTCCACCGGGGCTACCAGTCGCTGATCGAGGAGACGCTGATCGTCTCGCCGCCAGCCGAGGAGGGCACGTAGGAATACCGACCGGGCCCGTCTGCACAAAAAGGACTGTGATAACAGTATATTTCCTCATCCGTTGCCCCAGCGTACGAGCCCTATGAGACGGGAGTCACTGGCGCTCGATACCGCGTTCGATCTCTGCCGGAATCGTCGTCGCCGGGCGCTTCTCACTCTTCTCGCCGACCGTGACCGGCAGGTAACTGTGCAGGACCTCGCGAAAGACCTCGCCGTTCGGGAACGCGACGGACCGATCACCGAGGTTCCCGGTGAGATCGTCACCGAGATCCACACGATGCTGTACCACGTTCACCTGCCGAAGCTGAGCGCGGCGAAGGTCGTCGACTACGATCACGAGCGCGGCCACGTCGCGTTGACGAGTCGCGGAACCGAACTGGAAGCGACGCTCCGTGCGATCGGCGAACTGGAACCGCCGACGTAGGCCCGTTTCTCCGGTGACTCCCGGCTACGACGTCCACTCCTCGAACGAGCGGTAGATCCCCTTCGAGAGGTAGCGCTCGCTCGAATCGGGGAAGACCGTGACGACAGTGTCGGACGGGGCCTCGATCGTCCCCGCGTCGATCTTCCTGGCGACGCGTTTCGCGGCGACGCTCGCCGCGCTCGCGCTCGACCCGACGAGGTGGCCCTCCTCGCTCGCGAGCCGTTTCAGTTCCTCGTGGGCGAGCCGATCGGGGATCGCGTAGACGTCGTCGACGAGTGCCGGGTCGAAGAGTTCGTTCGTCTCGAGGTTGTGCGTGCCGATCCCCTCGATCTTGTACTCGCCTTCCTCGCGGTCCTCGCCGACCGACTCGCCGTAGAGCGATCCCTCGGGTTCGACGGCCGCGACGTACGTCTCCGGGTCCTGTTCGCGGGCGTAGCGGGCGATCCCCATGAGCGTCCCCGCCGTCCCACAGCCCGCGACGACCGCGCCGACGTCGCCGTCGAGCGCCTCGTAGATCTCCGGCCCGGTCGTCGCGTAGTGGGCCTCGGTGTTCAGCGGGTTCGAGAACTGCTGGGGGACGACTGCGTCCTCGAGTTCCGCTGCGAGTTCGTGGGCGCGCTCGATCGCGCCGCCCATCCCGTCCTCGGTGGGCGTGTTGATGATCTCGGCGCCGAGGGCGGCCATCAGCTGCTGTTTCTCGACGCTGAACCGCTCCGGGACGACGAAGATCGCGTCGAGGCCGAGCTGTTCGGCCGCGATCGCGAGCCCGATCCCCGTGTTTCCGGCGGTCGGCTCGACGATCGTTCCGCCGGCCGGGACGTCGCCCCGTTCCAGCATGCGCTCGAGCATGTACCGGCCGATGCGGTCCTTGACGCTCGCGCCCGGATTGAACGATTCGAGTTTCGCGTAGATCCTGACGTCGCCCGGCGCGTCGTGGAGTCGAACGAGCGGCGTCCGACCGATCGTCTCCAGCACCGAGTCCAGCGGTCGCTCGTGGGTCGCCATCGTCCTGGCAAATGTTGCCCCGGTTGTTAGCTGTTACTGATGCGTCCGGGCCCGGACGGCGATCGATCGACGCCCGGAACCGGCCAGCAGCGGTCGCTACGGCGCGCTACTCCACGCTGGCCTCGCTGGCCTCGTCCGACTCGTCGGTCGTCGCGTCCGCGGCGTCGGCCTCGCCCTCGTCCTCGGCCGCGAGTTCGTCGGCCTCGTCGATCGCCGCCTGGGCGAGGATCTCCTCGCCGTCGAGACCGTGTTCGTCGGCGATCGCGAGCAGGAGCGCTCGCTGTTCGGTCAACTGGTGGTCCATTCGGGAGACCGTGTCGTGGGTGTCGTCGACCTCCTCTTCTAAGTTCGTGATCCGCTGCTGGAGTTCCTGTACCTGCCTGTACATCGCCTCGGCGCGGTCCGAGAGCGCCTGGATCTTCTTTGCCGTACTGCCGAGTCCCATACCCGGGAGATGTATCGACTGACTAATGGGCCTTTTCCTCGGGACGGGCCGATCGGCACGGAACCCAGGAGGGGACGACCGTCTTCGGAACCGCTCTCCGACTCCCGCTCGGGCCGTCGATCGCTCGTCCGACGAACTCACGGCCGAGCACTTCGAGGACGCGATGGAGGAGGTGTCACCTGAAGCGACCGCGGCGTTCGAGGCCGGGAGCGGCGGGTTCGACGACGTGCTCAAGGGTACCGGCGGCGAGGCCTGACGACGCCCACCGGTTCCACCGATGACGCCGTTCCGTCGTGCGGTTATCGAGACGAAAGGTCCTTAAGTGCCGATCGCCTACCTGTGGATGGATAGGTCGGGCAGTTAGGCCCTGCTCGTCACCCGCAGTATGGCCTTCAGCGGGGACCAAACACCGCGGGCGTCCGGTCAGACCGGCCGGGGCCCCGGGAGCCAACGTGGAAGCCTCGTCCGTCGGGGGCAGCGGTCCACGATGGCCGTCCGCAGGGACGCACCATCGTGGTTAACCGGCGACAGCCCATCAGGCGCGGAAGCGAGCAGTGGACCGCCGGACACCTGTCGCTCGACGGGTCGCGGGGTGGAGGAGGCAACCGGGATTCCCCCGGCCGGAACGCCGGGCAATCGCGGCTTCCACACTCATACTTCATCCGTTCTAGGTTCGAGAGAGCGACTACACTCGCGATCGGGCGCGGTCGACGATCGTCGCCGGCAACCGACGGCTCCCGTCCGCGAACGGCCGCGTTTGGAACGCTCGTGGACGGCGTCTCGCACTCCCGGTTTCGATGCCGTCTCATACACCTTTCATTACCGTCGACCCCGTGTAGACGATCATGTACGACGACGTGCTGATCGCGACGGACGGCAGCGACCCCGCGTCGCGGGCGACCCAGCAGGGACTGTCGATCGCCGACGACGTCGGGGCGCGGGTCCACGCACTGTCCGTCGCCGACGTTCCCGCGATCGCCAGGGACTCGACGCGCGAACAGGTACGAGCGGACTGCCGAGAGTTCGTCGACGCGGTCGCGGACGAGGCCACCGCGCGGGACGTGTCTGTCACCACGGCCGTCCGCGACGGGCGGCCCCACCACGAGATTCTGGCCGTTGCCGACGAACACGACGTCGATCTCCTGATCCTGGGGACCCACGGCCGGACCGGCGTCCGACGGTGGTTGCTCGGCAACGTCGCGATGGGCGTCGTCCGCGGTGCCCGCCGGCCCGTGCTCACCGTCGGCCCCCGAGCGGTCGACGTCCCGCGCACTGTCGATCGCCTGCTCGTCGCCACGAACGGCCGTCCCGGTGCGGCGGCCGCCGTCGGGCACGCGATCGAACTCGCGGCGGCGTTCGACGCGACGCTACACGCGCTCTCCGTCGTCGACGACGCCGACACGTCGCTCTCCGTCGTCGTCGAGTCGTTCGAGAAGCAAGCCGAGGCCGCCACGGACGCGGTCGCCTCGCGGGCGGCCGAGCAGGACGTCGAGGTCGTCACGGCCATCGAGCGCGGCCGGCCACACGAGGAGATTACCGAGTACGTCGGCGATCGCGGAATCGACCTCGCGGTCGTCGGAACGGAGACGCTCTCGAGTATGGAGCGATTCGCCGTCGGGAGCGTCTCCCAGCGGGTCGCGGCGACGTCTCCGGCGCCGGTCGTCACGGTTCGACGGACGAACTGACGCTGGGGTCGGGACCCCACGTTCGGCGGCCAAACGGCCCGTCGGTCGCCCTCGTGCGGGATCGCGTTTTCGAGTACGGCGGCGTCTCCACTGCCGGGAGCGAATCCGATCGGGTCGCCGTCCCCCTCAACGCAGAAACCGTCCGCCGTATCGGGTGTCCCGATCGAGGATCAGTACCCCGATCGTCACTCGGCTTGCTGTGGAATCGACTGGCTGTTTTCGAACGCCAGTCCGCCCTCGAGCGTCCGGACGGGGTAGGGAATGTCGATCCCTTCCTCGTCGAATCGGCGCTTGACCGCGGTCACGTACTCGCCCCTGATGCGGACGAAATCGGCCCGCGAGGGGTCAGCGATCCAGAACCGCGACTGGAGGCCGACGTCGGAGTCGCCGAGTTCCGTCAGCCGAACCGACGGGGCGGGATCGTCCATGATGTCGGGGTGGCGTTCGGCCTCGTCGACGATGACGTCCGTCGCCCGCTGGATGTCGTCGCCGTAGCCGATCCCGAAGACGAACTTCAGGCGGAGTTTGTCCGCGTCGACCGGGTTCTTGACGACGCCACCGGTGAGTTCGGAGTTCGGCACCGTCAGCAGTTCGTTGTCGAACGTTCGCACGCGAGTGACCCGGAGACTGATGTCCTCGACGACGCCCCCGTAGGTCCCGTCGTCCCACTCGATCCAGTCGCCGATCTTGAACGGCCTGTCGGTGTAGATGAAGACGCCGGCGACGAAGTTCGAGATCACGTTCTGCATCGCGAGACCGATCGCCAGCGCCCCGGCCGCGGCGATGCCGGCCATCGACACGAGGAAGTTCCCGAACCCGGCGAAGCCAAAGGCGATCGCGATCGCGACGAAGACGACGCCGAACCGGGTGATCATCAACAGCGGGTTCTGGGCGTGTTCGTCGAGTTCGCGCCTGTCCATCGCCCGGCTGACGAGCGGGAGCACGACGACGCGGCCGATCGTCCAGAGGGCGACGAAGGCGACCACGAACCTGATCGCTCCCTCCGCGCTCGCCGCCTGCGCCGCGGTGAGACCCGCGTCGTCGAGCGCGCGGCCGATCGGGCCGAGCCGGGGCTCCGCTTGCAGGAGGCCGACGCTCATCGGTACATCACTGCGGTGTGGCCCCGTGTGTCGACGAGGTCCGCCCCGACCCTGTCGGCGAGGTCGGCCGCCTTCTCCTCGGTCGAACTCCCCGCCCGGGCGGCCCGCAGGAACTTGACCTTCACGAGGTCGCGATCGGATAGCTGGTCGTCGAGTTCCTCCACGACGGATTCGATGCCGCTCTTGCCGACCCAGACGGTGACGTCGAGGTCGTGTGCCTGCCGCTTTCGCTCTGTTTCGTCCATGGACCCGGATAACGGTGCGAACCGTTTCAATCTTCGCGAAACGGAATGTCCTCGATCGGCGAACAGTCGTCCCCCTCGACTGGCACACGCCGTTCCGGCCAGTCCTCGTACGACCCTCGCGCTCCGGTCAGTCCTCGTACGGATACCGCGCCTGTGCACCACAGTCACAGGTTATCACGACGTGACCGTCTCGAAGCCTGACACGGGCGTTTTCTCCCGGACGGAGGTACGCGTCGCACTCGTCGCAGGTGAATCGCCGGAACTGCTTTGGGAGGGTGAGCCGGTTTCGCTCCGCGACGCGGCGGGCCAGTCGCACGTAGTATCGCGCCCGATCGTGGTCGCCGTCGGCAGCCGCCGCTTGAGCGAGGTCGTGCAACCGCTCGATCCGTTCGGCGGCGATCGTCATGGGGAATCGTTTCGTCGGTTTCCCTATTGGTGTTGCGCTCCGCCGGCGTCCTGCTGCCGGTATGGGGCCGTTACCAGACCCCAGGGTACCGCTTTCAGCGTCCTCGAACCTGAGTCCACACCGTCGCCCACGTCAGAGATCCTAATCGATCCGCAACTCGAATCTCCCGGGCCGACGGACCACGATCCGATTATCGTAGCAACTGAAACGAGTTACACACTGATCGCACAGCAGTCCTGTGATCAGCCGCGCCTTGACTTTCAGTTACTACTATCGTTCCGGTGACGTGGAGTTCGTGTCGCGGTTGCCACACTCGATCCGGTCACCGTTTGGAGCCGGTAATTAAGTAGTATCGCGGAGACAGTCAGCATATGAAATCGACTCCAGACGTGCGTCAATGTCCCACATAGATAGGTCTCCGGAAATACACCCCCTGCCCCATGTTCGTCCGTAGGACACAAAATTGTTATATATCAAATCCGAATCAGTGAGGTACACTGGAATGAATCGAAATCCAAGCACCCCCGTTGACGGCGTCAGTCGACGATCGGTCCTGGCCGCCGGCGCAGCCGGCCTCGCCCTCTCCACCAGCGGCTGTATCGACCGCGTTCGAAGCGTCGTCGACGACGGTGGAGCGAAACAATTCTCGCTCTCCATCCTGACGGTCCCCGCGGACGGCGACAGGGAGAACGTCCAGATCGCCACCCACCTCCAGGAGAACCTCGAGGCGGTCGGAATCGACGTCTCCGTCGAGATGCGGTCCCGATCGGAGTTTCTGGAAACCGTGCTGATCGAGCACGATTTCGACGTCTACGTCGGCCGCCACCCCGCCGACTACGATCCCGACTTCCTCTACGAGGCCCTCCACTCCGCGTACGCGAACGCGAACGAGGACGGCTGGCAGAACCCGTTCAGATTCTCGGACCCCCGCGTCGACGACCTCCTCGAGAACCAGCGGCGGATCGACGGTAAAGAGCGGAAACAGGTAGTGACGGACCTGCTCGAGGCGATCGCACGCCGACAGCCGTTCGTCCCGATCTGCGTCCCGGACGAGATCCGGGTCGCCAGATCCGATCGATTCGATGGCTGGGAGGACGGCCACCTCGCGACGCGCTCGGGCTACCTGGGGCTCGACCCGCAGGAGGACGCCGAGCAACTCCACGCCCTGGTTACCGACTCGCGCATGTCCCGGAACGTCAACCCGCTCTCGGCGACGCTTCGCGAGCGCGGGACGACGATCGACCTGCTGTACGACTCGCTGTTGACCGAACGCGAGGGCGAACTGATTCCGTGGCTGGCCGAAGACGTCGAGTGGATCGAGGTCGAGGACGGGTCCGCGACAGCGTCGGTCACGCTTCGAGAGGACTGTTTCTTCCACGACCCGAACGGTGACTCCGAGGACGCGGACGACCCCGCCTGGGAGGACGAACGCGAGGAGGTCACCGCCACGGACGTCAAGTTCACCTACGAGTTCCTCGCGGACACGTCGCTGGGGCTGGCCGACGTCCCGTCGCCGGCACCGCGGTACCGGAGCCACGCCTCGGCGATCGACAGGGTCGAGATCGACGGCCCCCACCAGCTGACGATCACGACATCGACCGGAACGGAGGTCGGGGAACGGGCGCTCACCGCCCCGATCCTGCCGGAACACCGCTGGCGCGATCAGGTCATCGATCGTGCCGATGGTGACGACTTCGAGGCGCCCCAGGCCGAGTGGGGGCTCGTCACGATGAACAACATCCCGCCGACCGGAAGCGGACCGTACCGGTACGCGGACCACGAGAATCGCGAGCACCTCACGCTCGAACGGTTCGACGACCACTTCACGCGTCGGGCCGACGTCGACCTCCCTGAACCGACCGTCGAGGAGATCCGGTTCACCGTCGATCCCGGCAGCAAGTCCTCCGTCGAACGCGTCCTGAGTGGCGGCGCCGACGTCACGGCCACGATGCTCGGTGCCAGTTCGATCGCGAACATCCCCGACGAGCCCGGCGTGACTCGGATCGAGTCCCCCTCGCGGATGTTCTACCACGTCGGATTCAACGCGCAACGGTCCCCGTTCGGCAACCCCAACGTCCGTCGCGCGATCGCTCGCCTGATCGACAAGCAGTACCTGGTCGACACCGTGTTCGACGGCTACGCCTCGCCGCTCGCCACGCCGGTGACTGGCGAGTGGGTTCCGGACGACCACAGCCTCGCGTGGACCGACGAAGACGACGTCGATCCCGTGGTCCCGTTCGTCGGCTCCGAGGGCGAACTCGACGTCGAGGCGGCGCGAGATCGGTTCCTCGAGGTGACCGGCTACCGGTACGACGACGCGGGTCGGTTACTGAAACAGTACTGATGGTCGCCGAAGAACTCGCCGAGGTGTTGATGCGGGTCCTCGCCGCCGTCGCGGTCATGCTGGTGCTCTCGATCGTCGTCTTCATCGGACGCGATCGGCTCGTAACGACCCGCCGTGAGTGGTGGTCCCGGCTACGGACGAGCGCCCCGATCATCGCCGTGTTACTCGTCGTGCTGGGGCTGAATCGCGTGATGCGACAGGTAGGGCCGTCGATCTCCAGGGAGATCGGGATTCACGTGTCCTGGCTGTACTGGAAAGTCGAGGGAGAGTTCGTCCTGATCTTCCAAGACATCGCCTTCCCGGAGCTGACGACGTACTTCTCGCTCGTGTACGTCTACGGCTACACGTTCTTGCTGATCTTTCCCATCGTCGCGTACTTCGCGCTGTCGGATACGCGGCCGTTCCGTCAGCTGCTGGCGGCCTACTCGTTCAACTACGCGATCGGCGTCACGCTCTACATCCTGATCTTCGCGTACGGCCCCCGCAATTACATCCCCGCACTGGTCTCCGAGACGATGCTGTACGACAACAGCCCGCAGTACATCTATCTCACCACGGAGGTCAATCGGAACGTCAACGTCTTCCCCTCGTTGCACACCTCGCTCGCCACGACGGTCGCCATCTTCGCCTACCGGACCCGGGACGAGTACGGGCGGTGGTTCCCCGTCGCGCTCCTCCTCGCGGTCAGCGTCGTCATCTCGACGATGTACCTCGGCATCCACTGGGCGATCGACGTCGTCGGCGGACTCGTGCTCGCGACCCTCTCGGTCGTCCTGGCCGATCGGCTCGTCGATCGGGGGTTGCTGGCGCGGCTTCGGGCCAGGCTCGCCGCCATCTGGACGGCGGCGACCGCCCGGCTGACCGATCGGACCTGAAACCGCCGCGGAGGCGGATCGGCCGATCGATCCCGCCACAAGGCAACACAATACTGTTATATCACCACCTTCGAAGTGCAACTACTGACCGAAATGACCGAGGGACGGCCCGCCCGGAACGACGGCGGGCAACTCAGCCGACGAGCGCTGCTGGCGACGACGGGTGGAGTGACGGTCGCGACCAGCGGCTGTGTCCGCCAGGTCCGTAGCATCGTCAACCGGGACGATCTCGACCCGCTGTCGCTCACGATCACGACCCTCCCCGCCGACGGGGACCGGGAGAGCATCCGGCTCGCACGGGAACTCGCCGCCGTGTTCGAGGCCGTCGGCATCGACGTCTCGATCGAGATGCGCTCGAACGAGGAGTTCCTCCGGGCGGTCCTGCTCAACCACGACTTCGACGTCTACGTCGGCAACCACCCCGGCGGCACCGATCCCGACTTTCTCTACGAGGCGCTTCACTCGGTGTACGCCGACGAGTCCGGCTGGCAGAACCCGTTCGGGTACACGAACCTCGTCGTCGACGACCTCCTCGAGGCCCAGCGGACGGTCGACCCGGACGAGCGGACGGACGCGGTGACGGACCTGCTCGAGGCGTTCGTCCGCGAACAGCCGTTCGTCCCGATCTGCGTCCCCGAGGAACACCGTCTCGTCCGGACCGATCGGTTCGACGGCTGGGGCGAGGGCCACCCCGCGACGGGGCGTGGCTATCTCGGTCTCGATCCGGCAGCGGACGTCGATCGGCTCCGGGCCGTCCACACCGACGCCCGTCCCTCCGAGAACGCGAACCCGCTGATGGCCGAGTACCGCGAGCGGGGGACGTTCGTCGACCTGCTGTACGATTCGCTGGCGGCCGAGGTCGACGCCGACCTCGTGCCGTGGCTGGCCGACGCCTGGGAGTGGGACGACGAAACGCTCGCGGTAACGCTCCGGGATGACTGTCGGTTCCACGACGGCGAGTCACTGACCGCCGACGACGTGGCCTTTACCTACCGATTCCTCGACGACACCTCCCTCGGCGCGAGCGAGCTGTCGTCGCCGTCGCCGCGGTACCGGGGCCTCGTCAGCGCGATCGACGACGTCGAGGCCGTGGATCGAACCCGACTCGAGTTCACCGTCGGGACGAACCAGCCGGTGGCGGAGCGTGCGCTTACGGTCCCGATCCTGCCGAAACACGTCTGGAAACCCCGATCGGACGCCGCGAACGTTCCCGGCGTCCGGGTCGCACAGGGGACGACCGAGGCCGTGGTCACGGACAACTGGCCGCCGATCGGGAGCGGGCCGTTCCAGTTCGACACCCGCGCCGAGCGCGACTACGTGACCCTGGCACGGTTCGACGACCACTTCACGCGGCGAGCGGGTGTCGATCTCCCTGCCCCGACCGTCGAGACGATGCGCATCCAGATCGATCCCCGGAGCACGTCGGCGATTGAACTCGTCCAGACCGACGCGGCGGACGTCACGAGCGATACGATCGAAACGTACGTCCTCGACGCCGTCGAGGAGTCGCCCGAAACGCGCCTGCTCGAGTCGCCGTCGTGGACCGTCTACCACCTCGGGTTCAACGCGCGGAAAGCACCGTTCTCCAACCCGCGGTTCCGGCGCGTCGTCGCGTCGCTGATCGACAAGGCGTGGCTCGTCGACGAGGTGTTCGACGGCTACGCGACGCCGACCGCGACCCCGGTGACCGACGAGTGGACGCCCGATTCCCTCGCGTGGAACGGATCGGATCCCGAGACGCCGTTTCTCGGATCCGACGGGGAAGTCGACGTCGCGACGGCCCGATCGGCGTTCGAGGAGGCCGGCTTCAGGTACGGCGAGGAGGGCCGCCTCCGGGTGAGACACTGATGCTCGTCCAGGTCCTCACACAGCTCGTCGTGGCGGTGACGGCGATGATCCTCGTCGGAATCGCGGTCTTCGTCGGCCGGTATCGACTCCGGGATACCCGCGCGGAGTGGCGAGCCCGCGTCCGTGCGGCCGTCCCGATCACGGTCGTGCTCGCGATCGTCCTGCTTTTCAACAGCGTCGCCAGGCAGGTCGTCCCCGACCTCTCGTGGATCATCGAGTGGAACCTGACCGGGGCCATCTTCGATATCGAGGGGGAGTTCATCCCCTGGCTCCAGACGTTCGCGACGCCGGCACTGACCGCGTTTTTCTCGTTCGTCTACATCTACGGCTACGTCTTCCTGCTCGTCTTCCCGCTGGTCGCGTACTTCGCGCTCTCGAACACCAGGCCGCTCCGGGAACTGCTGACGGCGTACACGCTCAACTACGCGATCGGCCTCCTGCTGTACACGTTCGTCATTGCATATGGGCCGCGAAACATGATGCCCGAACTCGTCCAGGCGTTGCTGTACGACACCTACCCCGAGTACCAGCACCTCACGCGACAGGTCAACCGCAACACGAACGTCTTCCCGTCGCTCCACACGTCGCTGTCGGCGACGGTCGCGTTCCTCGCGTACCGGACGCGAGCAGTCTACCCGAAGTGGGCCGTCGTCGCGATCGCGCTCGCGATCTGCGTCGCCATCTCGACGATGTACCTCGGCATCCACTGGGCGATCGACGTCGTCGCGGGGATCGGACTGGCCTACCTCAGCGTCGACTTCGCGTCCCTCCTCGTGGGCCGCTGGTCGCTGTCCGAGCGCCTCGATTTCGAGAACTGGGCCACGGCGCTTCGCCGGGGCTGAACCGGCCCAGGGTGGCGATCGGCCACGATCGGCGAACGCGTCGCTGGAAACCGGGGAGAACTGGAAAACGGGACGGCCTTACTGGTCCTCGAGCGCGTCAGCGATGCGCTTGAGGGCGCGGGTCTGGTCGCGCATCTCGTCGCGCAGCTGACGGACCTCGCGGACGAGTTCCTCGTTGCCGCTCTCTTCCTGGCCGCGGCCGCCGGGGCCGCCGCCCATGCCGCCAGGGCCGCCGCCCATCATGCCGCCCATCATCTGGGCGAACGGGTTGCCGCCGCCGCCCATCCCGGGGCCGCCACCGCCGCCGCCGAACGGGCTTTCCGGTGGCTCGCCCTCGCCTTCGCCTTCCTCCGCACGCTTCTCGCGGATCTCTTCGACGCGTTCCCGGAAGGATTTCTCCTCGCTCTCACCCTCGTCCGCTTCGCCGTTGGCTTCGCTGTCGTCCGTCATATAACCGGATTCATCTCGGCCGGGGAAAAGGGTTGCCATGTTTCGAATCGATCCCGCGACGGGGAGAGCGCCGGGCTAGCCGAACGACCCCAGCGACGACTGGAGCCGTCGGTCCGTCGCGCCGTCCTCGAGTTCGTACCCCACGAGATCCCGCATGTCCACTGCGTAGGTCGTGCCGGTCCGCTCGAGCACGAGGAGGCGCCCCTTCACGCCGACGACCGTTCCCGCCGCCATCGTCTCCCGGACCGGCCGGGCGTCGCAGTCGATCCCGTAGTCGAACGCGTACTCGTCGATGACGTCGAACTCCGCGAGGGCGTCGCGCCAGGCGCCATCGTCGACCGCGCTCGCGAGGGACGCGATTTTCGCGTCGGTCCGGACCCGATCGACGAGCCGGGTGGCGATTTCGGCCTCGATCTCTCGGGCGATGCGACCGTTCGAGACGGTGTGAACGTGGGCCGCCCGGTCGGCCCCCTGCTCGCGCAGGCGGGTCTCGAGTCGCCGGTGCTTGGTGACGCCGACCTTGAACGTGTCCGGCGCGAACGCCGCGACGTAGACCGCGTGCTCCTCGTAGCAGTCCATCTCGTCTTTCAGGCAGGTGCCCGTACAGCGGGCACACACCCACGTGCTGGTGTGGTAGTCGCAGTAGGGCGCGGCGGGGCGGTCACAGGAGACGTGTTCGTCGCCGTCGACGACGCCGGCACAGTGGCGCGACCCCAGCGTGTACGAGAGGGTCGTCCCCGGGTCGAGCGGACGGCGGTCGACGGCGTCGCCGTCGCTCACGAGCACCGCGGACCCCCTGGCGCTCGGTTCGTAGCCGACCAGTTGCACGACTGCGGGTAGGGTTCCCCACCTGAAATACTGTGCGTTCTCCGGGGTCACGGCCCGACGAGTACGATCCGAGACCCAACGAGTCCGATCGAACTGTTCGCCTCGCCGATCACGGTCCCGTACCGGGCCGATTTTTCCGGACGGCGAGAAAAGAATTATAATCGACGGCGACAATGCCCGCGCATGGAACTGGAGGGCGATCTCGACGTGCAGGTACCGACGGACGCGGGAGACGGGACGGTCGCGTTCACGTTTTCGGTCACCAACGCCGGCGCGGACCCGATCGAGTTGCAGTTTTCCGACGCCTGCAAGGCGGAGTTCGTGGTCCGGGCCGACGGGCAGGAGGTCTGGCGATTCACCGACGGTCGCATGTTCGCACAGGTCCTCGGATCGGACCGGCTCGCACCGGACGAGACGGCGACCTACGACGGCGAGTGGAGCGATCCCCAGCCCGGTTCTTACACCGCCGTCGCCGAACTCGAAGCACAGAACGCGACCTGCGAAGCGCGGACCGAGTTCACGGTGTGACCGGACGCGGGACCGACCGAGTAAAACTGTTGGCCAGTTTTGAATCATGTTGTTCTATTCCTAAATTATATACGTAGATTCGTTGGCCGTTCTACAGGATGCAACGATCGAAACCCCAGTCGTCGGCACTCGCGGTGCGGACCTCGTGGCACGAACGGAGGGCGGCTATGCACGAACGTGATCCCGGGACGGGACTCCGGCGGGCGAACCGGACCATCGATCGGGGTCCCGGAGGCGCGATCGGCGATGACTGATCCGACGCTCTCCGATCGAACCTGTCTCGTGACCGGCGGGTCGCGGGGCATCGGCCGCGCGATCGCGATCGAACTGGGCCGACGAGGGGCGACCGTCGTCGTCAACTACCGGTCGTCGGAGGCGGCCGCCCACGAGGTCGCCGACCGGATCGACGAGGCCGACGGCGACGGACGGGGCTTCCCCGCACAGGCCGACGTCGCCGACTTCGATGCGGTCGAGGAGATGCGGACCGGAGTCCACGAGGCGGTCGGCGACCTGGACGTCGTCGTCACCAACGCGGGGATCAACGTCGATCGGACGTTCGACGACATGACCGTCGCGGACTGGAACCGCGTCATCGACGTCTCGCTCCACGGCGCGTTCAACACCACGAAGGTCTTCTACGACGATATCCGATCGGCCGACGAGGGCCGCTTGATCACCGTCTCGAGCGTGATCGGCAAACAGGGCAACGTCGGGCAGGCCAACTACGCGGCCGCCAAGAGCGGCCTGTTCGGCTTCACGCGATCGCTCGCGCTGGAACTCGCGGAGTGGGGATCGACCGCCAACTGCGTCGCGCCGGGCTTTACCCGGACCTCGATGGTCGAGGGGATCCCCGGGGAGATCAAAGAGCGGATCCGATCGGACGTCCCGCTGGAACGGTTCGCCGAACCCGAGGAGATTGCGGGTCTCGTCCGGTATCTCGCGAGTCGGGAGTCGTCGTACATCACGGGCGAAGTGATCGACATCAACGGCGGGGTCGACCTGTAGGAGCCACTGACAGTCCGTCCCCACTCGAGTTCGATCGGTGCGGACCAGTTTCGGCGGCGACTATAGCGGCGACGCGGGCCGCCAGCGAAGTCACTAAACCGTCCCCATCCTAACGCCCGGCTATGCAAGCGCTGGTCATCGCGGCGCACGGCTCGCACCTGAACCCGGACGCCTCGGACCCGACGTACGCCCACGCGGACGCGGTCCGCGAGACGGGCGCGTTCGACGAGGTCCGCGAGGCGTTCTGGAAAGAAGAACCCCACTTTCGGGAGGTGATCCGGACGCTCGAGTCCGACGAGGTGTTCGTCGTCCCGCTGTTTATCAGCGAGGGGTACTTCACCGAGCAGGTCATTCCCCGCGAACTCCGACTCGAGGAGTGGGACCCGGACCTGTGGGACTCGGACGGCACCGACGCCTCGCAGGTGACGCTCGAGGCGACGGACGTGGACAAGACGATCCACTACTGCGGCCCGACCGGAACTCACGACGCGATGACGGACGTCATCGTCCAGCGGGCCGAGAGCGTGACGGACGATCCCGACGTCGGCGAGGGGGTCGGACTCGCCGTCGTCGGCCACGGTACCGAGCGGAACGAGAACTCCGCGAAGGCGATCGAGTACCACACCGAACGGATCCGCGAGCGCGATCGGTTCGACGAGGCGAAGGCCCTGTTCATGGACGAGGAGCCGGAGGTCGACGACGTTACCGACTACTTCGAGAGCGACGACGTGGTGGTCGTCCCGCTGTTCGTCGCGGACGGCTACCACACGCAGGAGGACATCCCCGAGGACATGGACCTCACGGAGAATTACCGCCTCGGGTGGGACGTTCCCGCCGAGGTCGACGGCCACCGGATCTGGTACGCCGGTGCCGTCGGTACGGAGGAACTGATGGCCGAGGTCATCCTCGAGCGGGCCGCGGACGCCGGTGCCGACGTCGGCGACGCCCGTGACGTGATCCAGGACGCAGCGACGACCGCCGGCCCGGACGGCGATCGGGGTCCGAACCCCGGCGCAGAGGCGGGGGACTGACAGTGACGGTGGCGACAGCCGACGTCGAGGACCTGCGTGCGGCCGTCGAGGCCGACGGCGCGATCGCGTTCGACGGCCTCCACCTCGAACGCGGCGACGAGGGGTACGTCCTCGAGACTCCCGACGGCGACTGGTGCGGACTCGACGAAGCGGCTCTCCGCGACGCTCTCGAAACGATCGGGGAGTACGTGACGAACTGGCGATACTGGCAGGAGACGGTCGGCGGCGAGGGGACTGCCCGCCGGGCGTTCCTCCGGTGGTGCGAGCGGGCCCCGATCGCGGACGGGGAACTCGAGGACGCGGCGGGGAGCGGCGATCACCCCCACGTGCCCGACGACGGCGAGACGCTGTCCGTCCCGGCGCGGTACGAGTTGCTCCGGGACGGCCTCGATCGCGAGTGGGGTGAAATCTGCGTGACGGCTCGACTCGTCGAGAGCGACGCGGGCGAGGAACCCGCTGGCGAACGCGTCTACGACCTCTGGCACGTCGACGACGCCGACACCGATCTCGCGGCCCTCGAGGTGTACGACGATCCGCGGGACGCCCGCGAGATCGCGACCTACGACGCGGACGATCGGTACCGACCGCTGAAGACCGCCCCGACGCTGGTCTCGGGGTGGGCGTTTACCGGCCTCTCGGGCGGAGAACTGGTGGAGACGATCGAGTTCTTCTACCCGGCCACGATCGCCAACTGGCACCGCGAACTGCGGGGCGAACTCGACGTCGACCACTGGCTCGAGACCGCCGAGCGCCAGAGCGGCATCTACGACGTCATCGACGAACTCCCCCGGGAAGCCGTCGACTGGATGGCCGAGGCCTGTTGCGTCGATTCACAGTGTCTCCGCCGCCGGGAGTGGCAGTACGAGGAGGGCGGCGAACTGGATCCCGACGGCGGCGACGGCCCGTTCCCCTGCCGTGAACCCTGCTCGCTCGTGGTCGCCGCCGCCCGCAAGTGGACCGTCCTCGAGTCCGAAGAAGAGCGGACCTACGAACTCGAGTTGACCACGAGCGAACTGAATCAGCTCACCGAACTGATCGACGCCGTCGCGGAGGGGCGGACCGACGAGATCCGCGAGGCGGACGTCTACGACGGGGCCAACCGGTATCGCGCGCGCTACCTCCGCGCGAAGCGGTTCGACGAGGACGACTCCCTCGCGGCCCGCGAGGTCGACGAGTAGACGATCGCGAACGCCCGTCTACGGAGACCAGTGGCCGCCACCGGAACGGCCACAATCTTGGTATTCTCGCGCCGAACAGACGGGAGTGTGAACCGGCGCGCGTTCCTGTGTCGTCTCTCCGTCGCGTCGCTGCCCGCGCTGGGTGCCGGCTGTACCGCCGCCGGACTCGGCGAGTCGAACGACGACGCGGTCCGCTCGTACACGCTGTCGATGGCCGATCCGAGGCCGGATCCCGACGGAAGCGCCATCCTCGACTTCGACCACGAGGGGCTGTCGTTCGGCCAGCGGGAGCTCGTGGACGAGGCGGTTCGGACGGGGGCCTACGCCGAAGACGACGTGAGCTGGGGATCGATCCCGGGACGGGAACCGATCACCATGGAGTTCCGGATGGTTCTCCAGACGATCGCCCGGCACGTCGACCACGAGACTGCGATCGACTTCGAGACGCGGTTCGAGACGCCGGCCGCGTTCGACGGGGAGCGGTATCGTGCGATCGTCGCGGTCGACGGGTAATGCGGATTGCTGTACCGATGTCCCGGCGCAACCGCGAGCGGGTCGCTGTTGTGCCGGAACTGACGTACAGCGATCCGTACAGAACGCGAGCGGCTACCGGATCAAGAGGCCGAGACCGACGGCGACGCCGACGACGACGATCGCGAGCCCGCCGATCGCGACGGGACCGCCGATCGTCGCCGCCGTCGCGGTCGCGATCCCGATCGCGACGAGGCCGAGCGCGACGACTGCGATCGTCCCCATTTCGATGCCGGTGAGCGCCGAGAAGCCGGTCACTGCTCGCTCGATCGGCGTCGGTTCGGGCTCCGAGCGGGTCGGCTCGGCCAGCGAGTCGTCGACGTCGACCTGTGGCGGGCCCGGCGTGACGGTGACGTCGATCGAAACCGATTCGGCCCCGTAGCCGCCGACGATCTCGAGCGTTCCCTCGACCGGACTCTCGATGGCCTCGGCGTCGACGCGGATCGGGACGGGCGTGACGTCGTCGGGTTCGACGTAGTAGTTCGACCCGTCGATCGACGCGACGCGATCGAGGCGCTCGTCCAGCCGGCAGTGGACGTGGGCGGGCGTCTCGTGGCCCCGCAACACCAGCTGGATCGGTTCACAGGTCTCGACGGTATCCACGTCAGTCTCCAGGACGGCGTCGGCGGACCCGCGATTGACGTGGACGGTGACGTCGAGGGGAGACACGGTCGTTCAGGCCGGCGTTTCTTCGCGCATGTCCGGCGGCAGCAGGTTCGGGATACCGTCGTCGATCGGGTATCGCTCGCCGCACTCGGTGCAGACGAGGTCGCCCGCGACGACTTCGTCGTCGTCGTATTCGGCGTCTTCGAGTTCCAGGTCGTGTTTGTCCAGCGGACAGCAGAGGATCTCCAGCAACGACTCGTTCATGGTATACAGCATTTCCGCCGTCAGCAAAAGGTTTCGGGATCGTTCGAACCGATCGATCCGAGATAGGGCCCCTCGCGTCGCTACTCGTGGGGGTTCTCGACGACGACCGTCTCGTCGCGGCCGGGGCCGACGCCGACGGCGTAGATCGGCGTCTCGAGTTCGTCGGCGATGTACTCGAGGTAGGTCCGGGCGTTCTCGGGGATGGCCTCGTAGCCGTCCTCGGCGACCGCACCCCAGTCGACGTCGGGCCAGCCGTCGAACGTCCGGAACGTGGCCTCACAGCGGGCCCACCGTTCGGTGGTCGCCGGCATCGTCTCGATTTCCTCGCCGTCGACCTCGTAGCTGTGTCCGACCTTGACCTCGTCGAGTCCGGCCAGGACGTCGACGTGGTTGACCGCGAGGCCGGTGAAGCCGTTCACGCGGGCGGAGTGACGGAGCATCGGCATGTCGAGCCAGCCGACGCGGCGGGGCCGACCCGTGACGGTGCCGTACTCGCCGCCCTCTTCGCGAATGTACGTCGCGAGTTCCTCGTCGGGACCGTCCGTCTCCTCGTCGTACCCCGGCGTGTCACCGACGACGCCGCCGAGTTCGGTCGGGAGCGGCCCGCTCCCGACGCGTGTGAGGTAGGCCTTGACGATGCCGATGACCTCTCCCCGGCCGACGACGCCGGGGCTGAGGCCCGTCCCGGCCGCGGCACCGCCCGCGGTCGGGTTCGACGACGTGACGTAGGGGTAGTTGCCGTGGTCGATGTCGATGATGGTCCCCTGTGCGCCCTCCAGCATGACGGTCTTCCCGTCGGCCATCGCGTCGGTGAGGAACGCGCTGGCGTTGACGGTCATGTTCTCCGCTTCGAGCCGTCGGCCGAACTCGCTGAACTCCTCGAAGAGCGCGTCCACGTCGAACGCGTCGGGATCTTCGAGTTCGTCGACGTCGACGCCGTAGACGTCCTCGACGAGCGCTCGTTTCTGGGGGACGACGTACTCCAGTCGCTCGCGCAGGACGTCGGTGTCGAGCAGGTCGCCGACCCGGACGCCCCGGCGGCCGGCCTTATCCTCGTAGGTCGGGCCGATACCGCGTCCCGTCGTCCCGACCTCCTGGTCCGAATCGCTCTTGACGTCCTCCTCGATGCCGTCGAGAACGCGGTGGAACGGCAGGATGACGTGGGCACGCTCTGCGACCCGGACGTCCGGATCGAGCCCCTGCTCCTGGAGCGTGGTGATCTCGTCGAACAGCGTTCGTGGATTGACGACACAGCCGTTGCCGAGCACGCCGATCTTCCCCCGGACGGCTCCCGACGGAACGAGCGACAGTTCGTACTTCTCACCGTCGTGAACGACGGTATGGCCAGCGTTGTCGCCGCCCTGGTACCGGGCGACGACGTCGGCGGCGTCGCCGTAGAGGTCGACGACTCCGCCCTTGCCTTCGTCGCCGAGTTGCGACCCGACGATTGTGACGGTCATAACAGCGGCGGATTCTTGCCGGGTCGATAAACAGATTACGGTATTGCCGGGTGGCTCGATCTCGGATATACACGGACGTGTGGTACTCCGGCGCGCGCCGGGACCGCGTTCCGTCGATCGCCCCCGGAAATCGGTTACCGGGAACGGAAGCGTTAACTACTGACAGGAACGACCATCGAGTTGAGAGTGGTCCTTTCAGTTGTCGAGAGTAACTTTTAAAGGGTCCAAAGACAAGTTAACAAATGCCATGATAGACCGACTTGAGAAGGAAGTCGATATGTTGGAACGACATCTGCAGGTCCTGAAGATGGTCATCGAGAACGAGCCGATCGGGATCGTGAAGATGTCGAACGAGACGGGCTACCCGCACCACAAAGTTCGCTACTCCCTCCGCGTCCTCGAAGAGGAAAACCTCATCGAGCCCTCCAGCCAGGGTGCGATCAAGACCGAGCGCACCGCTGAGTTCGTCGACGAACTCGACGGCAAACTCGACGATATCGTCGACAAGCTCGAGGGCATGAAGATCGAAGACGTCGCAGAGATCGAAGGCTAACGGGTCGTTCCTCTACAGTTCCGGAACGTTCATGTGGAATCCCTCGGACCGGGACTCCACCAGACAGAGGTGATAGCCCGCTTTCCGTGAGAGGTTGACGTAGCTCAGTTTCGAGCCGCGAGTGAGGAATCCGCTACTCGTTGCCTGCTCCGTGACCTCGAGCGCCCCGGGTTCGAAGTAACTGGACGTGACCACGATCGCCGCCGCGAGATCAGGATAGTTCGCCTTCACCGCGGAGGCGGCCTCCTCCATCTCCGCGAGCATTCCCTCGGTCGCCGGACTCCGCGAATCGTTGAGGTTCGCGACCACCAGCGGGTTCCCCATCTTGTCGTAGGCGACGACGTCGAACGTCACCTGGTCGGGAACCTCCTCGGTGTCGTCGTCTTCGAGCGAGATCGACGCGTGGAGTTCGGCCCGATCGATCCGGGGGATGGCGTCGTACAGGTCACCCAGCCCGTCGGCGTGGCCGGTGTCCCTGATCTCGAAGAGCACCATCTCCGTGAGCCAGTCGACGAACCGGTACTCCATCGTCGAGGCGAGAAACTCTTCGTAGGGCTGTCCGGCGACGGCGACGTCGGCCGCGTCGAACCCGGTGTGGTGTTCGAGCCGCAGGTTCCCGGCTACCTCGTCGCGATTCGCCTCGCCGCCGTGGGCCCGCTCGAGCGTCGGCTGGCTCTTCGAGGCGTACCTGACGAAGAGGTTCGTCTCCGAGAGCGCTCGCTGGGGCTGCAGTTCGGTCCGGGCGTCGACGCCGGTCCCGGCCGTCTCGGCCGTCGCGGCCGCGTCCCGTGCCCGATCGAGTTCGGTCTCGAGTTCGTCGATCCGCGACTGCAGTCGCTCGACCGTCGAGACCAGTTCCTGGTTCTTCGACCGGAGCCGGTCGCGCTCGGTCTGGAGTTCCTCGGCTTTCGCCCGGAGCGCGTCGCGTTGCTCCTCGTACTGCTCGAGGCGCTCCGTCAACGCCGCGATCCGTTCCTGAGCCTCCGATCGGGTCCGATCGGCCTCCTGCGTGCGGCCCGTGGCGTCCCCGCCGGCCGACGGCTGCTCGGACCGACCCCGCGACTCGGCCGTCGCCGTCTGCTCGCTGCCGGCCCTTCGATCGGGACCGGATCCCCCGGCGCTGGCCTGCTGGGACCCGTCGGGACCGCCGGCCGATTGCGCTTCGGACCTCGGCGAGGCGGGCGTTTCGCTGTTGTCCGGATCGATCGACGGAATGCTCCGGGCCTCGCGCCACTGCTCTTCCTCCTGGAATCGCTCCTCGAGATCGGCCTCCTCGGTCGCCGGCTCCGACGTGGCGCCTGCCGCGTCGTCGTCGGCCGGCGACTCGTCGGACTCGTCTGCGACCCAGGAGATGTCGTTTCGATCGAGTTCCTCGGCGGCGGCCTCGACCTCGGCCAGATCGGGACTGGACGCCGAGTCGTCCGTCTCGGTCGAGGCCGACTCGATCCCCGCCGATGCGTCGGCTTCCGACCCTGTCGCGGTCGCCGACTCCGTCGTCTCCGCCTGCTCCGACTCGACCTCCGGGGCCGTCGACGTCGCGTTCTCGACGGCGTTCCGGTCCCGGACGTCCCCGTGGCGATCCCGTCCGTCGTCCGCGATCCCGGGTTCGGGGTCCGCGTCGTCGATATCGGCTTCGGCTTCGTCGATCGGCAACCCGGACGCCGTCTCGTCGGCTTCGTCGTCGGCCGCATCGTCGACGCCCGGGATGTCGACGGTCGAGTCGAGGCCGTGGTCGTCCGCGGTGTCGGGACCGGGAGCGGACGTCTGCGTCGACTCCGGATCGGCGTCGGTGATCCCCGTCGAGGTCGGTTCCGGTTCCGTCTCCTCAGTCGTGGTGATCCCGGTCGGATCCTCCGTCAGATCGATGTCCGACATCAGCGACGACGAATCCGTAGCGGCGTCGTCTTCGGGCGCGTCCGCCGTCGACCCGTCGAGCCCGCCGACGTCGATCGACTCGATCGTCGACGTCGCGTCGTCGATCGCGGACGAGTCGTCGGTCGCTCCGCCGGTGTCGGCGGTCCCGCCGGTCTCGGTTGCGGTGGTCGAGGTGGTTCCGCCGGCGTCGGTCGCGGCTCCATCGGCGTCCGTCGCAGCGTCGCTCGGGTCGGTGCCGCCGGTTCCCGGGACGTCGGTGACCTCGACGTCGACGGTGAGCACTTCGTAGATGCCGACCTCGTCGTCGGCCCGTTCGAAGGCCTCGTCCCCGGTGATCAGCCGTTCGGCGTTGCCGATGTAGGCGGCGGCCATCCGGCGACCGCCGTAGTAGACGGCGTAGTAGTCGCCGCTGAGCACGTTCTCGCTCAGTTCGACGTAGCCGGTGAACGACCCGTCCTGGAGGGTGCGATCGACCTCCTGGAGCGGCGTCTCGTTGGTGTAGTACTTCGCTCTCGTCTCGCCGCCGCGTTCCTCCATCGCACAGAGCAGGGGGAGTGACGGGTGCGGTGCATCGTAGCGGGTTCCCGACGCGCTCTCGAAGTCCTCGATGTCGCCGTCGACGACGCCGACGATTCGGCCGTTGAGCATGAACAGCCACGTGCCGGCCGCGGTCACGGCACCCGAGAAGTCCGCCGCAGCGAGATCAGAGAGACCGTCGTAACCGCCACTGAACGGACGAGAGTCCCATCGTTCGACGCGCTCTTGCGTGCGCGAGTCCATACGCCAACAAGCGGGAACCGCACCAAATACGTTTCGCCTAGATATCCCGTTTGCCTAACACTCCGGGACGCCTAGATTTTCGATTCGGCGTCCTCGGCGAGTTCTTTCATCCGCTTGCCGATCCGACCCGCGCTCGAGAACTCGTCCTCGCTCATCGCCTTCGCCAGCGCGTTGCCGAGCACGAAGACGGCGTGTTTGTGTTCACTCTTCGACTTGTGAACGTGCGAGGGATCGACGTCGAGCTCCCGGTAGGGGTCGAACAGCTCTTCGTCGACCTCCTCGCGCTCAGAGAAGTACTCCATGATCACGACGAGTTCTTCGTGGAGCTCGAGGAGTTCGTCTTTATGCATGGACGCGTATAGGGAGGGTTTCGGTTTAAGCGTTGTGTGCCGATCGATCGCAAAGCCGGCGTCACGTGCTCAACGGGACGGTATCGGGCCGCCCGGGACCGCCGACGGCCGATCGACCGCGACCACGAGGATCCAGCCGCCGAACGCGAGCGCGGCGACGAACTCGGGGACGGCGAACCACGCCCACGGATCGGCCGAACCGGCGCGATAGAGTAACCACCCGAGCCACGCGATCGGGTGGGCGATCCCGAGCCAGATCGAGACGAGCCCGCCCCGCCGATCGTCCGCGAGGACCTGCCCCGTCCCGTAGACCCACTGGGCGATCGGGGCCACGCCGAAGAACGTCAGCGCCGCCAGGAAGTGGCGTTCGGTCTCGAGGTAGACCGCCGTGTGATCGAGAAAGAAGACGCCGACGCCGATCAGTCCGGCGACCGCGACGACGAGCAGGGCGACGCCGACGCGCTCGACGACGCCGCGGCTGGTCTGCCAGAGGCGCCACGCGAACGGCAGGCCGAGCAGTCCGCCGACGATCAACCCGCCGTTGAACAGCGCGAACGTCTCCGCACCGTACCGGCCCATGTCCGAGAGCGCCCGGCCGCGCCACGTGAACGTCTCCGGCGAGGCAACGATCGTCGCGAGGACGACCGCCCCGAGGGCGACGATCGGTGCCGCGATCCCGCACCGCGTCGCGATCCGGTTCCAGTCCCTGTCGCTCATGGGACGAAATCGTCGGGGAAAAACAAGTATCTGATCGTTCAGGAACGACAACCGGTCGGGGACTCGATACTGCCGGTACAGAACTGCCGAACGAATCCGCGTTCAGTCCGCCGCGACCGAGGGGGCCCTGTTGCGCTGGCCAGCGGGGAACCACGCGAGTTCGTGATCCGCGGTGACGCGAACGCGGACCCGCTCGTCGAGGTCGATCCGATCGGAGTGGTTGTGCATGCACTCGATCGTCTCGCCGGTGTCGAGTTCGACCCGGTAGAGGACGGTCGGACCCAGGTATCGGCGGTAGACGACGGTTCCGTCCGCCTCCTCGCCCGTCTCGTCGGCGGGGAAGGCCGTCACGTCGTCCGGCCGAACCAGGAGATCGATGTCGGTGCCGTCGTACTCCTGGGCGAGGCCGTTGACGTTGTCGCGGAGGACCCGCCCGAGCGCGGTGTCGACGTGGTCGCCCTGGACCGCGCCGGAGAGGAAACTCGCGTGGCCGAGAAAGCCCGCGACGAACCGCGACTCCGGCTGCTGGAACACCTGTTCCGGCGTGTCGACCTGTTCGATCCGCCCCTCGTTCATTACGGCGACCCGATCGGAGATCGACAGCGCCTCCTCCTGGTCGTGCGTGACGGAGATGGCGGTGACGCCCGCCTCCTTGATGATCCGGCGGACTTCCTCGCGCATCTCGACGCGCAGGTCGACGTCTAAGTTCGAGAACGGTTCGTCGAGCAGGAGCATCTCCGGTTCCGGCGCGAGCGATCGGGCGAGGGCGATCCGCTGTTGCTGGCCGCCGGAGAGTTCGTCGGGGTAGTTCTCGCCGTGGTCCGCGAGGCCGACGAGGTCGAGGAGGTCGTCGACCCGGGCGTCGCGGGCGGACTCGTCCCAGTCCTGAAGGCCGAACGCGACGTTCTCGCGGGCGGTGAGGTGAGGGAAGAGCGCGAACTCCTGAAAGACGACGCCGACACCGCGGTCCTCGGGCGGGACGAACCGCCCGTTCCCCGCGACGGAATCGTTCTGGAGTCGAATTCGGCCGGCGTTAGGTTCCTCGAGGCCGGCGATGAGTCGGAGCGTCGTGGTCTTGCCGCACCCGGAGGGACCGAGCAGCGTGAGAATCTCGCCGTCCCGGACGGTCAGCGAGAGGTCCGAGATGACGGCTTCGCTCCCGTACTGTTTGGCGACGTCGTCCAGTTCGAGAACTACGTCGTCCGCCGTGGACGCCGCTTTCGTGGGTTCTGGAGACGTTTCGTCGGTCGCCGTCGTGAGCAGTTGTCCGTTTGCCATTCTCGACTCCCCGGCGTCAGCCGGCGCACATTCGATTTAGGCGGCCCTAAAACACTTATAATTGCCGGTTGGTTCCAGCGGGTCGGGAGCTGATGGTGCGGCTACAGTTCGACGCCGCCAGGGATGAGACTGTGCTGGCGCAGGAGATTGCCGTCGTCGTCGTAGACGAGAAACATCTTCTTGTCGAAGGTGACGAACGGTTCGCCGTCCAGCGTGATCTCGACCTCGTACCGTCCCTCCTCGTCCGTCGCCTCTTCGCCGTAGCCGCGGGCCGCACGGATGAACCGGAGCACGTCTTCCGCCTCCTCGTTCAGTTCGAGGACGTACTCGCCGGTGATCCGGTTGGTCACGCTCACTACTCCCGCAGTGTCGTTCCCGAGCGGTTCCTGCAGGCGAAGGGCCGCATCGGTTTCGGCAGCGTCGAGAACGTCTCCGTCGGGACCAGTAAGGCGCTCGCGAAGTTCCGTCGCTGGGCCGGTGAAATCGATCGATACCGCGGGCTTTTTCGGTTGGCCGTCGGTTTCGACCCAGTCGACATTGCTGACGTCTAACGTGAAGTGCTCGCGCCTCATTCCGTATCAGTTGGTTCGCACTCCCGCCGTATGAACGTAACGCACGACGAACCGGAGCCGATCGGAACGGATCCGATCGCTGACGGGGTAGCGGTGCCCGCCAATCGGCCATCTGATTTATTGGGGTGGGGTCGCGAGGTAGCACGAGAACGGTCGGGTTCGGCGCACCGACGGAGACCCAGATGGTAGACCCACACCCGTCAGACGCGAGCGACCCCGCTCGATCGGCCGACGATCCCGACGCGGACGGTTCCTCGTCCACCGGGACCGCGAGGGGCGACAGCGGAGGACGGTTCTCGTCGACGATCGAGCGGGGTCGCCGGACGATCCGACGCGTCGTCGAGGTCCTCCAGGGGTCGACCATCGAGGTCACGAGTTACGATCCGGCCACCCACGGCCCCCTGCTCGAGTTCGACGGCCCCTCGGAGTTCGACGAGATCGATCGCTACTGGGTCGACGCGCCGTTTTCGTTCGTCTCGATCCGGGACGATCCCGAGACGAACCAGTACCGGTACTACACCGTCGAACCGACGTTGCGCGAGGACGAGGGGGCCCTGCTCGAGACCCTGCTGGACGACGTCCGGGACCCCCTGCTGTACCGCGAGGACGGGACCGACGACGTCGAGACGCTGTTGCTGGAGACGATCCACGAGTACCTCGAGCGGTACGGTGCGGAGATCGATATGTCGACGTTCTACCGGCTGTTCTACTACGTGCATCGGGACTTCCGGGGGTACGGTCGACTCGAGCCGATCATGCACGATCCCCACGTCGAGGACGTCTCCTGTGACGGCTACGACCTCCCGATCTTCGTCTACCACGACGAGTACACCGACGTCGAGACGAACGTCTCCTTCGCGAAGGAGGACCTCGATCGGTTCGTCGTCCGGCTTGCCCAGCACTCGGGGCGGCACATCTCGATCGGCGATCCCATGGTCGAGACGACCCTGCCCGACGGCTCCCGTGCCGAACTCGCGCTCGGGGAGGAGGTGACCCCGCGGGGATCGGCCTTTACGGTCCGCAAGTACGCGGACGAGCCGTTCACGCCCGTCGATCTGCTGGAGTACGGCACCTTCAGCGTCGAACAGATGGCCTACCTCTGGCTCGCGATCGAACACAACAAGAGCCTCATCTTCGCCGGCGGCACGGCGTCGGGCAAGACCACGAGCATGAACGCCATTTCCATGTTCATCCCGCCCCGATCGAAGGTGCTGACGATCGAGGACACTCGCGAACTCGAACTCTACCACGACAACTGGCTCTCCTCGGTCACCCGGGAGCGCATCCACGAGGGAAAAGACGTCACGATGTACGACCTGCTCCGATCCGCGCTCAGGCACCGCCCCGAGTACATCGTCGTCGGCGAGGTCCGCGGCGAGGAGGCGATGACCCTCTTCCAGGCGATGAACACCGGCCACACGACCTACTCGACGATGCACGCCGACTCGGTCCAGACGGTCATCAATCGGCTGGAGAACGAGCCGATAAACGTCCCCCGATCGATGGTCCAGAGCCTCGACATCCTCTCCGTCCAGACGCTCACCCGGCTCGAGGACGGTCGCGTCCGTCGGAACAAGGTACTGGCCGAAATCGAAGGGATCGACCAGCGGACCGGCGAACTCGACTACTCCACCGCGTACACGTGGGACGGCGAGACCGACAGCTTCCGGGGCAGCGGCAGTCACGTCCTCGAAGCGATCCGCGACGAACGCGGCTGGTCCCAGCGGGAGTTGCTCACCGAACTCGAGCACCGAGAGCGGTTCCTCGAGTACCTCCGGGAGAACGACATCGCCGACTACCGACGGTTCACCGCGCTCGTCAACGAGTACTACACCGACAGGGACAGCGTGCTGGAGGCGATCGACGCGGACGAGTCGGACGACCGGGACGGCGACCGTCGCGTCGCGAGCGGTCGGCGCGCTCGAACCGACGATGCGCCGTCGAACCGGAACGCGGGGCATATCCGGGACGGCGACGGCGCGGCGACCGAAAGGAGCAGCGACGGCGCGGCGACCGGCGGGAACGGCGACGGCACGCTCGAGACGGGGTGACCACCGGTGGCGCTCTCGAACTTCGTCCCGCTGGTGATCGCACTTCTGTGCTGTTCCCCGCTCGTCGTCGCGAGGGTCAGCGACCGGGTCGATCGCGTCCTCACGCGGGCGGCAGTGCAGGTGTTCGGGGGCTACGTCGACGAGTTCCGGAGCGAACACCCCCACCGCCAGTCCGCCCTCCGGGCTGCCCACTTCCCGACGACCTACCGGGAGTACGGCGCCCGGACGTTGCTGTACGCCGGGCTACTCGGCGTCGCCGGCGCGATCTTCGGCATCTACGTCATCTGGGCCGGCCTGCTCGTGCTCGCGATCGATCCCGAGACCATGCGCGAAGCGCTGCCGAGCGCGCTCTCCGTCCTCGCGAACCTCGGGGGCGTGCCGGCGCTGTCGCTCGCCGAACTGTTCGTCCTGTTGCTTGGGTCCTGTCTCACGCTCGGCGCGATCGCCGGCGGCGGCACGTACTGGCTCCGGTGGTGGTACCCGACCTACGCCGCCGACGCCCGTGCCAGACGGATCGAATCGGGACTCCCGTCGACGGTCGCGTTCATCTACGCCCTCTCGCGAAGCGGGATGGAGTTCCCGAAGGTGATCCGGATCGTCGCCGCACAGCGTGGCACCTACGGGGCGACGGCCGCGGAGTTCGAGGTCGCGGTCCGGAACATGGACACCTTCGGCATGGACGTCATCTCCGCCGTCCAGGAGATGGGGCGGCGCAGTCCGAGCCCCCAGTTTCGCGAGTTCTCCGAGAACCTCGTCAGCGTCCTCCAGAGCGGTCACAGCCTCTCTGACTTTCTCGAGCGCCAGTACCACGACTACCAGGAGGAGTCCGAGTCCCAGCAAGAGCAGATGCTCGAGTTGCTCGCCACGCTCGCCGAGGCCTACGTGACGGTACTCGTCGCGGGTCCGCTCTTCCTGATCACCATCCTGGTGATCATCGGAATCGCGGTCGGTGACACGCTCGATCCGCTCCAGGTCCTGATCTACCTGATCCTCCCCTTCGGGAACCTCGCGTTCGTAATCTACCTGAGTATGATCACCGACTCGATCGATCCGGGGCAGGCGACCGACGACGAGTCGACCCCTCAGACCCCGACGAGCGCCGTCCCGACGGCGGCCGCGACCGACGGCGGCGTCTCACACGCCCGCCAGCGAGAGAACGTCGATCGCCTCCGCTACTACCGGTTGCTCGACGGGGTTCGCGATCGGATCGGGGACCCGCTCCGAACGTTTCTCGATCGACCCGGCCTGACGCTCGTCGTCACCGTGCCGATCGCGCTCGCGGCGGTTCTCTCCCGGCTTCCCGCCGCGGTCGCCGGGGCCGGGTTCGACGTGACGGCCATCGACGACGTCGTCGCGCTCTGCCTCCTGTTCGTCCTCGCGGTGTTCGCCGGCTTCTACGAACGCCACCGTCGTCGGATCGACGCCATCGAAGCCGCGATTCCCGACCTGCTCGATCGACTCGCCAGCGTCAACGAGGCCGGGATGCCGATGATCTCGGCGGTCGACCACATCCGGGACTCCGACCTGGGGCCGCTCGGGCGCGAACTCGATCGGGTCTGGGCCGACGTCCAGTGGGGTGCCGACATCCAGACGGCGCTCCGCCGCTTCGGACGACGCGTCCGCACGCGCTCGACGTCCCGCGTTGTCACGCTGCTCACCGAGGCGATGAACGCGAGCGGGAACCTCGCGACGGTGCTCCGGATCGCGGCCCGCCAGGCGGCGGCCGATCGGCGACTCAAACGCGAGCGCCGGCAGGCGATGGTCGAGTACACGATCGTCGTCTACGTCTCGTTTCTGGTCTTCCTGTTTATCATCACCGTACTGGGCGCCTATCTCCTGCCGAACCTTCCGGCGGAAACGGTCGAGACGGCGAGCGGTGCCGGCGGCGATATTGATGGACTGGGCGGCCTCTCCGAGGGCGAAACCGCCGCCTACAGCACGCTGTTCTACCACGCCACGCTCATTCAGGGGCTGCTCTCCGGGCTGATCGCCGGCCAGTTGAGTACCGGCGACGTCCGGGCCGGCGCGAAACACGCGGTCGTGCTCGTCGGCCTCTCGGTCCTCCTGTTCGCCGTCGTCGTGTGATGCGGACTTGCTGTGCGTCAGCCCGGCCCAATCACGACTCGGTTGCGGTTGCGCCGGGACATCAGTACAGCAATCCGTCTGCGCGATCGATCGCGAACGCTTTTTGCACCCGCCACCCGGAGTGCGAACCGATGGAACGTCGGGCGGCCGTCCGCGACACGTACGATCGGATCGCGAGCCACTTCGCCTCGACGCGAGAGTACGCCTGGCCCGAGGTCGAGACCTTCGTGGGAGAGTCGGTCGACGAGAGCGACGGCGTCGGACTCGATCTCGGCTGCGGAAACTGCCGGCACGCGGAGTTGCTCGCCGGGGCCGGCCTCGAGCCCGTCGTCGGCCTCGACGTCAGCCGCGGCCTGCTGGAGACGGGCCGCGAGCGGGCCGCCGATCGCGAGTTCGACGTCGCACTCTGCCAGGGCGACGCCGCGACGCTCCCGATCGCCGACGGCTGCGTCGACGTAGCCGTCTACGTCGCGACGCTTCACCACCTGCCGACGGCCGACGCGCGCCGGGCGAGCCTCGACGAACTCGCCCGCGTGCTCGCTCCGGAGGGGCGCGCTCTCGTCAGCGCGTGGTCGACCGCCCACGATCGGTTCGACGAGACCGAGGGGTTCGACACCACGATCGAGTGGACCCTCCCCGGCGGCGAGACGGTCGATCGGTTCTACCACATCTACGCCCCCGACGAGTTCGAGCGCGATCTCGCGGCGAGCGACCTCGACGTGCTCGAGTGGGAGCTTTCGAGCGGGAACTGCTACGCCGAAGTCACTCCCGCCGAGCGCTAATCCGGACCACCCGTCACGATCGGGTTTCGAGCGGCCGTTCGTTTCGGTTTCGAGCGATCGCGATCGACGTAATCGCCCGCCGGAACTCGATCCGAAAAGCAAGAGCCTTAATGGTAGAGCGAAAAGCGGGAGATGCGCGCGGATGGTCTAGTGGTAGGACCTGAGCCTTCCAAGCTCATGGCCCGGGTTCAAATCCCGGTCCGCGCACTTTTCGACGAACGGACGTGAGGAGAAAATGCGCGATAGAGGGATTTGAATTAGAGAAGTCGCAGCGCGTGAGCGAAGCGAACGCGACCGTCTTCGCGTGGTTCAAATCCCGGTCCGCACATTTCTGCGGCGAACAACTCCGTGAGCCGCAGCAACCGGAACGTGGGTGCCGATTCTGCGTTCGAGGAGCAGGACGTTAGTCGTCCGATTCGTCGGCGTCTTCGCCCGGTTCGCGTTCGACCTCGAGTTCGAACTCGAGGGTTTCGTCTGGCCGATCGATCGTGACCGAGTTGTCGTCGCCCGCGACGGTGAAGTCGCCGGTTCCGGTCGAGGTCGTCGGCAAAGGCCCGAAGCCAGTCCGCGACCTCGGCCAGCGTCTGTTCCCGTTCGATCTCGAGGAGTTCGTCGTCGGTCATTGATCGGGGCTACCACCGGGCCGAAAAAAAGCTCCCCGCGGTCGTCACCGTTCGAACCGGCGGACGTCAGTCGGCGGTCTCGCGAGCCCGGGTTGCGATCTCGTCGACGAGATCGGCGTCGTAGGTCCAGAACCCGGCGAACGAACCGGAATCGCGCTCCTCGGCGAGCAACCCGCAGGCCTGCCGATCGTCCGGACCGCCGTCGAACGCGAGGAACCAGAACTGCGCGAGTTCGTCGCTCGGGTCGGTGTGGATCGTCACGCCGGGCAGTGTCGGCGGGTTCCAGTCGTCGCTGCCGTAGACGTGGATCCCGAGCGCCGTTTCGTCGGCCATCCGTGCGTACACCGGAAGCTGTGCCCGCATCGCGGAGAGGCGCTGGAACCCGACCCGCAAGGTCCCGCGGCCGACTCGCCACGCCCGGTCCTCGATTTCCCGGGTCGTCGCCAGCAGCTGTCGGCGATCGAGCGAGTGCCACAGCGTCGCGTCGAGGACCTCGAGTAGCGTCCGGTACTGGGCGTCGACGAACGCCTCGTCCCAGGGCCGGTAGACTGGGGGTTCGAGGAAGTCGCGGGCTTCCTCGAGGCCGATCGCACCGGCGAACCCGTCCGCGTCCCTGATAACGAGAAATCCCTGGGTCGTCTCCTCGGGGAGCGAGCAGTGGCGGACCGTGACCCCTCTCGGTTCGAACTGTGCCGTGACGTCCGGTTGCGGCGTGCTCGCGTACACGGTGATCGTCCGGCGAGGGTGTTCCAGTCGGTCGAACACGTCGGAGAGAGTCATTATAGGGCTCGTGACGATTACGCTCCGGTTTCGGCGAGACAGGCCAGGTGAACGAACTCGCGGATCGCGTCAGGGCAGGGCGTCATCGAGACTGTCTTCGTTCCGCCGTCGTAGTCGACGATTCCGAACTCGACCAGGACCGGTACGTGCTGGTGGACCAGCGTCCGGTACGCCCGATCGCGCTCCCGGCGCGTCGCCATGCCGTTGGTCGACGCCCCCATCCAGCCGACGACGACGTCGGCGAGTTCCGCGACCGAGGCGGTCTCCTGTTCCAGCAGGAAGTAGAGCGCGTACCGCCGCTCCTGGTTCCGGAGGGCGACGAACCCGTGGTCGATCGTCGCCCGGTCGGGGTCCGCCTCCCCGGCCCCATCTTTGCCACTCATTGGCACGATTTACGCGACTGGGATGGATCACTACTGTCCCTGCATTCGCCATCGAAAGCGCGAGAGCGGCGTCTCGAACGCTCGATCGGGGGTCGCGACTGCGAGGGCCCGCCGAACGCGGATCGGAGCGTGGCGGTAGTTCCGGAACCCGACAGGACGCTCGGCAGGAGAATTGTAGTGGCTGGGGCTCGAACGCCGACCGTGGAGTACGAGCTACTGGGGTGGCCGCCGGACGGGCCGAAACTGCGACTCGATCACGAGCGGTTCAGCTACGCCGGCAAGTTCGTGATGACGAACACGGGGAAGGCCGTCGCGCGGGACGACGACCAGGCCGACGAGCCGGTCGTCGCCGCCGTCGCGTTCAACGAGGACCGTACCGACCCCGACACCCTGTGGCTCCGATACGTCACGGTCGCGCACGATCGCCGAGGCGAGGGAATCGGGCCAGAGCTACTCGGCAGGGTTCGCGATCGGGCCCTCGAGCGGGGCTACGATCGGCTCCGGATCGCCGTCAACAACCCGTTCGCCTACGAGGCCCTGTATCGAACGGGATTCGAGTACACCGGGGAGCAGACGGGGATCGCCGAACTCGTTCTCGCGTACGAACCGGGCCAGGGACCGCCGAGCCGCGGGCGCTACCAGGCCGGCCTCGACGAGTTCCGCGATCGGGATCTCTCCGCCGAGGAGGAGACGTTTCTCGACTCGCGACGTCACAGTGAGCCACCGGCGATCGAGTCACACGACGGATGACTCGGGCGCTTACCTACCGACCAGAATTGCCCACAAAGAGCAAGATAAGGAACTGGGAACGAGCCGGCTGGCGTCCAGGAAGGAACGTGGCCAGCCAGAGCAGGGGATCGAAATCGACTTACTGGGTGTCCCGAAAAGCCGATATCTAGATGAGCGCTACAGGGAGATCTCCAGGCGACTTCCAGAAGAAAACCTTCACGATCCGATCGTTGGCCACCGGTATTGTTCGATTCGTGCATAACGTCCCACGACTCGTGCGGGCAAAGCGTGCCGACAGAGTCAGCGATCAGTTCGCGGAGAAGATCATGCTCGCGGTCACGGCGGTCAACGACTGCCAGTACTGTACCCGGTATCACACCGATCTCGCACGGGAGACCGGCGTCGACGGGGAGACGATCGCCCGGATCCTTGAGAACGACGTCGACGCGGCCGTCGACGACACCGAACTGCCCGCGCTCCTGTTCGCACAGCAGTACGCGGAAACGGACGAGAAGCCGGGCCGGGAGGCAGTGATGGCGTTGCGAGACGCCTACGGCCGCGAGACGGCGGCCGACGTCCTCGCGTTCGTCCGCGCGATCTACTTCGGAAACCTGCTCGGCAACACCTACGACGGGGTCCGGTTCGCGCTCGCCCGGCGCGCGAAAGCGGGACGGCGGGGTCTGCAGGACGCGGCGTCGCGCATCGGCCGTGCCGTCGAACGACTCCGCGAGCGGTGTCCGGTCTGACGTCGTCCGGACCCGGCGACCCAAGTGTCGGTTGCGTCCGTCGGATCCACTCTCAGGGGCTCACACCCCGACAGTGGCGAGGAGAGACGACTGCGATCGCTCCTGGAAGGGTGCTTCGGGTCGCCTGATCGAGTGGCGTGCGTGTCTCGCAGGAACGGAGACAGTACCACGCGAGGTTCAGTTGGCGGCCGCCTCGGGGGGAAGCCCGATCCCCGCCAGTAGCAGTCCGGCGACGACGAGCAGTCCGAGCCCCAGCGCGGTGACGATGTCGCCGAGTCTGAACATCCAGACGGCCGTGGCGACGCTCGCGAGGACCATCGTAACGCCGGTCACGAACAGGGAACTGGCAAACGGCTTGCGGTCGTGTCGCTGCGTCATTGGCTGACTCACAGTTGGAGAAACGTCCCAGACGGGCTAAAGCGGTGAGCTACTGGACAGTATTATCCGAATCAGCCGGCGGCTCACGAGTTGCGGTAATAATTTCGAAGACGACGGGTCAACGGTGGAAGCCAACGTTTCAAATCCCAGCCCCGACAATTCCCCGGTAATGGGCAACGCTGCACTCCGGGACATCGCGGTCATCGAGGAGATCCCGTTCGACGAAATCGAGGGCGTCGTGGCCGTCGACGCGCACAACTGGCTCTACCGGTACCTGACGACGACGGTCAAGTGGACGAACGGCGACGTGTACACGACCGCCGACGGAACCGAGGTGGCGAACCTCGTAGGGATCGTCCAGGGGCTCCCCAAGTTCTTCGAGAACGACGTCGTCCCGGTGATGGTCTTCGACGGCGGCCCCTCCGAACTCAAGGACGACGAGATCGAGTCCCGGCGCGAACAGCGACGGAGCTACGAGGCGCAACTAGAGACTGCCCGCGAGGAGGGCGACGAGGTCGCCATCGCGCAACTGGAATCGCGCACCCAGCGCCTGACGTCGACGATCCAGGAGACCAGCCGGGAACTCTTCGACCTGCTCGACGTCCCGATCGTCGAGGCGCCGGCCGAGGGCGAGGCCCAGGCCGCGCACATGGCCCGGCGGGGCGACGCCGACTACGTCGGGTCGGAGGACTACGACGCCCTGCTGTTCGGCGCGCCTCGGACGCTCCGCCAGCTGACGAGCAAGGGCGATCCCGAACTGATGGACCTCCAGGCGACGCTCGATCGCCACGACCTCACCCTCGAACAGTTGATCGACGCGGCGATCCTGATCGGGACGGACTTCAACGAGGGGGTCAGGGGGATCGGCCCGAAGACGGCGATCGCGGAGATCACCGACCACGGCGACCTCTGGAGCGTTCTCGAGGCCCGCGGCGAGAGCATCGAGTACGGCGATCGGGTCCGCCAGCTGTTCCGGGACCCGAACGTGACCGACGACTACGAGTTCGACACGACGCTCGACCCCGACCTCGCGGCGGCGCGGGAGTACGTCACCGACGAGTGGGAGGTCCACGCCGACGAGGTCGAACGCGGATTCGAGCGGATCGAGGAGAGCGTCACCCAGACGGGGCTCGACCGCTGGACCTGACGGCGTCCGCAGTCGACGATCCCATCGGCACGTTCGAACGCCTTCTCTCCGGTCGCAGTATCGCGACTGCGGTACGTCGGCTAACGGTCTGGTCCGGGCCGATCGACGCGGCGCGACTGCATCCTGTCCCGATTGAGTCCCCGTTTCGATCGGTCCCGCTCTCGATCGGCGGGAACGAACTGGCCGTCACAGGAACCAGAGACCGATGACGACGGCCAGTACTGCCGCGCCGACGAGCAGTCCGAGGAGAATCTCCACCGTCTCGCTCACAATCATTGCTCGACCGTCTCATCCCTAATTTATTGTGTCTCGTCCTCACCCGGACCGTCGATCGGGACGAATCAGTCGGACGACTCCGACGAGAACTCCCGGGAGACGAGGTCGACCGCGTTGCGGGCGGCGCCGATCGACGACAGGTAGCCGACGCCGACGCTCGTCTTCAGCGTCTTCGCCGGACGGCCGGTGAAGACGGCCGGGCCGACCTGTGCGACCGCGTCGTCGCCGACGCTGACCAGCCAGCCCGGCGAGTCGAACGAAAACGTCTCGAGGTGCGGGTCGAGCGGGGCGCTCTCGGACGATCTGGCGTCGACGAGACGAGCGATGTTCTCGGCCGCGGTCCGGGCCTCGCGGACGGCCGACTGTGCGCTCGCCGGCACGGCGTCGCCGTCCGCATCGACGACCCGTGCGGCGTCGCCGAGCGCGAACATGTGCTCGTCGAGGCGCAGGTCGCCGTCCACGGTCGGTCGATCGCCCGCGAGCGCGTCGGGTCCGCGGATCCCGCCGGTCCAGACGAACTGGTCGTAGGGGACGGCGTCGTCCGATTCGAGAGTCACTCGCTCCGCGTCGGCTTCGATGACGGTCGCGTCTGTTCGAACCTCGACGCCACAGTCCTCGAGCGCCCGCCGCACCGCTCGCCCGAAGTTCGCCGGAAACCCCGGCGCGACCCGATCGAGTTGTTCGAGGACCGTCACCGACGCCGTACTGCCCTCCTCGCGTGCGAGGGCCGCGAGTTCGCCAGCGACCTGTACCCCGGACAGGCCAGCCCCGCCGACGACGATCCGGGCGTCGTCGCGCCGGCACACCGCGAGCGCGCGCCGGCGAATCCGGGACGCGTGTGACAGTCGCTTGAGCGGCGTCCCGTACTCGGGGACGCCCTCGAGCCCGTAGAACGCGGTCTGCGCGCCGAGACAGATCGCCGCCAGGTCGTACGAGAGATCGCCGTCCGACAGCGAAATCACGCGCGCGTCCCGATCGATCGCCTCGACGCGCGCGACGCGAACGGTCGCCCGATCGAGCGCCGCGGGCAGCGACACCGTAATCTCGGCGGCCAGTTCCGGGCGGCGGATCACGCGGTGGAGTTCGTGCTGGACGAGGTGGTCGGGAGACTCGTCGACGATCGTGATGTCGACGTCCGAAGGGAGGTCTCGCTCGAGCAGGCGCGTCAGCGTCAGGCCGGCGTAGCCCGCGCCGAGCACGACGACGTGCATAGGTTCACAGAGTGGCTCGAGTTACATATACTGGGCGGCGACGGCGATCCAGCGACGCCGACTCTCCCAGCGCTCGACGCGGGTCGGAGAGCGACGGTACCTCGAAACTATAGTCAGGGAGAAATGTAGGGTATACACGCACTAGTCGGAGTGATAGAAACAAACGGCACATGATCGAGAACACCGCCATCGAAACCCGACTCGAGCGAGTCCGCGAGGCGCTGATCGACGCGGGAGCCGACGCCGTCGTCTGCTTCCCGAGTTCGAACATGTACTACCTCTCGGGGTTCGACGACGAGCCGATGGAACGCCACCTGTTCCTGTTCGTCACGCCCGAGACGGAGTTGTTCGTCGCGCCCGAGATGTACGACGCGCAGATCAGAGACGGGTCTCCGATTACGGACGTCCGCACGTGGGGCGACGACGAGGATCCGACGGAGTCCCTCGAGACGATCGGCGACGAACTCGGGCTCGAGGGCGGCCGCCTGCTGGTCGACGATCGCATGTGGGCCCTGTTCACCCAGGACCTCAGGGCGACGTTCCCCGAGGCCACGTTCGGCCTCGCGAGCGAGGTTCTCGAGGACCTCCGGGTCCGGAAAGACGAGGCCGAACTCGACCGGCTCCGCGAGGCGGCACGAATATCGGACGGGGTCAGCGAAGCGATTCGCGCGCTCGGCGCGGACGCGATCGGAATGACCGAACGGGAGCTCGCGGCCGAAATCGAGGATCGACTCGCCGCGGCCGGCGGTGATGGCGTCTCCTTCGAGACCGTCGTCGGCTCCGGCCCGAACGGGGCCCGGCCCCACCACCGTCACGGAGAGCGCACGATCGAGTCGGGCGACCCCGTCGTCCTCGACTTCGGCACCTGCGTCGAGGGCTACCCCGGCGACCAGACCCGCACCGTCGTCTTCGACGGAGAGCCGTCCGACGAGTTCCGCGACGTCCACGAGGCCGTCCTCGAGGCCCACAACGCCGGCGTCGAAGCCGTCGAACCGGGCGTGGAGGCCCGCGAGGTCGACCGCGCCGCCCGCGAGGTCCTCGAAAATCGGGGCTACGGCGACGCGTTCGTCCACCGGACGGGCCACGGGGTCGGACTCGACGTCCACGAGCCGCCGTACGTCACGAGCGAGAACGACCGCGAACTCGAGCCGGGAATGGTCTGTAGCGTCGAGCCGGGCGTCTATCTCGAGGGCGAGTTCGGCGTCCGCATCGAGGATCTGGTGGTCGTCACCGAGGACGGCTGCGAGCGACTGAACGACTCGCCGCGGACGTGGCGACCGCTGGAGAAGTAGGTCGGAGTCAACGGACTCGAGGAGCCGACCGATCGGCCGCGGTTTCTCGGTCGGTCGAGACAGTGCGTTCGAGCGCTCGGATCGCTCGAGGAGTACGAACTCGAACCCGACGGCCGAGAGTCTCGATCAGCCACGGCCCGTGGCTGATCGTGCGATCCGGGGGAGGGCAGGCCGGCCACATCGATGCCGACCGCGAGCGACCGACGGGAGCGCGGGCCGACGACCGATGGGAGCGCGGGCCGACGACCGATGCAACGGGCCGTGAAGCGGCCCGGAATAGAGGGAAGAGGCTTTTCACCGACGTTTTGCCGAGTACGGTCGCGAAGCGACCGCACGCAGAGCAAAAGGTCGGCTCAGAAAAGGTGCTTCTCCTCGTCCAACAGCTTCGCGGGGCCGCCGACGTCCCAGACGGTGGTGGAGACGCCGCAGTCCGCGATTTCCTCCTCGACGCGATCGACGTGTTCCTCGGTCGTATTGACGTAGACGCTGGCGCCGGTGTCGGTCGAGAAGTAAACCGGGATGTCATCCTCCTCGCGGAGTTCGCGGACGCGGTTGAAAATGGCGAGCGTCGCGGGTTGCCAGTAGACCCAGCCCGAGGGTCCGGTCATCGTGGTCGCGGCGAGCGAGAGCGAGTCGTGTTCGGCGAGTTCGAACGCCCGATCGAAGTCGTCGTTGCGGAGGGCGTCGCGCATCTCGGCGATCTGGCCGTGAATGTGGGCGTTGCGCGCCTGGAACATGTGGCTGTCGGCCGCCTCGTCGTGGGCGTCCTCGGTCTCTTTGTGGTAGGGGACGAGCCCGACGACGATCTTCAGGTCCTCGTGGAGGTTCGAGGGGATCCGACGGGAGCGACAGTCCTCGTCGTTGAGCCCGGTGTGAAGCTGAGAGAACGCGCCGGTGACGGCGCGGGCCGCCGACGCGGAGCCGACGCGCGCGATCGTCGAAATCTCCTGCTTCGAGGCGTCGAGTTCGGCCGCCTCTGCGAGTGCCATCGCGGCGGCGGCGAACCCGGAGGAAGAAGAGCCGAGCCCGACGTTCGATGGGAAACTGTTCTCGCTCTCCAGCCGGACGGGGTAGACGGTGTGTGCCGCGTCCGACATGTTCCGGGCCTTCTCGACGACGGCCTCGACGCGTTCGTACGCGCGCCCGTCGAGTTCCTCGCCGTCGACGACGAACGTGTCCTCGTCGTGGTCCATCGAGAACTCGACGGTCGTTCGCGTGTGGCTCGGGGCCGTACAGACGCTGATACTGTCGTGATATGGGAGCCGTTCGATGTCGTCGCGCATCCCGTGATACTTGACCAGCCCCTGGATCGGGTGGGCCATGGCCGTTGCTTTCATACCCGCATACGCGCAAGACGGCCGCTTAAAGGTCACGGCATGCCGCGCTGGCGCGGCGATCGCCCGTCATCACGGCGACCCGCTACTTGAGCGCCGTCTCGAGCGACTCCCGCCACGTCTCGACGTCGTCGAGGTCGGCCGCGAGCGACTCGAGGTCCGACTCGAGGTCGTCGAACTCGCCCTCGAGATCCGCGACCGACGCGTCGATCGTCTCCGCCAGGGTTTCGAGGTCCTCGTCCACGTCGGTTTTGAACTCCCCGAGCCGATCGTCGAGGCGGGTTTCGATGCGGCCCAGTTCCGATCGCAACTCGTCGTCGGTGTCGGCCAGGTCCGCCTCGAGGTTCCGAACGTCGCCCTCGAGGGCCGTCCTGAGTTCGGTGAGCCGATCGTCGAGCGTCGATTCGAGGTCCACGATCGCCGACTCGAGCGTCCCCGTTCGGGACTCGATGGTCGACTCGGCGTCGTCGACGCGATCCTCGAGCGACGCGATCCGGTCCTCGAGCGCGTCGGTGCGGGCCGCCATCTCGTCGGCGACCGTCTCGATGGTCGACTCGAGGTCGTCGATCGAGTCGTGGGTTTCGGCCACGTCCGCCTGGAGTTCCTCGGTGGCAGTCTCGAGAGCTGCGGTTCGATCGTCGAGGCGATCGACGGCGTCGTCGACGCGTTCGACCTCGGTTTCGAGCGTGTCGATGCGGTCCGTCCGCTCGGTGCCGGCGTCGTCGAGACGGTCGAGGTCCGCGTGTAGCGTGTCGATCTCGTCGTGAGCCCGATCGAGTCCCTCCTGAACCTCCGCGAGGACGGTCTCGGCGGTCCCGTTCTCGTCGAGGAACGCCTCCAGCGCGTCGGTGTAGGCGGCGAGCGATTCGACGGTCGATTGCAGTCGTTCGATGCGGACCGCGTCGCTCGTGCTGGTCGGGGCCGCGGCCGTCGTCGGGTCGTGCGGTGTCCCCGCCGTCTCGGCGTCGCCGTCGACGCCGGCATCGATTTCGAGCGCGCGCTTGAGCGCCGCGCGCCTGATTCCCCCCTGGTCGTCTTTCAGTTCGGTCAGCAGTGCGTCGACGACGCTGTCGCGGTGGTATGCTGGCGATTCGGTGTCGAGCGTGAGTGTGTCGTCCTGTACCGTCATGGTTCTCCCCCCACCGTCGATCCCTTCGGTCCCCACCGTGTGATCGACGCGCGACTCGTACGGTCTGTTGTAATTCGTCACCGGAGATCGCCCGACTGAGGCGGCGATCACCGGTAAACCGTTACAACGATCCGTATCCCTCCGTGAGTCGTTTCGATACGTACGACAGTCATCGTAATAATAGTGTCCCACGAAGTGACATGGGAGAGACAGGCACGCCCGCCCCGCGACGGCCGATCTTCGAGGCCGGAGTGACGGCCGCTCCCCGGTGACGCGACGGCGGTTCACCGACCCGGAGCGGATCGGCCCCACGCCGACGAATCCAACAGATAGTTAGTACGGACAGTCCATCGGTCGCGCATGGGAACCCCACTGGCGACGCGGAGCGAGCAGGCGGCGGAGATCGTCGATCGACTCGAGGAGGCCTACCCCGACTCGACGATCTCGCTCCGGTACTCGAACCGGCTGGAGCTCCTGATCGCCGTGATCCTCTCGGCCCAGTGTACGGACGAGCGGGTCAACCAGGAGACCGAGGCACTCTTCGAGAAGTACGACGGCCCGGAAGACTACGCGAACGCGCCCCAGGAGGAACTCGCGGCGGACCTGAACTCGATCACCTACTACAACAACAAGGCCGAGTACATCCGCAGCGCCTGCCAGGCGATCGTCGAGGACCACGACGGCGAGGTCCCGGACACGATGGACGAACTGACCGACCTCTCGGGGGTCGGCCGGAAGACCGCGAACGTCGTCCTCCAGCACGGCCACGACGTCGTCGAGGGGATCGTCGTCGACACGCACGTCCAGCGGCTTTCCCGCCGACTCGGTCTCACCGAGGAGGAGCGTCCCGAGGCGATCGAGCAGGAGCTGATGGAGATCGTCCCCGAGGGCTACTGGCAGCAGTTCACCCACCTCTGTATCGACCACGGGCGGGCGGTCTGTACGGCCCGCAACCCGGACTGTAGCGACTGCGTACTCGCGGACGTCTGCCCCTCGGAGAAGGGCGACAGCGAGATCGATCTCGCGTCCGGCGAGCCCTGGTAGTCGAGACGACGGCGATCGCATCGGCCGTCCGCTTTGCCGACCGTCGCAAGCCCAATGCCTTTTCGGAGACCGACGGTAGCCCCGATCGGGATCACTATGTCCAACGACAGTGACGACCGCGACGAGACCGGCAAGGACGAGCACGGACGGGACGTCGAACTCGCACACGAGGACGCCGACGCCGAGGACGAGAAAGAGGAACTCACCGAGGAGGAAAAAGAGGCACGCGAACGGCACGACGAGGAGCAGCGCCGACAGGACATCGAACACAAGTCCGACGATCGAGAGGACGACGCGCTCGAGAACGTGAACCCGGACAACCACCGGGACGAGGAGCCGTACAACAGCTAGAACGGCGCCAACGCGGACGCTGTCGGTTACAGACTCGATTCGGGAACGACGAGCGTCGCGAGCGTCCCGTCGACGCCGACGGTGACGCGTTCGCCGGGCGAGATCGTCTCGACGATCCGATCGTCGGCGAGCAAGGAGACGTCGCCCTCGTCGCGTTCGACGGCGAGCGCGAGGTCGTCCGCGGGGAGCACCCATCGGCGCGTCGCGGTGACGAAGGGTGCGATCGGTGCGACGCCGACGGCGTCGACGGCCGCGGAGAGACGCGGCACGTCGACCGCGCTGGCGTAGCCGTAACTCCCGGCCGGCGTCGCGACGACGACCCCATCGGCGCGAAACTGCGCGATCGATTCGCCGCGGCTCCGGACGCTGTACTCCGAGATGCGGGCCGGTTCTTCCGTGACCAGCGTCACGTCGAACAGCGCGCGCTTGCGGTCGCTCCCGCTCGTCGTCGATCCCGGTTCGCGTTCGACGCCGAGCAGGGGCCGATCCCGTTCGACTGCGTCGCCGTCGAGAACCGCCCCGAGGCCGGCCTCGATCGCGTCGACGGGGACCGTCTCGACTCCTGGAACGGGGCCGATCGGGAGGACGGGGGCGTCGGGTTCCGCTCGGGCGACGGCCGTCAGTCCGGCCTCTCGGATCGCGACCAGCATCGACGGCGCTGCGGCGAGCACTTCCTCGACTGTCCCCGTCGCGATCGAGGCGTCTCGATCGACGAGCGCCGCGTCGATCGCTGTGACCGCGTCTCGGTCGGCTTCGGGGTCGATCGCGTCCGGATCGGGATCGACGACGCCGACGATCGGGTCGTCGTCCGCGAGCCACGCCGCGGAATCCATGTCTGTCAGTTCACAGGGACCGCCCAAAAGCGTGCGGTTGTCGTCCCGACCCGACGGCGGAGTTCACCGGCGTCGAACGGGACCGATCGGGTTATGGGATGAACAGGCGCAAAACCTCGCCGTTTACAGTCGTTGCCGAACCAAGATGTAGAACAAGCTGAAACAGATTGCTTCGTCACCGAAAGTGACGGAGTAATTGATCCAGTGAGTGGAGGTGCAGTTGAGAGAGCGAAGGAGCGCCGCTCATCGGCG